>NZ_ABHJ01000044.1:0-4574 GCF_000171895.1 Hydrogenivirga sp. 128-5-R1-1
TATTAAATGAAATATTTAATGGTTTAGCCATTATCTTACCATTTTCTAAAGAAACCATAAAATTTATATTTCCATCTATATAATGCTTAACTGCAAAAACACCAAATTTTGAGGCAATTATTCTATCATAAGCTGTAGGCGAACCTCCTCGTTGAATGTATCCTAAAACAGAATACCTTACTTCCCCAAAATTTCCGTATTTGGAAAGCTCTTTTTCTACAATAGGGGCAAGTTCCTGAGCTTTTGCTACTCCTTCTGCAAGAACAATAATAAAAAAGTTTTTCCCTCTTTTTCTCCCTGAAACTATAGTGTCAACTATAACATGCAGTGGAAATGGATATTCAGGAATTAAAATAACATCAGCCCCGGTTGCAATACCTGTAGATAGTGCAATAAATCCACTATTTCTTCCCATCACTTCAACAATAAAAACTCTTTCATGGGACATTGATGTATCTTTTATTTTTTCTACAGCTTCAACAGCAGTATTCACTGCAGTATCAAATCCTATTGTATAATCTGTTCCATAAGTGTCATTATCTATAGTTTTTGGAATTCCAATAACCGGAAAGTTAAATTCTTTTACTAATAGATTTGCTGCTTGAAAGCTTCCATTTCCCCCAATAACAAAAAGAGCTTCAATATTTTTCTCTTTTAGATTTTCTACTGCTTTTTTCCTGTATTCTTTATAATAAAATCTTTTTTCCCTTGCTGTGAGTAAAAATGTTCCACCTATATTTAAAAAACCTGAAACCTTTCTTGCGTCTAAAATCTCAAACTCTTTTTCTATTAAGCCTTTAAAACCTCTTTTAATACCTATAACTTCGTATCCATAATAATTACCAGCTCTTACTACAGCTCTGATAGCTGCATTTAATCCGGGGGCATCGCCCCCACTTGTTAATACAGCAATTTTTTTATTCATTATTTTTTAAGCATATAGCAGTAATCAGAATGTTCTGACATTGTTGGCAGGATAGTACCATCTTTTTTATTTACATATACTTTTCTAATAGTATTTGGAAGTTTTTCATATCCTTCAAGTATAGCTTCACCAACAAAGTATTTTTTGGTTTCACATACTACTACCTTTGAAACATGGTTTGAACCGCCAATGTATTTTTGAATTTCTTTTACGGCTTGAGACTTGGTAATTGCCATACTTGAAGCTGCAAGTGATAAACTTAAAGTTGCTACTGCTAAAACTTTTTTCATTCTGCCTTACCTCCTAAAGTTTTGTATTAGTATATCAAAGCTGTCAAGAAATAATCCACTATTAATATCAAAACAGAAGATGTAACAACAGCTGTGGTTGTTGCTCGTCCAACACCTTCAGCACCACCTTTTGCTACGTATCCAAAATAGCAGGAAACAATAGTTAAAAGAACTCCAAAAGCTATTGATTTATATATCCCTCCTAAAATGTCGTAAAATTCTGTTAAATCTTTCATTTTCTCAATAAACATAAAAGAATTTACGCTATAAAGCTCTGTAGCAACAAAATAACCGCCGGCTATACCTGAAGCTATTGACAAAATCGTTAAAGATGGAACTACAAATACAGATGCTATAATTCTTGGAGCTATCAAGTATCTAACAGGATTTACAGCAAGTACTTCAAGTGCATCTATCTGCTCTGTAATTCTCATTGTTCCTATATTTGCAGCCATTGCAGAGCCAGACCTTGCTGTAACAAGAAGGGCTACAAGAACAGGAGACAACTCTCTTGATAAAGACAAAGAAACAAGAGCACCTATTAAAAATTCTGCGTTAAATTTGTGGAATGTGGGATATGTCTCAACAACAAGTACACCACCTGTAAAAAACCCTGTAATTATAATAAGAGGGGCAGCATCAGCACCTATTACAGCTATCTGTTTAATAATATGTTTTATTTTGGGAGGTTTTATAAAAACAAACTTTAATGTTTCTAAAAACAGCAATGTTATACTTCCTATATGCTCCAACAAGACAGTTAATATTCCCATTTTTACATATCCGGTATATCTTCTTCTTCTAACGTATCAAAAATTGAATCTTCTTCCACAAGGTCTGTAAAGGTACTTTCTTCTTCTTTTTTCTCTTTTTTGCCAGATGGTTCTTCATCTAAACTCTGGAAATAATCCTTTGCCAGATTTTCAAAACGTGTAATTTCTTTTATAAATGCAAGTTTCACTGTGCCTGTAGGTCCATTTCTCTGTTTTGCTATAATTATCTCTGCAATGCCTTCTTCTTCAGGGGTAGGGTTTTTCTTGTAATATTCTGGACGATGAATAAACATAACCATGTCTGCATCTTGTTCTATACTGCCACTTTCCCTCAGGTCTGCAAGCTGAGGTCTTTTATCACTTCTTAACTCTGCCTGTCTTGAAAGCTGTGCAAGGGCTATAACTGGAATATTTAGGTCTTTAGCAAGTCCTTTTAAACCCCGTGATATCTCTGCAACTTCCTGCTGACGGTTTTCCACTCTTCTTGAAGAACGCATAAGTTGAAGATAATCTACAACAACAAGCTGAATATCTTTTTCCCTTTTTAATTTCCTTGCTTTTGCACGTAAGTCAAGAATTGACAAAGATGCTGTATCATCTACATAAATAGGAGCAGAAGCCATTTCCAGTGATTTCTCTGTAATTTTTTCAAGCTCTTCTTTTGTTAAAAAACCAGACCTTACTTTTCTAAGAGGTATTTTTGTTTCATTACATAAAAGCCTCATTGCAATTTGCTCTTTTGACATTTCCAGAGAAAAAAAGGCAGATGGTTTATTTTCAACTATAGAAACATTGTGTAAAATTGAAAGTGCAAAAGATGTTTTCCCCATTGCAGGTCTTGCTGCAACTATTATTAAATCTCCAGGATGAAAACCTGTTGTTAATCTATCAAGTTCGTAAAACCCAGAAGGAAGTCCAGTAACAATAGTTTCCTTTTTAGAAAGTTCATTTATTATTTTTAACGTTTGTTTTAATATTTCTCCAAGTGGATAATAATCTGATATATTTTTTTCCTCAGATAGTTTGAAAATTTGATTTTCTGCTTCTTCTATTAACTCGTTAACATCTTTTACTTCTTTTGATTTTATCAAGATATTTTTGGCAATTTGAATAAGATTTCTCGCAATAGATTTTTCTTTTAACTGATTTGCTATTTTTTCTAAAACATTTTGTGGTGCAGCATCTGACATAACAAAAGTTATGTAATTTTCATTTCCAAGTAATTTTAATTTGCCTTTTTTTTCAAGATGATGTCTTAAAACGATAGGTTCAGGAACAACACCTTCTTGAACTAATTCTATAATTCCTTCATAAAGAACTTTGTTTTTTATATTGTAAAAATCATCAGGTTTTAGAATATTGATAACAGTGTCTACTACAGATGGGTCTATAAGAATAGAACCTAAAACAGCCCTCTCCGCTTCATCATCATGAGGGAGAGGACTATCTATAAAAGTTTCCATTTTACTGCTGTTGTGGTATCACATGTAATTTTATTTTTGCTGAAACTTCAGGATGAAGTCTTAGTGTAATGTTGTAAGCTCCCAAATCTCTGATAGGGTTTCTGAGCATAACCTTTTTCTTATCAAGCTCAATATCTGTTTTCTCTTTAATTGTGTTTACAATGTCAGTAGAAGAAACAGAACCGTACATCTTTCCTGTAGGACCTACTGGTCTTTCTATTTCAATCTCAAGTCCATCTAACTGCTCTGCCAATTTTTGAGCTTTTTCTTTTTCTCTTTCTAATTTTCTTGATTTTTGTCTTAATATTTCTTGAACGTGTTTTATATAATTATCAGTTGCTGGATATGCAAGACCTTGAGGGATTAAATAGTTTCTGGCAAAACCAGGTTTAACATCTATTACATCACCTAAAGTACCCCAACCTTCAACGTCTTTAACAAGTATTACCTTCATCTACTTTACCTCCTTAAACTATTACATACGGTAATAATGCAAGTTGTCTGGCTCTTTTTATAGCAACTGCTAATTTTCTCTGGTGTTTTCCACAAGTTCCTGAAATTCTGCTTGGAACAATTTTTCCTCTTTCAGAAATAAATTCTTTTAATATATCAATATTCTTGTAATCTGGTTCTATACCTTCTGCACAGAATTTACAGTATTTTTTTCTTTTTTGGAAAAATGGTTTTTGAGCTGGATTATTTGCCAATTTTTATATACCTCCTTTGTTTTTAATTTTAAAATGGAACATCTTCATCTGAAGATATATCTTCTATATCTTCAGGTAAATCCAGACTTTCCTCTTTTTCATTAGATGGCTTAGCCTGTGTTTGAGAAGGAGCATTTAAAATGCTGACTTTATCGGCAACTACTTTAACTTTTGACCTTTTATCACCACTTTGAGATTCCCATCTATCCTGCCTCAAGCTTCCTTCTACAAGAATTTGTGTACCTTTGCTGAGCTGTCTGCCAAGTCTTTCTGCTAAAAAACCAAATGTCTCAATATCAAAGAAATAAGTTTCTTCTTTCCATTCATCGCTGTCTTTTGTTTTATAAGCTCTGTTTACAGCAATGGAAAAAGATGTCACCTGTGAACCACTTGGTAAAAATCTTATTTCTGGGTCT
>NZ_ABHJ01000043.1:0-4604 GCF_000171895.1 Hydrogenivirga sp. 128-5-R1-1
ATACCTCTTTATCCTACACAGCCGGCAGAAGCATTAGGCAATTTTCTGATTTTTGCAGTTTTATTTTTAATGTATAAATATAAGAAGTTTGACGGTCAGATATTTGCCTTTTATCTAATATTTTACGGATTTGAAAGATTTTTACTTGAGTTTTGGAGAGGTGTGACGCCTCCTCTTCCAGTGATAGGACTGACATGGAACCAGATAATAACTCTTTTAATGGTAATAGCAGGATTTGGCATTATAATTTATTTTATGAAGAAAAAACCTTCAGAGGTTTAAAATGAACATTGTTTTAGAAAAGAAAAAAACAAAAAGAGGTAGAAAGAAAATACCAGAGAACTTGGTATATGAGATACTTGGAAATAAAAAGATATATTACAAAGACTATAAAAAGGTTTTATCTGGAGAACTACCGCCGGAGGCTGTAATGGGAAGCAGTGATTTACAGGCATGGATAATAGATACAATAATAAGATTTTTACATTTAAATCTAAATTACAAAAAATACAAAGTTTTGGCAAATGAAGTTGGATATTTCTACACGCCGAAAAGACAGGGAAAATGGCTGAATTTAGACATTGCAGTTGTGAGCAAAGAAAAATTAAAGAAGCCAGAAGGAACTTATCTAAAAGTTCCACCAGAGGTTGTAATTGAAGTTGACACAAAAGCCGACCTTTCGAAAATGGGAGACAACTATTATATTGAAAAAACAGATAAACTTTTAAAAAGTGGTATTAAAAAAGTAATATGGATTTTAACCAATCCCCAAAAAATAATCGTTGCCGAGAAAGGTAAAAACTGGATAATAACAGAATATAACAGTAATATAGAAGTTTTAGACGGGATAGTATTAAACTTAGAAAATCTTTTAAAAGAAGAACAAAACAGTTAAGAATATTGAAACTATACAGCCTTTTCAACAAAAAAGTTTTCAATATACAGCCCGGCCTTGAAAGAATAAAAAAAGCTGCAAAGAGATTGGAAATCCTCAGGAAAACTTTAAGTCTATTTTAATTAGCGGGACAAACGGAAAAGGCTCAACTGCTGCTTTTTTAGAAAGTTTGTTTAGGAGTAATGGTTTAAAAACAGGACTTTTCACATCTCCACATTTAGTAGAAGAAAACGAAAGATGGCAGATAAACAGAAAAAACATATCTGATGAAAAGTTAGAATATTATATGAACCAGTTAAAACCAATTATAGAAAAATATGATTTAACATACTTTGAAAGCTCTACCTTACTTGCATTTAAATATTTCTTAGATGAAAAGGTTGATATAGCTATACTTGAAGTTGGTCTTGGAGGAAGATGGGATTCTACAAACATAGTTAACCCTGAAGTTTCAATAATTACAAATGTTTCTTTAGACCATACACATTTACTTGGAGACAGCATAGAAAAAATCGCTTTTGAAAAAGTTGGTATAGCAAGACCTGACAAACCTTTAATTATCGGCTCACAGCAAAAAGAGATATTAAATGAGGCTTTAAAAAAAGAGGTAAAAGAGATTTATCAGCTTGGCAGTGATTTTTTTGTAGAATATAAAAATGAACTGGTTAATTATAAATTTAAAAGCTATAAACTGGAAGACTTAAAACCTTCCTTACTTGGAAAAAGGCAAACTTTCAACCTCGCATCTGCTTTAACTGCCTTTTTAGTTTTTTCTGAAAAAAATAAATTAGAAATAGATGAAGACAAAATAAAAAAAGCAGTTTCCTCAACATACTGGCCTGCAAGGATGCAGATTTTATCTGAAAACCCTTTAATAATATTAGACGGAGCTCACAATGAAGATAGCTTGATAAAAACATATGAAGAAATAAAAGAGCTTTTCCCAGATAAAGACATAATTACAATTTTCTCAGCAATGAAAGATAAGAATTTGGATAAAATGATAAACATCGTAAAAGATAATTCCAAAAAAGTAATATTTACCTACAGCGGTGTTTCAAGAAGCATAGACAAAGAATATATTAAAAATAATATTTTTATAGAAAATGTAAAAAAGCTATTGAGTATGCAGTAGATTTATCTAAAAATGAGATAATTCTAATTACAGGCTCACTTTATTTATCAGGAGAGGTTTTAAAAATATGGACGGCATAGTGCTTATAGATAAACTACAGGGTATAACTTCAAATTATCTTGTACAAAAAATAAAAAAACATATAAAAAAAACTTTTAATGAAAATATTAAAGTCGGTCATACCGGAACATTAGATTTTTTTGCAACTGGTCTTATGATTTTGACACTTGGAAAAGCTACAAAACTAACCCAGTATTTTCAAGGTCTTGATAAAGAATATATCGCAGTTGGAGAACTTGGAAGAATAACGGACACATATGATGTAAATGGAAAAGTTATAGAAGAAAGAAAGTGCAATATTGAAGAAGAAAAACTTACTCAGATAATAAAATCTTTTGAAAAAACATATCTTCAGTATCCTCCGCCTTATTCTGCAAAAAGAATAGAAGGAAAAAGAGCTTATCAGCTTGCAAAGGAAGGTATAACTCCCCAGTTAAAGCCAAAAGAAGTATCTATATATAAAGTAGAAATATTAGACATAAATTTGCCGTTTTTTAAAATAAAAGTTCACTGCTCATCTGGAACCTATATAAGAAGCTTAATAAAAGAAATCGGTGATGAAGCAGGATGTGGTGCTTATACTAAAGAGCTAAGAAGGACAAAAATTAATGGATTTTCCGTTGAAAATGCCCTGCCTTTAGAAAAGTTTTTAAAACTAGAAAAAGAAGAAATAGAAAAAGTTGTTATCCCTGTAGAAAAATCATTACCTTTTTTACCAAAAATAATTTTAGATGAAGGGTTTGATTTTAGATTCATAAACGGACAGAGATTTAAAGTAAATTTTGTAGAAACAACAGGAATTACAGCAGTATTTTCAAATACAGGTAAATTTTTAGGTATAGGAAAAGTGGATGAAAATAAAATACTTCATCCTGAAACAGTTTTCAGATAAACCTATTTTTCTATATAAAAAGAAACAATAGAATCCTGATTTGATATGAAATAATCAAGAAAATAGTTGAAAACCACGCTTAAAACCACAAAAGATAAAATTGCAGTCATTATAAAAAAGCCTTTTTTAATATTTAAATTTCTCATAGCAATAATATTATCGGCTTTATTTTTGAATTTTTTAATGTTGTATAATTTTTTAGCAAAAATTTTTGAGGGCTAAAAATGAAAGATTTAATTTCTGTAAATCAGCTTGATGAAAAAAAAGTATTTGAGATTTATGAAATATTTAAAGATTATAAAAACAGATATAAAAACGGTGAAACTAAACTTTCTGATTTAAGAGGATAC
The DNA here is from genome assembly GCF_000171895.1 of Hydrogenivirga sp. 128-5-R1-1. NCBI lineage: Bacteria > Pseudomonadati > Aquificota > Aquificia > Aquificales > Aquificaceae > Hydrogenivirga > Hydrogenivirga sp. 128-5-R1-1. Next base: position 3,333 of record NZ_ABHJ01000043.1, read on the forward strand.
TCAGTTTTACTTCCATTTTTTGAAAATTCAACAAGGACAAGAACATCTTTTGAGCTTGCAGGTAAAATACTTGGAGCAGATACAATAAACATATCAGCTTCTACTTCTTCTGTTAAGAAAGGAGAAACTCTATATGACACCATAAAAACTTTAGAGGCAATTCAGTCTGATTTTATAGTTATGAGGCACTCTATGTCAGGAGCCCCTGCTTTAGTGGCAAAAGAGATAAAATCCCATGTTATAAATGCAGGAGATGGAGCAAACGAACATCCATCACAGGCTCTGCTTGATACTTTTACAATACTTGAAGAAAAAGGAAAAATAGAAGGACTCAATATTTTAATTGTTGGAGATTTTCTCCACAGCAGGGTTGCAAGGTCTGATGTAAAGCTTTTTAATAAACTTGGTGCAAAAGTATCTTTATGTGCCCCCCAAACTATGATTCCAAGACATCTTGAGGTTTTTGAGTTTGACAGAGTTTATACAGATTTAGATAAGGCAATAAAAGATAAAGATGTTGTTATATTTTTAAGGATACAGCTTGAGAGACAAATAAAGCCGTTTTTCTCAACATTAAATGAATATTCCATAAAATATGGACTTAATCAAAACAGAGTTAACATGTTAAAAGATGATGCTGTAATAATGCATCCAGGACCTGTAAACAGAGGAGTTGAAATTCAAAGTGAGCTTGTTTATGGGAATAGAAGTTTGATTTTAGACCAGGTTGAAAATGGTCTTTTTACACGAATGGCAATTTACAAATTTTTACTGTCTCAATAAATGAATAATATCTTCCATTTTCATACTTCTTGAGCCTTTTATCCACACAAAAGATGGCTCTTTTTCTTTTTTTAAATGGTAGGCTATTTTTTCTTTAAATAGTAAGTAGCTTTCTTTTTTATCTTTTATAATTTCGTAAATATGCTTAACTTCTTCTCCATATAAATAAACTTTATCAATGTTTGAATTTAAAATATATCTGCCTATTTCTTCGTGCTTTTCTTTGGAAAATTTACCAAGTTCCTTCATATCGCCAAGTACAAGTATTTTTTTACCTTTTAAATCAGATAGTGTTTCTATGGCTGTTTTAGTTGAAGTCGGATTTGCATTATAGGTATCATCAATTATTGTCAGGTTTTTGTGTTTTATTATTTTTCCTCTGCCGTCTAACGGGGAAAATTCCTTTAGAGTATCCAAAGCTTTTTCAAAATCTAATCCTAAATAATCCATTATTAGAATAGAGATTGCTATATTTTCAAGTATGTTTTC
>NZ_ABHJ01000042.1:0-4615 GCF_000171895.1 Hydrogenivirga sp. 128-5-R1-1
AAAATAGTAGAAGAACTTAAAAAAATACCATACCTTTATAGAATAGTTTTGTCCCTTGATAGAGCCGACGAAGAACAGTTTAAAAGAGTAAAACAAATCATGTCAGAAATACCAACAACAGTACGTATAGTATGGCATGATGGTCCAAATATGAAAAAAATATATAAAGAAATACAGGATAATAATTTTGAAATAGGACCTCAAGGAAAAGGTCGTTCGGTATGGATGACATTAGGTTATATACTTTCAGACGCAAACGCATACGCAATAGCCCTTCATGATTGTGATATTGTAAATTACACAAGAGAACTTCCTGCAAGACTTTTTTATCCTGTTGTCCATCCTGCCCTTGATTTTGAATTTAGCAAAGGGTACTACGCCAGATACGGTAAAAAGCTGTATGGTAGAGTAACAAGGCTTTATTACACTCCTTTAATCAGAGCATTAAAGAAAATGCTTGGACAGCACAGATTTTTAGAGTATCTTGACAGCTTCAGGTATGCACTTTCCGGAGAATTTGCTTTTATCAGAAGTTTAGCAAGAGGTCTTAGAATATCTCCAAGCTGGGGTCTTGAAGTTTCTATGCTTTCAGAAGTTTATCAAAATACATCTGTAAACAGAATTACTCAGGTTGAAGTTATGGAAAATTATGAGCATAAACATCAGGAAATGGGTAAAACTCCACAAGAAGGACTTACTAAAATGGCTGTAGATATTGCAAAAGCTTTATTTAGAGTTTTGACTCAAGATGGTATTGTTTTATCAGATTCATTTTTCAGGAGTTTATTAACTACTTATTTACTTGAAGCCCAAAAAGCTATAGAAAAATACAATGCACTGTCTTTAATAAACGGTCTTGAGTATGACAGACACAGGGAAATTTCAGCAGTGGAAAACTTTGTAAACGCTTTAAAAATAGCAAAAGATGAATTTGTTGAAAATCCAGTTGGTATACATATGCTTCCTCCGTGGATTAGAATAAGAGCTGCAATTCCAGACATATCAGAAAAATTTATTAATGCAGTTGAAGAAGATAATAAGTAAGGTCATTTAATGCGCCCGGAGGGACTCGAACCCCCAACCTTGTGATCCGTAGTCACATGCTCTATCCAGTTGAGCTACGGGCGCCTGTATTTAAATGGAAAGAGAGCTTAGTTTTTCTTCCTGGTCTTTGAGTATCAGCTGGTCAATTATTTCGTCAAGCTCACCATCTAATATTTCATTTATTCTGTGTGAAGTATAACCTATTCTGTGGTCTGTTACTCTATTTTGAGGGAAGTTATATGTTCTTATTTTTTCACTTCTATCGCCAGTTCCCACCTGAGATTTTCTTTCAGATTTTATTTTTTCCTGTTGAATTCTATCATAGTAGTCTTTAAGTCTTGCTCTTAATATCTGCATTGCTTTTGCTCTATTTTGGAGCTGAGACCTTTCGTCCTGACAGGATACGACTATTCCAGTTGGAATATGAGTAATTCTTACAGCGGAGTCTGTAGTATTTACGTGCTGTCCTCCTGCTCCAGAAGCTCTCATTGTCTCTATTTTTAAATCATCAGGGTTTATTTCAACGTCAACCTCTTCAGCTTCAGGAAGCACTGCAACTGTTGCTGTAGAGGTATGTATCCTTCCAGAGCTTTCTGTTTCAGGTACTCTCTGTACCCTGTGTACACCGCTTTCATATTTGAGTTTTGAGTACGCACCTTCACCTTTTATTAGTGCAATAACTTCTTTTATGCCACCTCTTTCATTTTCGTGTAAACTTAGAATTTCCACTTTCCAACCGTTTTTTTCGGCATATCTCTGGTACATTCTAAACAGCTCAGCGGCAAAAAGAGCTGCCTCATCTCCTCCAGCACCCTGTCTTATTTCAAGGATTACATTTTTATCATCATTTGGGTCTTTTGGAATGAGTGCAATCTGGATTTCAGATTCTAATTTTTCTTTTTGAGATTTTAAATTTTCAAGCTCCTCTTCAGCAAGGAGCCTCATTTCTTCATCTTGAGAATGTAAAAGCTCCTTTGTTTCCTTAATACTTTTTTCTATATTTTCGTACCTATTGAAGAGCTCTACAACATATGCAAGGTGCTTGTGCTCTTTTGCAAGCTCCTGAAGTTGCTTTGGATTGTTAGCAACTTCAGGTGAAGCTAATTTTTCTTCAACCTCTTTTAATTTTGCCTCTAATTCACTTTTTTTACCAAGTAATTTTTTGCTCATTTTTGTTCAGAAATAGCACCCTTTAGCTCTAAAAATAAAGGTTTTATCTGTAGTTTTCCAACATAAAATGGATGGCATTGATTACATACTTCTATATAAACAGTTCCTCCTTTTGTGGAAAGTAGCTCAAACTTATTCCCACAACTACAAATGAAAGTAGTAGGCTCAATTTTAGGGTGTATATCTTTTTTCAACTTTATACCTCCAAGTATATTCCAGATTTAAAATTTTTCAAGATAGACAAATAAATATTTTACAATTTTTAATTATATTCATCAAGCATTCATAGATTTTAAAAACTCTTCGTTTGTTTTGAATTTAGATAGTTTGCTGAGTAAAAATTCCATAGCTTCAACTTCGTCCATTGTTGAAAGGAATTTCCTTAGTATCCAGAGTCTTTGTAGTTCCCAATCTTCAAGTAAAAGCTCTTCTTTTCTTGTACCTGATTTGGCAATATTTATGGCAGGGAAAACTCTTCTTTCCATAAGTTTCCTATCAAGATAAAGCTCCATATTACCTGTTCCTTTAAATTCTTCAAAAATAACATCGTCCATTCTTGAACCAGTTTCAACAAGAGCTGTTGCAAGAATTGTTAAGCTTCCACCTTCTTCAATATTTCTTGCAGCACCAAAGAATTTTTTAGGTCTTTGCAGAGCTGTTGCTTCTATACCTCCAGATAATACCCTTCCAGTTGGAGGAGTAATGGCATTTGAAGCTCTTGCAAGTCTTGTCATAGAATCAAGAAGTATAACAACATCTTGCCCATTTTCTACCAGTCTTTTTGCTCTTTCTACTAAAAGCTCAGCAACGTGCATATGTCTTTCAGGAGGCTCATCAAAAGTTGATGCTACAACTTCGGCTCCTTCACCAACTATTCTTCTCATCTCTGTAACTTCTTCAGGTCTTTCGTCAATAAGAAGGATTATTACATGAACTTCTGGATGATTTTTAATTAATGCTTTCGCAATTCTCTGAATTAAAACTGTTTTCCCTGCTTTTGGTGGAGCAACTATTAAGCCCCTCTGTCCTTTTCCAATAGGAGATACTAAACTTACAACCCTTGTTGATAAATCTGAAGGGTCATATTCAAGGTTAAATCTTTCAGTTGGATGGAAGGGTGTCAATCTATCAAATATTGGTCTTTTCTTAACTGCTTCTGGCTCAATTCCATTAATTGCCTGTATTTTTATTAACGCTCTGTATTTCTCGCCTTCTCTTGGGAGTCTTGCTATACCTATAATATAATCTCCAGTTCTAAGACCAAATTTTTTAATTTGGGAAGGTGATACATATATATCTGAAGAATGAGGGTTATAGTTATTTTCAATTGAACGGATAAATCCATATCCTTCAGGTAAAACTTCTAAAACCCCCTGTATAAAGTTTAATCCTTCTTCTTTTGCCTTATGCTCAAGAATTTTCGTTATAAGTTCTTGTTTTTTCAAGCCTGTTGTTCTCTGAAGTCCTATTTCCTTACCAAGTTTTTGAAGTTCGGATAAGGTCATTTTTTGCATCTGCTCTAAGCTTATATCCTTTACATTTACAGTTTCAGCCATGACTAATGGTTCCTCCTTTTGGTTTTGTTGGTTATTTTCCAATACAGAATGAGCTGAAAATATTTCCAAGTATATCTTCTGTTGTTATTTCTCCTATTATTTCACCTAAAAGTTCTTTTACTTCCCTTATTTCTAACATTAAGATTTCTTTAAAGTTTTCATAATTTTTTAAGTTGTTATAGATTTTTTCAAGTAATTTTAAGCTTTTTTCAAGTACTGTCTGATGCCTTATATTAATGTAGACTTCAGAGTCTGTATCTTCAGTTAAACCTAAAGTATTGAGTATTTTATTTTCTAATTCTTGAATTCCTTCCTGTGTTTTTGTAGATGTAAATATTATATCTTTAAAATAATACTTTTTTTCATATTTATCAAGTAGTAAATCTGATTTATTTGCAACAATAATTGGAGATTTATGTTTTATATCTTCATATATTTTAAAATCTTCTTCTGTTAAACCTTCATAAGCATCAAAAACAAATAAAACAATATCAGCTTCTTTGATTTTCTCTTTTGTTTTCTCTATGCCAATTTTTTCTATTTTGTCCCCTGCTTCCCTTATACCTGCTGTGTCAATAAGTTTTACAGGTATGCCGTGAATATTAAAACTTTCTTCTATAAAATCTCTGGTAGTTCCTTTTATCTCAGAAACTATCGCTCTTTCATAACCTATTAATGCATTGAAAAGTGAAGATTTTCCAACATTGGGACGACCTGCTATTGCAAGTTTTATACCTTCTGTAACTAATTTTCCCTTTTTATAAGTAGACAGCAAATTTTTTATTTGATTTATAACAGCTTCAAGGTCCTTTTTTATATCTGTTAAAGGTATCTCTTCAACATCT
>NZ_ABHJ01000041.1:0-4766 GCF_000171895.1 Hydrogenivirga sp. 128-5-R1-1
TCTTTTTCTTCTGGATACAAAACAGAAGACGATGAAGCTATAGGATTATACACAAAGTCTATAACTGAAATTCCACTGTTTTCAATAACTTTTTTTAAGTTTGCAAATGTGTTTATTTTACTTAAAATTACATGAAATTCACCTTGAATTTTAGACGCTAAAAACCCTCTTGGGTCAATTACCTCATCTATGTCATCAAGTATAAATCTTTTTGGTATTATATGGATTATTTGATTTTGCTCTTTTTGTAGTTTTTCAGAAATTTTTTGTGTTAATGTTGATATATCTGTGTCATCTATTTCCTTTTGATTTGTACCATAGGTTAAAAATTCTGAAATATTTTCAAATTCTATATGTGCATTACTTATATTCACAATGGCACTACTTATACTTACTCCAGATGTGGTTTCTGCATCAGATATTGCTTTTCTTATGCTGTCAATCACGTTGTTTGGTTTTACTATAAGTCCTTTTTCTATACCCTCTGTTTTACTTTCTCCAAAACCAATAATATTCAGCTCTCCAGTATCATCAAAATCACCAACTAAAACTGTTGTTTTATCTGTTCCTAAGTCTAACGATATTAAAATTCTATTTTTCCCCATTTTCATCTCCTTGCTATTATCATTGAATCAAAACTAAAGTTCAAGTATTTGTAATTTTTTATATTGACTTTTTTTATAAATTTTTCCATTTTATTAATCTGGGAATAGATATTTTCAGTCTTAAAAACTAATATTTTATCATTTGATGTAAGGAATGAAATTTGTTTGTTATTTAAAATAATTTTCTTTAATTTAAAGTTTTTGCTTAATTTGTAATTTAAATCAATTATTTTTTGAATAAAATTTAATTTCAACTTTTCATTTTTTGAGTAAATATAAATTTTAGTTAAATTTTTGTCGTCAAATTTTCCTTCAAGTATTACTCCATCTTTATCAACTGTATACTTTTTACCTTTATAATAAATAACAGCTATAGGCTGTCTTTCAACAACGTAAATATTTATTGTTCCAACAAACAGTCTTTTTATGTATATTTTTTTTATAATTTTATATCTTTTTAAAAGTTCATTTTTAACATCTTCTTCATCTACAAAAAACCAGTTTTGATGTGAAAATATATCAATCAGGTCTTTTTTCTTTATTTTATCAGTTCCTACCACTTGTACTACTTTAATTCCAACTAAATCTTTGAAAAATGGTATTTTTGGTAAAAAATATCCGAAGGAAGCACAGAGCAGTATCCATATGGAAATTATTAATAATTTTTTACTTTTATTCACCTAATGCTCCTTCTATTATCTCATTTACTAATTCTTCGAACGATAGACCTATCGCTTTAGCAGCTTTTGGTAAAAGGCTGTGCTCTGTCATACCTGGTATTGTATTTATTTCAAGAACGTACGGAGTATTGTTTTTATCAATAATCATATCTATTCTAACTGCACCTTTACAGTTAAATACTTCCCAACATTTTTTTGCAATTTTATTTATTTTCTCTTGAAGCTTTTCATCAATTTCAGCAGGGCATATGTAGTTCGTTTTAGACGAAATGTATTTGTTCTTATAATCATAAAATCCATCATCAACTACTATTTCAACAATGGGAAGTATTTTCCCATTTAAAATGCTAACTGTTATTTCTCTTCCTTTTATAAACTGTTCAATTATTATGTTTTTATAATCTTTCAAGTGTTTTAAAGCATCATTTAAATCTTCTTTATTGTTTGCTATGTATACACCTATAGATGACCCTTCTTCAGATGGTTTTACAACAACAGGAAATTTTATATTGTCTTTACTGAAAGTTTGTGGAACAGGAATATTTTCAGAAGACAATATTTTTTTTGTTAACACTTTATCCATACAGACAGCAGATGTTTTAGGATTACTTCCTGTATATTTTATCCCTAAAAATTCAAGTAAAGACTGTATTTCTCCATCTTCACCACCTTTCCCGTGGAGAGATATAAATGCTAAATCAGGATTATAGTTTTTTATTTCTTCTATAAATTCAAATCCTTTTACAGGGTCAAAAACTTTGTAGTTATATCCTAATAATTTCAGAGCATTTTCAACAGCTTTTCCACTTTTAATGGAAATTTCTCTTTCTTTTGAATTCCCTCCGTATAAAAGAGCTATTTTTATATCTTTCTTACTCAACTATTCTTATTTCCCTTTCAAATTTTATATTAAAAACCCTTTCAACTTTCCTTTCGGCAGATTCTAATAAATTCATTAAATCTTTGAATGTTGCATTTGAGTAATTTACTAAAAAATTTGCATGTTTATCTGAAAAACCTATGTCTCCTATCCTTTTCCCTTTATAACCTATTTCTTCCAGAATTTTTCCAGCAAAATTGTTTGGAGGATTTTTATATGTTGAGCCTGATGTTGGTAAATTTAAAGGCTGTTTTTTATTTCTTTCTATTAAATGGTTTTTTATTATTTTTGCTATATCTTTTTTACTTTTTTTCAGTTTTATAGTAGCTTTATAGATAAAACCTTCTTTTTGGAACTGGGTTGTCCTGTAAGAGTACTTTATTTCATTTTTTTTTGAAAGATGCTCATTTGTATCAAAATCTATCCAGAGTACATCTTCTATAATATCAAATATTTCATTTCCAAAGGCTCCAGCATTCATTGCAACAGCTCCACCTAAAGATGCAGGTATTCCAGAAAGATTTTCAAAACCTTCTAAATTAAATTTTTTTACCAGATTTATAATTTCTTTAAAACTTACTCCTGCTTCTAAATTTAAATAAAAAAGGTCTTTTTCTTCTTTTATCTCTATGTTTTTTAGAAATTTTGTTGAAATAAATATGTAATCTAACGTCCCATCTTTAAAAATTGTATTACTTCCAACTCCAATAAAAACTAACTTTTTATCTTCGTCTTTTGATTTTTTAATTAGGAATTTTATGTCGTTGAGACTTTCAGGAAAATATAACTTTTTAGCTTTTCCTCCGATTTTTATAGTTGAAAAATTTTTTAAATCTACATTTTCATATATTTTCATTTTTTAGTTCTTTATAAATTCTTTTTTCTGCATCTGTTATTGATAATTCTCTTATTTTATCTTCAAATTTTGAAAAATCAATATTTAATAAATTTTCAAATTCTTTATAAATTTGTGAGATATTTTCCTCAGTTATCACTTTGCATAGATTTTTTTCCTCAAGCCATTTTACATTGTAATATTGATGGTTAGATGCAGCGTAAGGATAAGGGATAAAAATCGCATATTTCCCAAAAGTTAGGATTTCATTTACTGTAGAAGCTCCTGCCCTGCATATTACCAAATCAGATACTTTATACAGCAAACCCATATCTTCAAAATAGTCAAATGCTATTATATTTTTAGAAATATTTCCCAGCTTACTTTTCCCTTGAATATTTATAAAAATTACATCTTTGTGTTTCTCAGCAAGTTTTAAACAAATCTCATTTAATTTTTTTGCACCCTGACTTCCGCCAAAAATCAGGACTACTTTTTCCTTAGCGTTTATATTTAGTATTTTTCTTGCTTCTTCCTTTGTAAGTGATAATCTTTTTAATAAGGATTTTCTTATTGGAAGACCTGTTAAGTGAGTTTTTTCTTCTGGGAAATATTTTTTTGTATATTCAAATGTAATAAATATTTTTTTTGCAAATTTAGAAAGGAGTATATTTGAGTATGAAGGAATAGAGTTTTGCTCGTGTATGTATAGGTCTATGCCGCTGAGCCAGCTTGCAATCCCAAGAGGAACAGATGTATATCCTCCAAAACATATAGAAAATAAAGGTTTTTCTTTTTTTATTATTTTTTTTATTTTAAAGGCTGTCTTTAAAAGCTTGTAAATAGAGGATGGTTTATTTAATATTCCTTTTCCGCGAACACCTTTTATATCAAATAAGTATTTTTTTCCTAAAAAATCTTTCTCCGACTCAATACCATTTTTGGTTCCAAAATAACATATTTCATATCCGTTTTTATCTAAAAACTTTGCAACTGATAAAGCAGGATAAAAATGCCCTCCAGTTCCACCACCTGCTATGAAAACTTTTTTAACCATAATCTTCCTCTGTAAATATTGATTTTATAGGTTCTTTTGAAATCCTGAGAAGAATTCCGGCAGCCGTGCAGTTTATTAAAAAAGAAGAACCTCCATAGCTGATAAAAGGGAGAGTAAAACCTGTCGGAGGAAAAAGCCCTATATTAACTAATATATGAAAAAGAGCCTGTAAAACTATCATATAGGTTAGTCCAATTCCTAAAATTTGTGTAAATATATCATTTCTATTTAATGATATGGTTATACCTCTAAACAAAAGCAAAATAAACAATATTAATATAAAAATGACACCCAAAAATCCAGTTTCTTCTCCTATTAAAGCAAGTATATAATCTGTATGAATTTCAGGTAAGTAATAAAATTTTTGTGTTCCAGCACCAATACCTTCTCCAAATAATCCTCCCTTTGCAAAAGCAAGCAGAGATTGTAAAACCTGATAGGAACTATTTGAACCGTCCATAGGGTTAATAAATGCTTTTAACCTTTTCAAGGCATATGATGAATGAAAAATGAAATAAAAAAATACTAAAAAAGCTGGAATACTTAAAGTTAATATTTTAGGAAGTGAATAATAAGAAGATGATATTATAAGAATTGATAAAATCAAAATAAATAAAGCAGCCCCTTTGTGAGGCTCAAAAAATATAAGTGTTGCTATAAAAACAGGTATAGAAAAAACAGTAAAAAGTTTACTCCAGCTGTTTAAATT
>NZ_ABHJ01000040.1:0-4810 GCF_000171895.1 Hydrogenivirga sp. 128-5-R1-1
AAAAAACTATACTGTACTTCTTTTATCGGGGGCTGTAGTTGCATATGCTGCATTTCTACAGGGAGGAATTGATAAAACAGGATATCTCTGGTCTGTTCTTCTTATAGCAGTTTCTTACCTATTAATGGAAATTAAAAAAGCAAATATATTTTCATTTTTATATGGAATATTTTTGTTTTTTACTGCTGTGGTTCATATTTCAGGATTAGTATCCCTGCCTTATAATCCTTTATCTTACTTTACTATATTGATTATAATCTCCATAATAATTTATGTTGGGAACAGTGTAGTAAAAGAAACTTTAGAAAAACTTTTGTTTTTAGATAAGATTGCAAATCAAGACATCCTCACCGGTCTACATAATAGAAAAAAGTTAATAGAGATTTTAAAAAATGAACTTATCAGGGCAAGAAGATATAATAGACCTCTTTCCATACTTCTACTGGATATAGATGACTTTAAAAAAATCAATGATAAATTCGGACATAACTTTGGAGATAAAATACTCCAAGAGTTTGCTAAATTGCTTAAAATGAGCCTAAGAAATACAGACCATGCAGGAAGATGGGGTGGAGAAGAATTCATTATAGTTTTACCAGAAACAAACAAAAAAAATGCTGTAAAAGTTGCAGAAAAAATAAGAAACCTTATAGGAAATTATTTTGAAGATATATATGGGAAAAAAATAACTGTATCAATTGGATTAACAGAATTTAAGGATTGGAAAAATGAATCTATTGATGTAATAATGCATGAAATTATTGAAATTGCAGATAAAGCTTTATACAAAGCAAAAAGAGACGGTAAAAATCAGGTAGCAGTAAAATAAAAAAAGGGCATTAAGCCCCTCCAATATTATGCAGTTGCTATTTTTCTAAGTACAAGTGGTAATATTCCGCCGTTTTTGAAGTACTCAATATCAACAATAGTATCAAGTCTTGTAATCACGTTAAACTCAACAGCTTCACCGTTTTCTTTTGTTGCTCTAACTTTAAGCTCTTTTCCTGGAGCTATATCTTCAATGCCAAATATTTCATAGACCTCAGTTCCGTCAAGTCCAAGTTCTTCCCAGCCTTCTCCTTCTTTAAATTGAAGTGGTAATACTCCCATTCCAACAAGGTTTGACCTGTGAATTCTTTCAAAAGACTTAACTATAACAGCTTTTACACCAAGAAGCTGTGTTCCTTTTGCAGCCCAGTCCCTTGAAGAACCTGTTCCGTATTCTTTTCCACCAAGAACAATAAGAGGAGTTCCTTCCTGCTCATACTTAACAGCAGCATCATAAACAAACATTTCTTCTTTTTCAGGTAGTTTTAATGTATATCCGCCTTCTTTTGGAGCAACAAGTTTATTTTTAATTCTAACGTTTGCAAATGTTCCTCTAACCATAACTTCGTGGTTTCCTCTTCTTGAACCGTAAGAATTAAATTCTTCTACAGGAACACCGTGTTCAAGTAAATATTTTCCTGCTGGATAGTCTGCAGGTATTTTTCCAGCTGGGGATATATGGTCTGTAGTTACAGAGTCTCCAAGAAGTTCTAACACTCTTGCACCTGTAATATCTTTTGGTGGGTTAACATCTATTGTAAATCCATCAAAGTAAGGAGGTTTTCTGACATAAGTAGAGTTTGCATCCCACTGGAATATTTCACCTGTTGGAGCCTCAAGAGACTGCCAGTATTCATCACCTTTTAGAACATCTTTGTATTTTTCTTCAAATACTTCTGCTGTCAATACGCTGTTTAATATTTCATTAATTTCTTCCTGAGACGGCCATATATCTTTTAAGTAAACAGGGTTTCCGTTAGGGTCTTTTCCTATAGGCTCTGTTGTTAAATCTATATCAGTTCTTCCTGCAATTGCATAAGCAACTACAAGTATTGGAGAAGCAAGCCAGTTTGCTTTTACATCAGAATGAATTCTTGCTTCAAAGTTTCTATTACCTGAGAGTACTGCAGAAACTATTAAATCATTTTCTTTTATAGCTTTTTCTATTTCAGGGTTTAATGGACCACTGTTTCCTATACAAGTCGTACAACCAAATCCAACTATGTGGAATCTTAAAGCCTCTAAATATGGTAAAAGACCAGCCTTTTTGAGATATCCTTCAACAACCCTTGAACCTGGAGCCAAAGATGTTTTTACATAAGGCTTTACATTTAAACCTTTTTCAACAGCCTTTTTAGCAAGAAGCCCTGCTCCTATTAATACAGAAGGGTTTGATGTATTTGTACATGATGTAATAGAGGCAATAACAACAGAGCCATCACCAATTACTACTTCTTTACCGTCTATTTCAACTTTTGCTATTTTCTTTCCTTTATGAACTCTGCATTCTCCAACTTCCATATCTTTTCCTGCTTCATCTTCAAAAGCAGTAATTTCTTTAACATCTATTTCTCTGTTGTAGTTGCAGTTTAAAAGGTCAATAAATGTTTTTTTCATATCTTTTAAGCTAACTCTATCCTGAGGTCTTGAAGGACCTGCCAGTGATGGCTCAACCTTAGACATATCTATTTCAATTACCTGAGAATACTCAGGATTTTCATTTCCTTCATAAAAGAGCATATTTTCTTTTGTATATTTCTCTGCAAGCTCTGCAGCCTCTTTTCTGTTTGTAAGTCTTAAGAAATTAATTGTTTCCTCATCAACCGGGAAGAATCCCATAGTTGCTCCGTATTCTGGAGCCATGTTTGCAATTGTAGCTCTATCTGGAAGAGACAGCTTTTTAACGCCCTCACCAAAGTATTCAACAAATTTTTCAACAACACCAACTTCTCTTAATTTTTGAGTTATTGTTAAAACAAGGTCAGTTGTAGTTGCTCCTTCTGGAAGCTCTCCTGTTAATTTAACTCCAACAACTTCAGGTATTTTCATATAGTAAGGCTGTCCAAGCATAACAGCTTCTGCTTCAATTCCACCAACTCCCCATCCAAGTACACCAAGACCGTTAATCATAGTTGTATGGGAGTCAGTTCCAACTAAGGAGTCTGGGAAAGCAACACCGTTGTTTGTCATTACAACCTGTGCAATGTACTCAAGGTTGACCTGATGAATAATACCACTTCCCGGAGGGAAAATTCTTAAATTATCAAATGCATTTTGAGCCCATTTTAAAAGTAAATATCTTTCTTTGTTTCTTTTGTACTCAAGTTCAAGGTTTTTCTTGTAGGCATCTTCACTTCCAAAGAAATCAATCTGAACAGAGTGGTCAATAACAAGGTCAACAGGTACTAAAGGATTAACTTTTTTAGGGTCTATACCAAGTTCTTTAGCAGCATCTCTCATTGCAGCAAGGTCAACAACACCAGGAACACCTGTAAAGTCCTGCATTATAACCCTTGCTGGATGGTGTGGAATTTCAACAGGTGTTTCATATTTTTTCTGCCAGTTTGCTATATTTTTAACATGCTCTTCTGTTACTACTTTACCGTCAAAATTTCTTAGTAAGTTTTCAACTAAAATTCTAATTGAAAATGGAAGTCTTTCTATGTTTCCAATCCCTGCTTCTTGAAGTTTCTCAAGGCTGTAAACTGTATAACTTTGTCCGTTGGCTGTAATTGACTTTGTGAAATCAGATTTGTTCATCTGATACCTCCATAGTTTATTTTATAAATATTATAATTTGGAAATATGGGAAAAATCAAACACTGTTTTATTATTTTTACAAAAAGAAAAGTAAAAAGATAATCCCAACTACTATTCTATAAACTCCAAAAGGTATGAAGTTATACCTTGAAATAAAAGCAAGAAATAGCTTTATAGAAATAACTGCAAAAACAAAGGCAGTAAAAAATCCAATTCCAAGATTTATCCAGTTGTCCACCTGAAACTCATTATGATGTTTTAAAATATCATAGGCAGTAGCAACAAACATTGTAGGAACTGCAAGTAAAAAGGAAAACTCTGCTGCTGTTTTTCTGTTTAATCCAAGCAAGAGCCCTCCTATTATTGTTGCACCAGACCTTGAAGTACCAGGAACCATTGCAAAAGACTGGAACACTCCTATAAAAAAAGCTTTTATATAAGGAATTTCTTCTACATTTGAAATATGATGCTCTTTTTCTTTATATAAAAGCTCCACTATTATAAAAATAATCCCGCCAACTATCAGCATAGTAGCAACAACATAAGGGCTGAAAAGTGATTTTATTATCTTGTAAAGTAAAAATCCTAAAGCTCCTGTTGGGATAAATGCAATAATTAACCTTTCCCAAAGCTTTCTGCTTGAAAAAAGTTTATTTTTATACAAAAACACAACAGCAAGTATAGAACCAAGCTGAATTGCAACTTCAAATGCTTTATGTGCTTCTGTTTGTTTTATATTCATTATCCAGGAAGCAAGGATTAAATGTCCTGTAGATGAAATTGGTAAAAACTCTGTTAGCCCTTCCAGTACTCCTAAAACAAATGCTTCAAGTACTCCCATTAAATTCTCCTATGAAAGATGTCAACCCACTAAGGTTGCAGTATTTTTATTAAAGTAATTTTCAAACTTTCTATTTTCTTTCAATAAAACGAACATAACTGTAGCTAACTTCCTCGCCAATGCTATCCTTGCTTTGTTCTTACTTACACCTGATTTTATTAACCTGTTAAAAAATTCTTTTAAGCTATTTTTCTTTTTTGTCTTTAACAAAGATATTGCTGCTTGTAATAGTTTATTTCTGAGTGTACTGTCCCCTCTTTTTGTTATCCTTCCCATTTTAATACTATCCCCACTTCCATATACTCTTGGCACTAATCCTATATATGCTCCGACTTTTCTACTATTATCAAATCTTTCTATATTCCCTATTGTGCTTATGAA
>NZ_ABHJ01000039.1:0-4826 GCF_000171895.1 Hydrogenivirga sp. 128-5-R1-1
GTCTTTTTCTGAGCAGTCTGCAAGTTTTCCTGGAAGTGATGTATCTTCTAAAAATGATTTTCTTCTTGAAACTTCTTTTGCTTTTCTTGCTGCTTCCCTTGCTACAGCTGCTTCTATTGCCTTTTCTGCAATTTTAACTGCAATATCTTTATTTTTATCAAAATAATCCATCAAATAGTCAGAAACAACCGACTCTACTATATTTTTAACTTCCTGATTTCCAAGTTTTCCTTTTGTTTGCCCTTCAAACTGTGGTTCAGGAACTTTAACAGATACTACAGCAGTTAAGCCTTCCCTTAAATCTTCACCTTTTATTCCACTTTTTAATTCTTTAGGAAGTCTCATTCCAGAAAGGGTTTTATTCATAGCCTTAGTAAGAGCTGACCTGAAACCTGTAACGTGTGTTCCGCCGTCAACTGTTTTTACATTATTTACAAAACTTTCTATAACTTCGTTGTAGCTTTTTGTGTATTGGAAAGCCACTTCAACAATTACTCTATCTTTCTTATCATTTATATATATAATTTCGTTAAAAAGCGGGTCTTTTGCCTGATTTAAAACTCTTACAAAGTCTTTAATCCCTTCATGATAAAGAAATTCATCCTTTAAATCTTTTCTTTCATCTTCGGCAAAAAATCTTACTCCAGGGTTTAAAAAAGCCAGTTCTCTTAATCTTTTTGATACTGTATCATATTTAAATTTAGTTATTTCAAATATTTCATCATCAGGTTTAAAAGTAACTTTTGTACCTCTTTTGTGGGTCTCACCTACAACTGTCAAAGGTTTTATAGTCTTTCCTTTTTCAAACTCCATTCTGTATATTTTTCCATCTCTGTAAATCTCTACGACAAGCCAGCTTGAAAGAGCGTTAACTACAGAGGCACCAACTCCGTGAAGACCGCCAGAGTACTCATAAGCTTTTTTTGAGAACTTACCACCTGCCCCAAGCTTTGTAAATACCATTTCAACAGCAGGTAGTCCTGTTTTAGGATGAATATCAACAGGTATTCCTCTACCATCATCTTCAATAGTAGCAGAACCATCTTCATGAAGTATTACAAATATATTTTTTGCAAATCCTGCCATAGCTTCATCAACTGCATTATCTACAAGTTCCCATATCAGGTGATGTAGACCTCTTTCGCCTACATCCCCTATATACATGGCAGGTCTAATTCTAACGTGCTCAAGACCTTCAACTACATCAATAGATTCTGCACTGTATTTTATTTCTTCGCTCATTTATTTACCTCTTTTATGATATATCCATAGGCATAATTATTGCTTTATATCTATTATTTTCAATAGGTTCTACCATAGTTTGAGAATTTGGATTTGTAAATTTCATATAAAATTTATCATCATCAACAACTTCTATGGCTTCTATAATGTATTTAGCGTTAAATCCTATTGTAAATTCTTCTCCTTCATACTGTACTTCAATCTCATCAACAGCTTCACCATATTCCTGGGAAAAACTTCTAAGTTCTAAAACGTTTGGCTTAAGTGTAAATTTTATAGGTTTCGTATCTCCTTCAACAACAGCTGATACCCTTTTAACAGCTTCAAGGGTTTCTTTTTTATCTAATATAATTTCTATTGAAAATTCATCAGGAATTACCTGTGTGTAGTCAGGGAATGCACCCTCAAGCAATCTTGTCATTAATATCCATTCTTTTGTTTTGAAGAATGCATATTGCTCGGTAGCTGCCATTTCAACGTCTTCTGCACCGGTAAGGAGTTTTCTTAATTCATTTAATGATTTTTGAGGAATTACAACTTCAACATTGGTGTCAAGCTGTCCTTCTCTCTCTATTATATACAGAGCCAATCTATGACCATCTGTTGCTACAACATCTATATGATTATTTCTTGATTTGAACAAGTCCCCTTGAAGTGCGTATCTGCTTTCTTCTTTTGAGGCAGCATATAAAGTTTTGTTTATTGCATTCTGCAAATCTGCTCCAGATATTAAAAATGCCGTATCTTCTGGGAAAGGATACATCTGAGGATAATCTTCGGGAGCAACAGTTGGCAAGGAATATTTTGTTTTTCCTGATTTTATTTTCAGACTACTATCATCTGTTTTTATATGAACAGTTTCCGATGGAAGTAATCTTGCTATATCTGTTAATTTTTTTGCATTTACACACGCTTTTCCCTCTTCTTCAACTTTTGCAAAGACGGATATTTTAACATGGACTTCAAGGTCTGTACCTTCAACTATAAGTTTGCCGTCTTTTGCTTCTAATAAGAAATTAGAAAGTATTGGAAGTGCTGACTTTTTTTCTGTTGCTGAAATTGCTTTCCTTAAAACATCTTGAAGAGTTGTTTTGTCAATTGTAAGCTCCACACCTATTCCTCCATGTACAATAATTAATATTTTAACACATGGCAAAGAATGGTGAACTACACACCGACTAAAGTGCTGTGCCTTTCGGCATGCTCAAATCGAAGATTTGTCGGTGGCTTCTCAGGGAGGCTGTTCGCCTTCGGCTCACCTTATCCCTGACAGGTGGTCACCACACCTTGCTACCCCTATCTGTCCATATACTTGGACAGACTTGGGGCTACTTGCTAAATTTCCAAATACTCTTATTCTTACTGTTTGTCTTAACCCTGTGATGTAATCGTGAAAGCTCTTTTTAAATTTCTTAAGTATCTTTCTTGCTCCGTTTACATCTGCATTTACAAAACCTAATACGCTTTTAAATAGTCCTCTGTGTTTCCTCGCTTCAGGTGTGTAGTTTTCTTTATTGACAGCTACATATTTTAAGCTGTCCACACCAGAAGTATAGCTTTCATCTACTAATACTACTTTTATCCCATATTCTCTTGCTTTGTATTCTATCTGCTTTGATACTCTACCGTGTGGTAAAAGACTTAACATCTGGTCTATTATGCTTGATAGCTTGCTTTCTTTGTTTTTGCTCTCTTGTAGTTTGCCTATTACGATTGTTGAAACATTGTATCTTTTAGCAAGCTCTACTATCAAATTTGAAACTTTATGACTGAAGTCTCTTATCAGGTTATTTATTCTCTTTTGTATCCTGTGGAGTATCTTATCTACTCTGCTTGTTGAAAGTCTTTTATTCTGTAGGTTATCTCTTTTCTTCTGCCATTTCGCTAACTTTTTTAGGTATTTTCTAAGTATTGACTGTATTCCTTTTCCATCTACTATATAGCTTGTTGGCTGGTTTTCTATTACAATCGTTGCAAAGTTTGATATTCCGTAGTCTATTGCTAAGGCTCTATCTGTTTGTGGTTTAGTTTCCTCTATTTCCTTCTCATATACGATGTTTAGCCTGTATGTTATATTTCCATATGCTTTGTATGGTGTGATTTGTATATTTAGTATGTTTAACTGGCTTAAGTCCAATCCTGTTTCTATTCTCAGGTAATCTATATCTATTCTGTGTTTTCTCTCAAGTGGTTCTTTAGCTCTTTTGAAAGACTTAATTTTATTATGTTTCCTTCTATTGTAAATCCTGTTTTATCGTAAATTACTGGTCTATGTGGTGATTTTTTCTTATTATATTTTGGTGGTTTTACTGGTGATGGATATTTTTCTGGTTTTTGCAAGTATTTAAAGAAATTCTGCCAGCCTCTTGACAGCTCATCTAATATTATTTGTGCTGTTCTGCTTTGCAGTGATTTTTTATGTATGGAAGTGTCTTTTAGCTTGTTGTATAGGTCAAATTTGTTTGGTTTTGCCAGTTTGTTTTTTACAATGTAGTTTGCTTCATTCCATAGCTTTCCTGCGTGATATGTGAGATAGCCTAATACTATTTGTGTTGTTTGGTCTATATTGCTCCCTTTTAGGTCGCCAATTTGCTTTGCAAAAGTGTTTAATTCTATTCTTAAGCTTCTTTTTACTCTTACATTTTCCATTTTTTGATTATCCTATTGTAAACTAACAAAAAAAGCAAGTCTTTTAAGAAAAAATGTAAAATTAACTGCTAAAATGGTTTTTACGGCTTACGCCTTCTTTGAAGTATCCCATTTCTAACAATTCTTTGAATTGGGTGAACCGAAGGTGAACAAGGGTATTCAGTTAAAGAGTTGACAGATGTAAAATAAATAATATGAGGTGTGTATATTGTAATTCAGAAAAGATAGTAAAAAATGGAAAATCAAATCAAGGAAAGCAAAGATATTTATGTAAAGAATGTGGAAGAATATTTGTGGAAAACCCAGAAAGAAGACATTATCCAGATAATTTAAAAAGAATAGCAATAAGGCTATACAGAGACTTACCTAAAAAATTGTGTAATCAATCCAAAAATTTTTCAAGACCAAATTTAACATTTAAAATCTGCCTCATTTCATAAAGATTAGCTCTAAAAGCAGCTACAGGTTTTCTCATCCACTTGTCATTAAGGTTTGAAAGCTGTATAAACAAATTTATCTCTAAAGTCCTCATAGAAGGAAAATATCCTCCAAGCTCCAATCTCATCATCTCAAGCCCCGCATTTACACTCTCTACCACATTTGAGGTGTATATATGTTTCCTTATCTCCTGTTGATAATCTATAAAAGCCAAATAATTCTCCGATTTTTTCTCATATTGCTTTGATAAAGAAGGATTTAAATTTGAAAGCTCTTTTAAAAAGTTTTCCCAGTGTCCTAATGCCTCGTCCTTTGTTAAACTTTCTTTTACAAAGGTCAAATGTTTATTTAAAAGACTATATTCTCTTTTACTGAATTTCCTTCTTAAATTTCTTTTCATATGTGTCCAGCAAAGCCGGTGGTCTGAGTATGGGAAAAACTGATTTACCACATCTGTAAGCCCACTAAAATCATCTGATACAAATATAGATACTTTT
>NZ_ABHJ01000038.1:0-4991 GCF_000171895.1 Hydrogenivirga sp. 128-5-R1-1
TGACGATGGTGAAATTATAGCAATAATTGAACCAGATAGTTATTTACAGCAAATGATTGAAAATGAAGAAAGTTGCTGGGAATTAGAAGTTGATGTTGATTATGATAATGAAACTGATGAAGCATATTTAATTATATCTCTTCATAAAGATAACGGTCAGGTGTTTATGGCTTTTCCTTATGGTGAAGCGTGGGATGCTCTTATAGACAAAGGAGTTATTACAATAGCTCTATTAACACAGTTTGACCTTGACCATGGAAATGTAGAAGATGCTATATCAATTTCTGTAGAAATAGATGAGTTTAATAAAGGGTTTATTGCAGGTGCAGCAAGAATGTGGGAATCAGTTAGAGAAATAGAAGTATGATTTACTCACGAAAAGTATTCTTTTACGAAACAGACGCCCAGGGGATAGTGCACCATTCAAACTATCCCCGTTATTTTGAAGAAGCAAGAGGGTATTTTTTAGAAAAAAACGGATTACCTTATGAAAAAGTTAGAGATGAACTAAAGTTAGATGTGGTATTATTAGAACTTATAGTAAAATATAAAAAGTTCTTAAAATTTGGTGATATTTTTTATATTAAGATGTATCCTAAAGTATTAAATAAATATTTTTTTAAATTTGAATATATACTCACAAATCAAAATAATAATATTATTTGCACAGGTGAAACTAAACATTGTTTTGTAAAAAAAGAAAATAAAAAAATGCTTTCAATTCCAAAGGAATTTTTAAGAATTATAGAACAAAATACGATAAGATAAAAAATCCGGGAGTGGTAAACATGGATTTATTTAGAAAAATGACAATAAAGTCAAAGCTTTACTTAGTACTAATGCTTGTAATGTTTTCTTATTTCTTCATGGCAGGTATAGTCTTATATAATCTAAATTCAGTAGAAAGAGAGTTTCAGCAGTTAAAAAATAAGGAAGTGCAGGGGCAGATACTAACCCTTTTAATTAATCTGGATAAAAATTACGAGAGTAAACTTACACGAGATATAATGCTTGGAGCTGATTATGATAAAAGTATAAAAAAATTAGAAAAAAGAATAAAAAGGATAAAATCAAACTTTAATAAATTAATGGGGACAGCTCTTTCGGAAGATGAGCTTGAGCTTATAAAAAAAGCCAAAAAACTTACAGAAAAAGCACTGAGTACAGAATACAGTATTGTAAAACCTTTAAAAGACGTGCCTCCAGAGGAAAGGTATAAAACTTATACCATATATCATGAAAAGGCTTCTCCTATAGGAGAAGAAGCCAGAAAATACTTCCAAAAAGTAGCTGAAATAAAAGCTCAACATTTTGAAAGAGGATTTAAAGATGTCCAGAAAGAAATTGACTTTATAAAAAAAATAATATACATAGGAGCTCCTATTTCTTTACTTGTAATAGCCTTTATTTTAATAGGAATAATAATAACCATATCTAAACCGATAGACAAATTTGTAAAAAGTTTTTCTAAAGCTGTAGAGGGAGATTTAACAACAAGAATGACAGAGAAAGGAAACGATGAAATTTCCATACTTTCAATTTACTTTAACAACTTAATGGAATCTATAAATAAAGTTTTTGAAAAAGCGAAAAATAATATAAAATTGCTATTTAACACAACAGGCGATTTAAAACAAGATGGAGAAAAAACTTTAAAACTTGCTTCAGAGCAGGAAAATTCATTGAATTTAATATTAGAAAATATTTCCAAACTAAACTCTTCTGCAGAAAGAATTGATATTACTGTAAATGAAACGTTAAAAAATGCGACACAAGATACATTACAAAAAACAAAAGAAGGAAAAGAAAGTATTGAAGATACAATTAAGAAAATTAATCAAATAAAAGAAAAAGCAGAAATGTTAGCAAGTAATATAGAAGAGTTAAGTATTTCCTCTGAAGAAATTGGAAAAATCACAAATGTTATAAATGAACTTGCCAATCAAACAAACCTACTTGCCCTGAATGCAGCAATAGAAGCAGCAAGAGCAGGTGAGTTTGGAAGAGGTTTTGCAGTAGTTGCAGATGAAGTTAGAAATCTTGCAGAAAGGACAAGAAAGGCTACAGAGGAAATAAATCAAATTATTGAAAAACTACAAAATGATGCTCAAAATGCAAAGAAAGAAATGGAATCTGCAAAAGAAAGTGTAGAAGAAGGTGTGGAAACAGCGCAAAAAACAGAAATAGTATTTGATGAGATAGTTAATAAGATAAACATCGTAACTGAAGTAGGTGATAAAATCAGAAGTGAAGTAAAAACGGAAAATAAACTCCTAAAAGAAATATCTGACAAAACCCATAGTTTTTCTGAAATTATGAAGCAGTCATGTGAAGATACAAGAGAAGTGGTAGAAAAAATAAAACAGTTAGAAAGTTCAACAGAAGAACTGGTGAAAATGTTAGACCAATTTAAAACTTGATGGTGCCCAGGGCGGGAGTCGAACCCGCACGCCCTTTCGGGCAACGCCCCCTCAAGACGCCGCGTCTGCCGATTCCGCCACCTGGGCATAAACAGATAAATATTATAAAGCAGGTGATTATATTTTGCAAGTAGTATTATTAACTGAAGGAAGCGACCTTGATAGTTTATCTTCCGCTTATGCATTAACAATACTTGAGAAAAATACATACATATTACTTCCTCATTCTTACTCTGCCACTGTAAAACTTGCAGTCAATTACTTTAAAAACAAATTGAAAAACAAAATAATAAAAAAAGAAAATATAGGAAACCTAAAAAAAATATATATAGTAGATACCTCATCTCTAAAAAAAATTGACCAGATTTTAGCAGAAACTGGGATAAGTAATTTTAAAAAAATTACCGTGATTGACCATCATGAAAAAATAAAATATTTGCCTGATTATTTAAAAAAAATATCTGTTCCTTACGGCGCTTGCACAACATATTTTGTAAAAAAAATCAAAAGAAAAAAGATTAAATTAGATATAGAAGATGCCACACTAATATCTCTTGGTATATATGAGGATACAGGTTCTTTTAAATATACAAATACTACTAAAGATGATGTTGATGCTTTGAAGTTTTTAATAAAATCAGGAATTAATTTTGACATAGTAAATAACATTTTAACAAATAAAATAGACGAAAAAGCTCTTAAGATACTTGAAACAGCAGTTGAAAATCTTCATATTCTACAAATAAAAGACAAAAAAATAGGATTATCAAAAGTATTTTATTCTGACTACATTCCTGACATATCAAGCCATCTAAATAATATTAAAGAATTTAACAATTTAGATGCATTTTTTCTCCTGATAATAAGCAAAAACAAAATATTTATAATTGCAAGGTCTAAAAATATAAATGTAAATGAAATCCTTTCAGTTTTTGGTGGTGGCGGTCATAAAAGAGCAGCATCTGCTGTTGTAAAAGATATTGAATACGAAGATATAGAAAGTGAACTTGAACTTCTTATCACAAAATACATTTTAAAAGATGAAACCATTGAAAATTTCGCTATAAAAGAGTTTAAAAAGGTTAATTTAAATGAGGAGATAAAAGAGGAAAAAGATTTAAATGAATATTTTTTATTTGCTGTTGATGAATACGATAATTTTAAAGGAATAGTATTTACACGAACCATAAAAAACGCGTTAAAACATGGTGTAAAAAATTTAAAAATAAAAGATATTTTAATTGATGATATTTTTGTTTTTAAACATAACACTCCTGTATATGAGGCTGAAAGCATTGCATTAAAAGCAGCCCAGGACATTTTCCCTGTATTAAAAAATAACAAACCTATAGGATACATAACAAAAAGGTCTATCCTTGGGGCAATTCATTTTGATGCGTTTCAAAAGGAAGAAACCTTTTCATTTCAAGGATAAGATTAACTCCAAAAATGTACAACTTTAAACAAAAATTAGAAAAATACTTTCCTGAAAAAATAGTAAATACCCTCAAAGATATAGGTAAAATTGCAAAAAAACTTAATATGAAGGTTTACCTCGTTGGAGGTATAGTAAGGGACATTATAATGCAAAGAGAAAATTTAGATATAGATATTATTGTTGAAGGTGATGCAATTAAACTTGCTAAAGAATTTGCAAAGAAAAAAAAAGGTAAATTCAATAAATTTGAAGAGTTTATGACGGCACAGGTAAAAGTAGGTAATATAAAATTTGACTTTGCCACAGCAAGAAAGGAGATATATGAATACCCGGGAGCTTATCCTAAAGTACAAAAATCAAATTTAAAAGAAGATTTATATCGTAGAGATTTTACAATAAATACACTTGCTATAAACCTTACCCAGGATAACTTTGGAATACTTATAGACTATTTTAACAGTCTTCAAGATATAAAAAATGGAAAGATAAGAATATTACATCAGCTAAGTTTTATAGAAGACCCAATAAGAATTTTTAGAGCACTAAGATTTTCAGGAAGGTTTAATTTCTCTCTTGGAAAAACTACAGAAAAACTTTTAAAAATAGCTATTGACCAAAATCTCATAAAAGCAGCTGCACCAGGAAGACTGAATCTTGAGCTTAACTTAACTTTTAATGAAGAGAAGGTAGTAGAAATACTGAACTTAATGTACAAATATAAAGTTTTAAACCAGATAATTCCTTATTTTGAAATGACAGAAGAAAGATTGATAATTTTAGAAAAAATAAGGGATTATTATATATTTTTAACAAGCCAATTAAATTTTAAGGTAAATAAATCTTCTGTTTATCTACTTAGTCTTATGTACCATTTACCTGTTGAATCTTCAATATCTATATTAAAAAAACTCCACTTTGAAGAAGCTATTAAAATATTTGAAGAATTTTTTAAAATAAAAAACAAGATAAACACAGGTATAAAAAACAGCATACTGTATAAAATACTGAAGGAAATAAAACCGGAAACAACATTATTTTTAATATCTTATTTGCCGTCTGAAATCTCACAGAAAATACTTGAAGTTTTAAATAAAAGTAAAGAAAGAATTATAACTGGAAAAGATTTAATAAAT
>NZ_ABHJ01000037.1:0-5065 GCF_000171895.1 Hydrogenivirga sp. 128-5-R1-1
ACAGGTTGGAATAAAAGTGAAAAAACCAAAAACCAAAAAGAAAACAACCAGAAAAAAAGAACCAGCAGCAACTTAATATACATGGGGCTTTTGCCCCTTTTATTTTTACTTACTCTCTTTACCTCATCGTATTCTCAGGAAATTAACACAGATAAAACATTTCAACAACAAATAGAAAAAGTTTACAAATTAGAAAAAATAGAAATTAGAGGTTTGAAATACCTTAAACCTGAAATAATAAAACCTTTAATTCCATTTGGTAAAGGAGCAGTTATAACAAGAGATAAAATAGCATCTACTCTCAAAGATTTATACAAACTTGGATATTTTAAAGATATAGAAACTTACACAAGATTTACAGAAAACGGTGTTGATTTAATTTTTGTATTTAAAGAACTTCCAGTTGTTCAGAAAATTGAATTTGAAGGAAATGATGAAGTTGATACACAGGATTTAGAGGATGCTTTAGGTATTCAAACAGAAGAAAGACAGGAAACAGGGACTATTCCATGGTTTTCGTCAGCAGGTCCCGAACTTCTTCAGAAATTACAATCCTTAAAAAAAGGTTTAGGAAGAGTTTTTTCTATTGAAGAAATAGAAAAAATGAAAAAAAGAATTTTAAAGCTTTATGAAGAAAAAGGATTTTACAATGCAAAAGTATCTTATTACTTTAAAGGAAATATCCTTGTTTTTAAAATAGATGAAGGACAAAGGGCATACGTTAAGGACATTGTAATAATAGGAAACAAGCAGGTGCCTGAAGATGAAATCCTTGACGTAATGGAAACAAAAGAAAGATGCTGGTGGAAGCTCAGATTTCATCCAAGACTTCAAAAGGAAGTTTTATATGATGATATTGAAAAAATAAGACAACTTTACCTGAACAAAGGTTTTTTTGATGTTGAAATAAAAGAGCCAAAAATTCAGCTTAAAAATGGAGAAGAATACTATATTTTTATCACTATAAAAGAAGGCGATAGATATAAATTATCTTCTATAAAGTTTGAAAATAACACCCTTTATACAGATAGTGAAATTTTAGAAAGGTTTAAAAGAGATTTAAAAATTGGAGATTATTATAACGGAGAGATTATAAAGAAAATAAAAAATGAAATAATTGATAAATACACAGAGCTTGGTTATCTTTTTACTCATGTTGATAGTCAAAAAATACTTGATAGAAAAGATAAACTTGTAAGTGTTGTTTATAAAATTGACAAAGGAAATATTTTCTATGTAAATAAAATAAATATTTTTGGAAATTACGAATCCAGAGATTATGTAATAAGAAGGGAATTAAGGTTCGCTCCAGGAGACTTATTTAAAAGAAAAGACCTTATCCGTTCCCAGTCAAGGCTTTACGGTCTTGGATTTTATGATATGGTTGGCTTTAACCCAAAATTTGTTGGCGAAAATAAACTTGATGTTGACACCCGGGTTCAGGAAAGATTTACAGGTCAGATATCAGTAGGAGCTGGATACAGTCAGTTAACAGGTCTTTCCTTGTTTGCTTCCATTAAGAAAGGAAACTTTATGGGAACTGGTGATACTTTAGGGCTTTCTTTAACAATAGGTTCCCAGTACAGAAATAACTCTATTTCATATATTCACAAATGGGCATTTTATAGACCTATTGACTTAGGTTTTAATTTATATGAAAGTTATGTTGATTATGGAACATTTATAGCTCAAAAACTTGGATTTTCTCCAACAGCATCAATAGAATTTAAAGAGTATTACAGAACAGGAGTAGGGATAACTCTTGAACGTGGTGATTATAAGAATGTATCAACAACTGCACCTCTTTATATTCAGAGACAGGCAGGAAAATATGATTTATATTCAATTTACTGGTTTATAAATAGAAACAGTGTAGATAATCCGATACTTCCAACTAAGGGAACAGATTTAACTTTAACACTCAAAACAGGAACAGGTACAAGAGATTTTTACAAAGCTGTATTTAGTGGAACAGCATTTGTCCCTGATAAGTTTTTCTGGACTGATTTTGTATTTTCATTTAAAGCAAGATACGGCTTTGTTAAAAAAATTAATAAAGAAATACCTCTTGATGAATACTTTTTTGTAGGTGGAGATTTTACTGTAAGAGGTTTTGATTATGGTATGGCAGGACCTTACGACACAGCATTAAATCCTCTTGGTGCAAAAAATGAACTTATATTTAATTTCCAGATAAATCATCCACTTGTTGAGAGATTTTTATGGTGGTATGTGTTTTTAGATAGTGGAAGTGGGTTTAACAGATATAATAATTTGAAGATGTATAATTCTGTTGGAGCAGGGTTAAAGATAGTTACACCAATGGCACCTATAGACCTTTACTATGGAAAAGTTTTAAATGCTCCTGCTGGAATTAGTGATGCAAGATTTGGATTTGTACTTGGAACATTTTTCTAAAAAATAATTAAGGAGTGGAGTATGAAAAAATTAACAGTATCTTTTTTATCAATTTTTATGCTTTTTGTGTTTTCAAAAGCACAGGAAAAATATGCGTATGTTGATTTAATTAAGGTTATGAATGAGTCTAAAACTGGTCAGAAACTAAAAAAGGAGATAGAAGATAAGTTTAACTTCTTTAAATCAAAAGCTCAAAAAATTGAAAGAGAGATAAAAGAAATACAAAAACAACTTGCAAGTCCTCTATTAAGTGATAAAGCAAAATCTGAAAAGCAGGCAAAAATAAGACAGCTACAAAGACAGCTTCAACAACTTACAATAGATGCACAGCAAAAGCTCAATCAAATGAAGCAAGAGTACGAAAAAAAATTAATAGAAAAAATAAAACTTGTGGCTAAAGAGTACACAGATAAAGAAGGTATTGATATTATCTTTACAAATGGTATGTACGGAGCTGTTTTATATTCGGACAGTAGAATAGATATAACAGACAAAATAATTTCCCTTTTAGATGGTGAGAAAAATGAAACTAAGTAAAATAGCAGAAATTTTTAACGGACAGCTTTATAACTTTAAAGAAGATAAAGAAATTACAGGGGTTTCAAGTTTATTTAATGCAACAGAAAATGACATATCATTTTTATCTGATAAAAAGCTGTCAGACCTTTTAAAAAAAACAAAGGCAGCAGCTGTATTTGTAAAAGAGCCCTTTGAAGATGTTGATGTTGTACAAATAGTTGTTAATAATCCTCAGGTTGCTTTTTACAAGCTTATTGATATTCTTTATCCAGATGAAAAATTTAAATACAGAAAAGCGAAAACTGCTAAAATCGGTAAAAAAGTAGAAATTGGCGAGAATGTTTACATTGGAGATTATGTTGTAATAGAGGATAATGTAAAAATTGGGAATAACACTGTAATTTATCCTTTTACATTTATTGGAAAAAATACAGAAATAGGTAATGACTGTGTTATATACCCAAGGGTCAGTATATATAAAGATACAAAAATAGGCAGTAGAGTGATTATACATTCAGGGACAGTAATTGCATCTGATGGATTTGGTTATTATCAGGAAAATGGTAAACACAGGAAAATAAAGCATATCGGAAAAGTCATTATAGAAGACGACGTTGAAATAGGAGCAAACGTAACAATAGACAGGGCAATGCTTGATGAAACTGTTATAAAGCAGGGAACAAAAATAGATAACCTTGTTATGATAGGACATAATGTTCAGATAGGAGAAAACACAATACTTGTATCACAGGTTGGAATAGCTGGAAGTTCAAAAGTGGGAAATAACTGTATACTTGCAGGACAGGTTGGAGTAGCAGACCATATAACTATAACAGATAATGTAATTATAACAGCAAAATCTGGAGTTGGTAAAAATATTGATAAAGCAGGTGTTTACGGCTCTGGAATTAGTGCAGTAGAATGGTCAAAATGGAAAAAGGTACTGTTTTATTTATACAAACTTCCTGAAATTTTAAGAGGGCGAAAATAAGCCCTCGTTTTTACGTTAAAGATGAAGAGATTTTCTCTAAATTTCCAGTAGCAAGTAATAATCCTAAAACAATTAAAAGAACTCCACCAACTATTTCAACAATTTCAAAAAATCTTCCAAACTTTTTAACCATATTTAAAAATCCTGTCCAGAGTACACCTGCTAAAATAAAAGGTATTCCAAGTCCAAGAGAGTATAATGCAAGAAGAATCATTCCTTTTGAAACAGTCCCTTCATTCATAGCAATCATCAAAATAGAACCAAGTATTGGTCCTATACAAGGACTCCATCCTGCTCCAAATGTAAGGCCGACTATAAACGAACTTATCCCTGATGCTTTTCCACTTTTTTCCACTTTAAACTGTCTGTATAAAAACTCATGTAATTTTAAGAAATATAAAGCCATAACAGAAGCCCATATTCCAGCAAAAGTATAAAATGTTTCAAGGGAAATTAAGCCAAAAGTAAATAAAGCTACAATAAAAAGACCTACAGCATAGGAAATATTTTTAAAATCAGGCTTTAAAAATAATCCTGTAAAGTGAAGTCCAAAAAATACCACAAGGGCTCCGCCAATTTTAGCTATGTACATTTTGTAGTCCATAAAAAACTGACCAATATAAGATGCAGAAGCTCCCATAAGTATGAAAACAGTAGAAAATCCAAGTACGAAGAAAATTACAGGTATTACAGCTTTTATATTAAATCTTTGTTCCTGTCCAACTGCATTTGCACTTGCACCTGTAATATAAGAAAGATATGCAGGAACAATAGGAAGGACACATGGAGAAACAAAACTTAAAAGACCAGCGATAAATGCAGTCCAGAGTGTTATATCTTGCAGCATTCTACTCTCCTAAAAATTTATTTATGTATTTTTTTAATCTTTTTATAGAAGTTTCTCCAAAAAAGATTTTTCCAACAGTCAAATCTTTTCTTAATATATATATTATAGGTGTTCCTATTATCCTGTATCTTTTAATAGTTTCATAATTTCCAATTAAAACTGGAATATCAAATCCCCATCTTTCTTTAGTTTCTTTTATCTCATTAATTTTATCTGTATTTATAACAACTGCATAAAACTTTACATGTTTATTTGCATATTCATCCTGCAAAAAAGATATTTCTGGAAGC
>NZ_ABHJ01000036.1:0-5114 GCF_000171895.1 Hydrogenivirga sp. 128-5-R1-1
GCAAACTTATTAGACTCTCTAAAGGATAAACTTCCAGAAAGTGTTAAAGGACATGTAAATGCAAAAAACATAGCTGCAGCTTTAATCGGTATTTCCATTTTATTGCTTATAACCTTTTTTATTTATTCTTTATCTTCAAAAGAAAACTATGCTGTTCTTTATACAAATTTAAGTCCAGAAGATGCTGGACAGGTTTTGACAGTATTACAGGAGGAAAAAATACCTTACAAAGTTGAAGGTAATGGAAGTATTATTTTAGTTCCTAAAGATAAAGTTTATGACGTACGTTTAAAACTTGCTTCAAAAGGAATTCCTTCAGGTAGTACTGTTGGATTTGAAATATTTGATGAACCCAAAATGGGGATTACCCAGTTTCAGGAAAATATTAATTATATTAGGGCTTTAGAAGGAGAACTTGAAAGGACAATAAGACAGTTAAATGCAGTAATTGATGCTAAAGTAAACATAGCAATGCCGAAAGAATCAATATTTGCACGTGAAGAAGACCAGCCAAAAGCATCGGTTTTGATTAAACTTGCTCCCGGAAAAGATTTAACTCCTGAACAGGTAAAAGCAATAGTTTTTTTAGTTTCCAGAGCTGTACCAAAACTCAAACCTGAAAATGTTACAGTTGCAGACAACAGAGGCAGAGTTTTATCTGATGTACTTGAAGAAACAGAAACTGCCAAAGCAGATAAAACACTGCAGTTAAAAAGAAAGTTAGAAAGACAAATAGAGAGAAATGTGCAGTCCATGCTTTCCAAAGCACTTGGCTCTGATAAGGTTGTTGTTAGAGCAACTGTTGAAGTAGAAACCGGGCAATTACATCAAAAAGATGAACTTTATGACCCAGATAAAGTAGCTATTGTAAGTGAAAGAAGAATAAAAGAGGAAGTGAAAACAAAACAAAAATCTGAAATAGGTCCACCAGGTACATCAACAAATGTTCCACCTATTATGGATACAGGGCAGGACAGATATTTAGTTGAGAAGAAAAAAGAAGATAGAACAAGAAATTATGATGTGTCTAAGAGTATCATAAATAAATCTCAACCTATATTTAAAATAAAGAAAGTAAGTGTAGGTGTTTTAATTGACGGCAAATATCAGGAAATTAAAGATAAAAATGGAAATGTAAGTTATAAATTTATTCCCCGTTCCAAAGAAGAGCTAAAACAATATGAAGAGCTTATAAAAAGTGCAATAGGATTTGACCCAAAAAGGGGAGATAAAGTAACTATAGTTAGTGTCCCATTTGAGAAAAAACCAGAAGTTGCTGTTAAAGAAAAGACAGATATTAGAAAAATTATACTTTTATCTGTAATTGGAATTTTATTTTTAACATTACTTTTAATTACTTTGGCATTAATCCTAAAAGCACGAAAAAAACCGGAAACTGCTGTTGGTTATGGCATACCACCTGAAACACTTCAAGGAATGGCAACTGTTAGAGAAGCTGAAATTGAAGTTGGTATTGAAAAAGAGCCTGAGTATATACAGTTATTAAAAATATTAGAAGAAAATCCACAGATAGTAGCAAATTTAGTAAAAACCTGGATAAAAGAATAAACTATGTTAAATATAGAAGATTTTGAACCTCAAAATTTTAAAAAAGATATAACTGAAGCCGAAATAAAGAAATTAAAAGAAGAATATGAGAAGCTAATAAAAGAAAAAGAAAAGCAGATATTTAAAAAAGCCTTTGAAGAAGGTTATAAAAAAGCAAAAGAAGAATTAGAAAGTAAATTTCTTCAAGAAAAAAATAACTTAGTTAAGCAGTTAGAAGAAGAAAAACACAGATTAGAAAAAGAGCAAGAAAAAGAATTACTCAATCAAATAACAAAAATAAAAGAGCAAATAAAAAACGAGATAAATGATTTCAAAAATAACCTCTTAAATTTACTTGTTGACTCTTTAGAAAAAATACTGGAAATTCTATTTATATCTCCAGAGAATGCAGATTTTTTAAAAAAAACAATTAATAATATTTTAGAAGAACTGGAAAGTGATAGTTTTATAAAAATAGTTGTAGATAAAGAAACTGGAAAACATTTAAAGGATAAAGGTTTAAATGTGGAAATTGCAGATATAGATAAAGGAACATTCATTATCAAATTTGACAACTTCTCTTTAGAATCTAAATTAAAAGAAAAAATGGAAACAATAAAAAATGAAATTAAAAGAGAGATTAAAGAAAATACCTAAATATGATATTGTTGGAAAAGTATCAGCAGTTGTTGGACCTTTAATAGAGGCTGAAATTCCTTTAGTTTCCATAGGAGATATATGTAAAATTGATGAGGTTATAGAAGCGCAGATTGTAGGGTTTAAAAATAATAAAGCACTTTTAATGGCATACACTGATACAACAGGAATAAAAATAGGAAGTAAAATAAAAACAAAAGGATATAGACCTTACGTGAAAGTAGGTAATGAGCTTATAGGAAATATTATTGACCCTTTTGGAAATCCTCTGAATAACAAGAATTTAAAACTTTTTGATAGGGTAGATTTGTATCAAGAGCCTGTTAACCCATTACAAAGAAAAAGAATAACAGAAGTATTAGATATAGGTGTAAGGGTAATAAACTCTTTGTTTACTATAGGTAAAGGACAAAGAGTTGGTATAGTTGCAGGTGCGGGAGTTGGTAAAAGTTCCTTGCTTGGTATGATAGCAAAATTTTCACAAGCAGACTTAAATGTTATAGCACTTATAGGGGAAAGGGGAAGAGAAGTACGGGAGTTTATTGAAGACAACCTTGGTGATGAAGGCTTAAAAAAATCAGTAGTTGTAGTGGCAACATCTGACCAGCCTCCCCTTGCAAAAATAAGAGCAGCTCATACTGCAAATGCAATCGCTTCATATTTTGCAAATAAAGGTAAAAGTGTAAACTTGCTCTTTGATTCTTTAACAAGACTTGCCATGGCACAAAGGGAAATCGGATTGATAGCTGGAGAACCACCTACAACAAAAGGATATACACCATCAGTGTTTAACTTGCTTCCTAAAATAATTGAAGTAGCAGGGAATTTTGATAAAGGAAGTATAACAGGATTTTATACTGTACTTGTTGAAGGTGATGATGTATCTTCTGACCCGGTAGCAGATGCTGCTATTAGTTTTTTAGATGGTCATATTATTCTATCCAGAGAAATTGCAGATAAAAGGATTTATCCTGCCGTTGATATATTAAGGAGTATAAGTAGATTAATGCCTCAGCTTGTTTCAGACGAAATAAAAAAATATCAATCCATAATTATGGATTTAGAGTCAACTTATAGGGAAGCTGAAGATATGATAAACTTAGGACTTTATAAAAAAGGAAGTAATCCAAAAATGGATATTGCATTAAAATTTCACTACAGTATTATTAATTTTATAAGGCAGAATTTTAACAAAAAAGTTAATTTTGAAGAAAGTATTAATGAATTAAACAAATTGGCCGATTCTATTATAAAGGAGGCTGAAAATTATGGCATTAGATGGGATTAATACTATAAAAGGGATAGACGGCAGAGAAATCAAAGTAGTAGATGCAAACTATGATAACTCAAAAATGAAAAATGATGACTTTTAAAAGTTTTACTTGCAGACCTGCAGTGGCAAGACCCTTTAGAAGCTAAAGATATTTCCCAGTTTATAGATAACACTGTAAAACTCAGGCAAATGGAGGTTTTAAATAATTTTCAGGATACTGTAAATTTACTCAAAAATGTTAACCAGACAAATGCTCTTTTGTATGCTTCAAACTTGATAAACAAGCAGGTTGTATATGAAGGAAGCGAAACTTATGTAAAAAACGGTAAATCTCAGGTTTCATTTAAGCTTGACCAAAATGCAGAAAGTGTAAATATTACTGTTTTAGATAAAAATGGAAATGTTGTTGAAAGTAAAACTTTTCAAAATTTACAGGCTGATAAAATTTATCCTTTTGAAATAAATAATCCTGCTCTGACAGATGGTTATTATACTATTTATATTGATGCAAAAAATGGTAAAGATGCTGTATCTTCCACTATATATTCAAGAGGTATTGTAGAATCTGTAGAAAAAGATAAAGATAAAATTTACGCAATTTTAAATAATCAAAAAATTGAAATAGATAAAATTAATCAAATAGGAGGTTAAAATCATGATTCAGTCATTTTATACAGGAAATGCAGGTTTAAATGCAAATCAAAAATGGCTCTCAGTAATATCTGATAATATTGCTAACGTTAATACTATAGGATTTAAGGCAGAAAGGGCTAACTTTGAAGACCTGATAGCAAGCAGTATAACCTCATTTGCTAATAATGCACCAAAAAATATGGAAATAGGCGGTGGTTCTTTCATAGGTAGCACGACTAAAGATTTTTCTCAAGGTGCATTAAAAAACACTAATATTGCAACAGACCTTGCACTTGATGGTGAAGGTTTTTTCATGGTTCAAGATAAACAAGGAGTAACATACTACACGAGGGCTGGTCAGTTTAGAACAGATGCAAACGGTGATTTAATAAATCTAAATGGTATGTATCTGCAAGGATGGAGTTTAGATGCAAATGGTAATATATCAGGTTCTATAGGTAAAATAAATATTCCTAATGCAATGGATCCTCATGTTACATCAAAGCTTGCATTAAAATCACCTACTAATTTAAATGCTTCCAGTCCATTAATAACGAAAACACTGGATACATCAGACGCTACAACCTATAATTACGTTAATGCTATAACTGTTTATGATTCTTTAGGTGTTTCACATCAAGCCCAGCTTTATTTTGTTCATGAAAATTCTAATCAATGGAGAGTGTTTGGTTTATTAGATGATGAGCCTATTCAATTTAATGTTCCTGGAGACACAAATACTTACGATTCACTGCTTGTAGAATTTAATGGAGTTGGACAGATAAATTCTATTAAAGGGTATGGTATAAATACAAACCAAACAGAAACTAATGTTTTAGAAAATTCAGATTTAGGTAAATATACTCTGGCAAATACCCCTGTGCTACCTGGTTCTTTAGTTATTACACAGTACACTGTAGGTGGAACACCTACTACAGTAAACTGGATAGATGATGGACATGGAAATATCATAGACTTAAACAATAATAATAAGATAATAGGA
>NZ_ABHJ01000035.1:0-5187 GCF_000171895.1 Hydrogenivirga sp. 128-5-R1-1
CATTCTTTTAAAAATTTTTTATCACTTTCTCTTATTTCATAGGTTAGTTTTATTTTTCTATCTATTTTTTCATTTTTCTCTCTAAGTTTTTCATTTTTCTTTTTAAGACTAAGAAAAACAGTTTCTATCAGATAAAGGGTTGTTAACCTTTGTTGACCGTCTATGACTTCTAATTTTTCTTTTCCTCCGTCTTTTTCTAACAAGTTAACAACTAATGTGCCTAAAAAATATCCTTCATCGTTTTTGTTTTCTTCTCCTTCATCATATTCTTTTAAGTCATTTAATAGAGTTTCAACCTCTTCAGGTCTCCAAGCATAAGGTCTTTGATAAATTGGAATTTCAAATTCATATTTTCCTAAATCTTTATAGAACACTTTTTCTAATTTTTTGTTTTCCTCATTTTCTATACAGTTATTATTCATTTTGATTTTCCTCCCAATTCTTTCCTAATTCCTTTAAAGTTTCTCTAATTTTCTCTTTTAAACTACTATTTAGCCAATAATTTATAAAATCTCCTTTTGTCCTTTCTATAGTTTGTTTATCATCTGTTTTTTTTGAATTTATCCTTTTAATTTCATTTTTTTCAAAATATATTTTTATTGTTTCCTCTTTCGTTCTTATTTCACTTTCTATATGAAACCTTATGTAATCATCAAGTTTACTTTTTACTATGCTTGGAGAGTAAGATAAAAAGATTAGTCTAAAAAGATTTATCTCATCTGATTCTGGTTTCGCATATCTGTTTATTAATGTTTCTTTTCTGATTTGATTTAAGGTTAGCCTTAGATTTGAAAATATTATGATTAATCTAACTGCAAAATCTTCTAAAAGCTTATCTTCAAATTTGTCATAGTATAAAAGTATCAAGGACTTATACAGAGCATTTATAAATCTGTTTCCGCTACCACTAATATTATCAAATAGGCAAAATACATTTTTATGTTTTTCTTCTAATTCTTTAATTAGATGGTAATACTTAATTACAAAATAGAAAAATCTTTCTCCCCCTTCTATTGATTGTGAAATTTCAAAAGGAAGGTATTTATATCCATCAATAATATCTGTAAATGAATATGTTCTTAAAGGTTTTGTTTTTAATCTTAAAACATTTGCTTTGAAGTCAAATTCAAAATCTTCAAAAATTGGTGGTTGATTATAGTTGTTTAGCATATATCCTTCATCTTCAGATAAAAACTCCTTATAAACATCACTTTCAATAAGGTCATCTCCTTTTAGTTCTCCTCTTATTCCTTTTCTTGCAACTGACAAAATTTGAAGGATTTGTTTTAGTTTATCTATTGGTTTATCTGTTTCTTTTTCTTTATCTTTTTCGTAATTTTCCCAAGTTTTAGCTAAATCTTTTTTTAGCTCTTCTTTTTTAATAAGTCTTATGTGATGAACCTTTAATAAATCTTTTCTATCTAAAGGTTTACCTCTTGTATTGTGTGCATCAAATAGGAAAAAGGCAAAGTCTAAATCTTCAGTAATTAAAGCATTAACGATTAAATGGTTTTTTATAAAGCCTATAAACTTATTTTTTTCTTGCTGATAGCTTTCTAAAAAGTTTTTCACAACTTCATAATTTCTTTTTATTGTGTTGAATGATAGTTCTTTAGGCTTTAAACCTAAAAACTTATTATCTTTTTCTCCTAAAGCATAAAGTATTATCCCTAAAGATACTATCCTTTGCTGTCCATCTACTATTTGATATTTTCCTTCTCTTTCAAAAAAGACCATATTCCCAATTAAATACTCAAAATCTTTATTACTCTTTTCCAAATATTCCTTTTTAAAAACTTCATCTAAATCTTTTAAAAATTGAATAATTCTTTCTTCTTCCCATTCATAAGGTCGCTGAAAATTTGGAATTTCTAACTTTTTTTCTGAATTTAACAAACAAGATATTTTAAAAATTTTAGGTGTTAATTTTTGGCTTTCTGTCATATAAAACTCCCCCAGTTGAAGTTTTAATTATTTTACTACAACCCATAAACCTCAACATAAAACTTCTTGCCGTTGTCTGTTTTCTGGACTGTGTAAGTTATCGGAAAATTTTTTGACTGGTGATTTTCTTTATTTTTTATGATTAAATCAGCCTGACATGAATATCTGTCTATACTTTTTTGATACTCAATTGTTCTTACATTATCTACTTTAAAATCAAGTTTATCAATTACATCTCCAAATCCAATATTTGAAAGTTTCTGTTTGGCAATATTAATCACAAGCTCTTTCGTTCTACCATCAGAACATTTTGGAGTGCTTGATGAACATGCAATAATAGAAAAAGAAACAGCACCTAAAATTAATCCTTTTACAAAAGTTTTCATCTTTCAACCCCCTAAATATTATTTGGTTTTTAGTATATGAAACTTCTTAGAAAGTTATGTTCTATATAAAGGGCTTTTTAATAATCTTGCATATATAAAAAATTGACTTAGATATAAAATTAGATATACTATAAGATATATAAAAATCAAAAGGTGATTTAAATGGCAACGGTAAAAAAACTAATTAGTATGGAAGAAAGTCTTGCAAAGGAACTGGAAAATATATCAAAAATTCTCAAAGTTTCACAAAGTGAAATTGTAGAAAAGGCTCTTGATTTTTATCTTGATTATATTGATGGAATTATAGCAGAAAAGGTAAGTAAAGGAATAAAAGAAGGTAAAATAAAAGTCAAAGAAGCTGATAAAGTGTTTAAAAGGCTTGGTATAGATGTATAAACTTCTTATTTCTGAAGTTGCGGAGAAAGATTTAGAAAAGTTTTCTGTTGATGAGAGAATTTTTATAGCTGAAAAGCTAAAATACCTTGCAGAAAACTTTGAAGTCTTAAAAAGAACAAAGAAAGTTAAAAAACTGCAGGGATACGACAACTATTACAGATTTATTATATCAAGAAAAATCAGGGCAATTTTTGAAACAGAAGATAATAAACTAATTATTCTTATACTAAGAGTTGGGAAAAGAAAAGATATTTATAAAGATTTAGACCTTTAACAACTTAATAATTTTTTCCTTTGTTCTAAGTATTCTCCAAAAATTTTCAAAAATTCATTAAACCTTTTCAAGTTTTTATCTAAAGAAAAGCTAATATTTTCATCAATTTGTTTTATCTGGCTTTTAAATCTTTTTGCTGTTTCTAAAATTTCTTCATCTGGTTTGTAAATCTTCTCAATATGTGGCACGAACATTCTTGATGGAAATCTCCAGCCTGTATAACCTATTAGATAAACCTTGATATTTTCTCCGTTTTCTTCTGCATAAAACTGTGTGTTTATAAGCTTTGTTGTTTGAATATCCTCACAT
This sequence comes from Hydrogenivirga sp. 128-5-R1-1, assembly GCF_000171895.1. NCBI lineage: Bacteria > Pseudomonadati > Aquificota > Aquificia > Aquificales > Aquificaceae > Hydrogenivirga > Hydrogenivirga sp. 128-5-R1-1. Next base: position 3,310 of record NZ_ABHJ01000035.1, read on the forward strand.
CTTAAATACCATTCTGGAATATCTACTGCAAAAATAAATGGTTTTTCGTCTTCAAAGCCAAAATTTAGCTTTCTATACTTTCTTATAAAAAATTCCTGTACTTTTTCATCTGTCTGGATTATGCTTGTTATACAGCTAAATTTTAATATTCTGTGATGGTTGTTTTCATCTATAACTGATATGTACAGAATTCCTTGATACAAAAATATTTTTATTGGAACAGCTGTTATTAGCTTGTCTTTATACAAAAGTTTTAAATAAACCTTTTCAAAAATCCCTTTGTATATTTTATCAAGCAGATATGGATTAAAATTTGAAAATTTTTCGTGGAACTCCGGAACATATTTAAAAGAATTTTCTATAATTTCTTTTTTCTCCTCATCTATTTCAAAGGCTGTTCTATTTATTATATTTTCAATATCTGACAAAAAGCTTAATTTTTTATAATCATCAGGCATAAAGCTTGTGGTTATAAGGAGTGATATAAGCTCCTTTTCTGATATTCCTACTATTTAGGAAAGCTTTTAGAGTTTATTTTCCATTCTTGAGACTGCCTGCCTTTTGTTTCCGGATATCTCCTGACTACATAGCCTTCGTATTCTAAATTTTCCAGATACTTTTGTAAAAGTCTTCTGTTGGAAGTGTATGATTTTGTAAATAACCCTTTATTTTCTAAAAATCTCTGTATTTCTGATGTTTTTACAAATCTGTTTTTTTCAAGAAGAAACTTTATGATTTCTATATAAGATTTTGTCATTCTTATATATCTCCATTATTTTCTCATCAAATCCTGAAGCAATTAATGTTAATCTTATTTGATTTTCTAAATTTTTATCTATATTAACACCAAAGATAATTTGGGTATTTTCTTTATAGTATAGTTTTTCTTTTAACTGCTGGACTAAAGATTGAACATCTTCATAAGAAACATCATCAGAAATTATCATATTTAGTATAAACTTGGTAGCTTTTGATATATCATAATCTTCAAGTAAACTATTTGAAAATGTTGTATCCAATACATCTTTAATTTTATTATTTCCTCTACCTTCACCAATAGCTACAACCGATTTTCCGGAGTTTTTTAAAATATTTTTTAAATCTGCAAAATCAAGATTTATAAAAGATGGTGTTGTTAAAATTAAAACAATTTCTTTTATTATTTTGCTTATAAATTCATCAACTAAGCTAAATGCTTCTAAGAATGTTAAATTACTTTTTGCCAATTTTGAAATCTTATTATTATCTATTATTAGATAGCTGTCTGATGTATTTTTTAAATTGTTCAATCCCTCATTAGCTATTCTTTCTCTTATTTTTCCTTCAAAATTAAATGGTTTTGTGATAACAGATAAAGTTAAAATCCCCATTTCTTTTAATACTTTTGCAATTTCTGGTAAAACACCTGTTCCAGTTCCCCCTCCAAAACCAGCAATAAGAAAAATTAGGTCTGTATCTTTGAATAAAGATTTTATATTTTCCACACTTTCATTAAAAGCTCTTTTACCAATGTCAGACTTTGAACCTGTCCCAATTCCAGATTTTCCAATTAAGATTTTGTTTTTTAAAGAATGCTTTGATAGAGATTTTTGATTTGTGTCTAAAATATATAATTCAACATGATTTATAAAATTTCCCATTTTTGAAACAATATTAGAACCAGCTCCACCGATACCAATGATTTTAATTTCTGGAATAAAATCATTCATCTATTAATCCTTATTTATTTTTTTAATAAATTGTAATTCTTTTTTTAGAATGATTTGTTCTATATAGCAGATTAATTTTTTAGATTTTTAAAAGTTTTTTAGATTTTTTAAAAGGCTATAATTTGTTTCTCATTAATTCCTTATGCACCTTTTCCCAGACCTTTATCGC
>NZ_ABHJ01000034.1:0-5451 GCF_000171895.1 Hydrogenivirga sp. 128-5-R1-1
TCAGTCAGTTCTTGTTGTTAAATAACTTATTTTTGAAGCTAAAGAACAGTAGTGTAAGGGTAGCTGTTAAAAGTATTATCCCTGCTGCTGTAAAATAGTACTCTTTAGCTTTACCAAAGAATATCTCTGCAGCTTTGCCAAACAGATACCCAAGATATATGTAAAGGGCTGCCCATATCGTAAGGGAAATAACATTAAAAAATAAGAATTTGTAGGTATTATATCCAACTGCACCCATAAAAACCATTGGGACAATCCTCATACCGTACATGAACCGTATAATAAATATAGAAAATACGCCGTACTTTTCTATCAGTTTCTTGGCTTTTCTGTATTTTTTTCTTGTGTAGGAATTTCTAAGTAAAAACTCTCTTCCTTTCCATTTTCCTAAGAAAAAATAAATAACTTCGTGAAATAAAGCTCCCAGTATTGCCGTAAACCACGACAGCACCGGGTTTAAATAGTTTAATTTAACAAATATTCCAACTATTAAAAGAAAAACTTCTCCTTCTAAAAATGTACCTATTAAAACAGCAATATAACCATAATTTTGCAAAAAATGTTCTAAAGATTCTATGGTTTAACCTCCGTTAAAAGCTTGTATTTATTATATTATTTTTTGGATAAGCATGTAATTGCTGAAGAAAAACCAGTTTGAGAAAAAGTGAAAAATGGCAGAAGTCCATATACTTTTTGAATAATAGTATAAATATCCAAAAATAATAGATGGGAAAAACGTTAAAAAAGAAAGTAGTGAAAAACTTACAATCAAATGGGGAATAGTAAATAAAATAGAAGTTAAAAGGATAGATATGTGAATATTAAATTTTTTAAAAAACTCATTTTGTATGTATCCGCGAAAAAATACTTCCTCAAGAAAAACCTGTGTAATTTGATTAAAAGGTATTAGATTAAGATTTAAAAATGGAAAATATACAGCTGAGGCTGCAAACCCGTAGATGATTCCTTTAATTAAAAAAAGTCCAAATTTATCAAGTTTGTAAAAAATTAGAGGAGAAGTTAGTATAAAAGCAGATAATATGTAAAAATATCCATTTAACTTTGCTAAAATTAGACTTATAATTAAGAAAATATAAAGCAGTATAAAACCCATAGAGGTTATTATAACTTGAAAAAATATGTTTTATGCATTACTGGTGCAAGCGGTGTAAAATATGGATTAAAACTTCTTGAACAGCTTTCTAAAGAAAACTTTGTATATCTATTAATATCAAATAACGGCTATCTTGTACTTGAAAGAGAAGAAGGAATATCTAAAAAAGATATAAAAAATATTATCAACCAAAATGTAAAACTGATAAATGTTAATGATATGTCAGCGTCTATTGCAAGCGGGTCAAGGATTATTGAAACTGAAGGTGTCATAATTGCTCCCTGTTCAATGTCTACTTTAGGAGCTGTTGCAAATGGTGTAAATTACAACCTGATACACAGAGTTGCAGATATAGCTTTAAAGGAAAAGGTTAAACTTTATCTTCTTATTAGAGAGATGCCACTTTCACTTATTCATGTTAAGAATATGGAAAAGCTTATGCAGGCAGGGGCAGTTGTTTCCTCAGCTTCCCCAGGGTTTTATCACAACCCTAAAACAGTTGATGATATGGTAAATTTTGTTGTAGGAAAGGTTTTAGACAGCTTTAGAATTCAACATAATCTTTATAAAAAATGGAGAGAAGATGAAGATTAGTGAGTGTGCAGAGCTTTATCTGGCTTATTTAGCAGATAAATCACCAAATACTGTAAAAAACTATAATGTGGATTTAAAACAGTTTGCACAGATAGCAGGTGATAAAGATGTTGAAAGTATAACAAAAGCTGATATTGCAAAATTTAGAATGGTTTTGCAGTCTAAAAGATTAAAATCATCCACGATTGCACGAAAACTTGCCTGTTTAAACTCCTTTTTTCAGTATTTAATAGATTTAGAGCTAATCTCCTCTTCTCCTATAACAAAATCCCACAGACCTAAAGTTTCAAATAAAATACCTTCATCACTTACTCATGAGGAAATAAAAAGAGTTATTGAAAATGCAGATAATATTATGGATAAGTTAATTATAAAAATTTTACTTACAACAGGGCTGAGGTCTGCAGAAATACTGGATATTAGAAGAGAAAATATAATAATTGAAAGAAACGGACAGTTGTTTAACATAGATTACATTGAGAATTTGCAGGAAGGAGATATTGCTTACATAAAGGTTTTAGGAAAAGGAAATAAAGAAAGAATAGTACCTTTGTCTGAAAATGTGCTTGAAGAGTTATTTAACTATTTAAAAAAATATAAAGTTAGCCCTATTTTTCCAATCTCTTATCACTCTTTGTGGAGAAGAATTATAAATATAGGTAAAAAAGCAGGGGTTATACTTCATCCTCACAAGCTCAGACATACAGCTGCTACCCTTGCACTTCAGTCAGGAGCAGAACTTAGAGTAATACAGGAACTTTTAGGACATGCTTCTCCTTTAACAACTGCAAGGTATGCAAAGGTTAATCAGAAACAATTGATTGAGGCTACAAAAAAACTATCTAACTCTATATTTTCTGATTAATTTACAAGTTCAAGTATTTTCTTTGCTAAATTTTCAGGTACTTCCATTACAGAAAGTCTCGGCATTTTTACAAGGTAAAAATCTTTAAAATCATCCATACTTTTAATTTCTTTTAATGTCAAAGGTTTGAGAATTTTCTTACAGGCTTAACATCAACAACTGGAAGACCATTTTTGTCTTCGTAAGGCTTACTTATAACCTCAGCAAGTCCCACTATCTGTTTTTCTTTTCTGTATGATAAATAAAAGCTAAATCTCCTGGCTTCATCTGCTTTACAAATTTTAATGCAAACTTATTTTTTACTCCATCCCAGACAGTTTTCCCTTCTTTTTCTAAGTCTTCATATGAATATTCTGTTGGCTCAGTTTTTAAAAGATAGTATTTTGCCATTATATTAGCTCCTTATAAATATTAATATAAATATCTGGAAAATTTGTTTCCACAAAATTAATGATTGACTGCATTATTTTTTCTGTTTGTCTTTTTTCTGGTGATACAAAAACTACAGCTATATTTGCAGACTGCCATAAATCCTGATTACCTACTTCAGAAACGGAAACGTTAAATTTTGATTTAAGTTTTTCTTTTAATGAGCGTACAATCATCCTTTTTTCTTTTAGAGAGGTTGCATGCGGAATATAAAGGTCTAAAACAATGCTTCCTATAACCATTTTGCCTCATTTATACAAAAATTTTGCTATATTTTAATAAAACTGATGGAAATTTCAAGCTATTTTTTTATTTTTTCGTATAATCTCAGGAAATCTTCAGGTTTTAGCTCTTCAACCCTTGCAGTTGGAGGAATATTTAAGGATTTTAAAATGTTTTCGTCTATTTTTGTTCTAAGCATTTTTCTTCTGTTTGAAAATAAAGATGATACAAAGTTTTTGTAATTTTTTTTATCAATTTTAGGATAATCCTTTTTTGGAAACATTCTAACAACTGCTGAAATTACTTTAGGAGGTGGAGAAAAAAACCTTGCAGGAACGCTCATAACATATTCAACTTCAAAGAATGTTTGTATAAAAATAGTTAAAAATGTGTAGTTTTTTGTTTTTGGTTTTGTTGTTAATTTTTCTGCCACTTCTTTTTGAAGCATGAAAACAGTTCTTTCTATAATATCTATGTAAAATACTGTATTAATCAGTATCAGCGATGAAACATTGTAAGGAAGATTTCCAACTAATTTTATTTTTTGGTTTTCAGCAATTTCATATAAATTTACCTCAAAGAAATCTTTTTTGATAAGCTCAAAATTTTCAAACTCTTTAAATCGTTCTTCAATTATTGGATAAGCTGTTTCATCTATTTCAATACCATAAAGTTTTTTAGGGTTTCTTTTTAAGATTTCCTGTGTGAGCTGTCCTGTTCCAACACCTATTTCAACAATTATATCTTCTAATTTTACATCAATAGTATCAACTATTTTAGATATAACCCCCTCGGAAATGAGGAGGTGCTGGCCGAATTTTTTTTTAGTCCTGAACTTTTTCATTTAGTTTTTTTGCTTTTTCTAATATAAGGTTTTTCATAAACTCTGATGTATCTTCCCTTTCAAGTGCAAAATCTACTATGGCTTTTATATATCCGATTTTATTTCCTGTATCGTGTCTTTTTCCTACAATATCTTTAGAATATATAACCTCTTCCTGCCTTAAAGTCATTAAAGCATCTGTTAGTTGAAGCTCTCCACCTTTACCAAAAGGGGTTCTTTTTAATGCATCAAATATTTTTGGTGTAAGAACATACCTTCCTATTATTGCAGAAGTTGACGGTGCCTCTTCAGGTGCAGGTTTTTCTACCATGTAGTTAACAAGTCTTATGCTGTCTTCAATTAACGAACCTTCTACTATTCCATATTTGTAAGTTTCTTCTTTAGGTACTTCTGTAGTTCCAAGAACTGATTTTCCAAACTTTTTATAAACATCTATTAACTGTTTTAATCCTGGCTCTTCTTGGTTTATTATCAGCTCATCACCAAGCATAACTGCAAAAGGCTCATCGCCTATCACGTGCTCTGCTGTTAAAATAGCATGTCCAAGACCAAGTTGCTCTTTTTGTCTTACATATACAAAGTTTGCAAGGTTTGAAACTTCTCTTATAAGCTCTAAAAGCTCAATTTTCCCTGCTTTTTCCAGGGTATGTTCTAAATCAGGAGCATAATCAAAATGGTCTTCTATAGCCCTTTTATGTCTTCCTGTTACAAATATGATAGTATCAATCCCAGATGACACAGCTTCTTCAACTATATACTGTATTATTGGTTTATCAACAATAGGCATCATTTCTTTAGGAGTTGCTTTTGTTGCAGGTAAAAATCTTGTTCCAAATCCTGCTACTGGAATTACAGCTTTTTTTACTTCTTTCATATTAGCCTTCCCCTTTCAACTTTTTAAGAACTTTTTCATAACCTTCCATTAAATCCCCAAGGTCAAATCTAAACCTATCTTTGTCAAGTTTTTCTCCGGTTTCTTTATCCCACAGTCTGCAGGTATCAGGAGAAATTTCATCAGCAAGGACTATTTCTCCATCTTTTCTTCCAAATTCTAATTTAAAATCAACAAGGATTATTCCATGTTTATCCATAAACTCTTTTAAAATATCATTTATTTTTAAAGCAAGCTCTTTCATTTTTTGAACTTCTTCAGGTTTTGCAAGTTTCATGGCATATATGTGTTGCTCACATATTATAGGGTCGTGAAGCTCATCATTTTTTAAATAAAACTCAACTAACGGAGGATTAAAAGGAGTTTTTTCTGGGATTCCAAGTCTTTTGACTATACTACCTGCTGCTATGTTTCTTACAACAACTTCAACAGGAATTATTTCAACCCTGTAAGTAAGCATTTCTCTATCTGATAATTTTTTTATGTAATGG
>NZ_ABHJ01000033.1:0-5476 GCF_000171895.1 Hydrogenivirga sp. 128-5-R1-1
TTTTGAGTTTATTTCTTACTGCTAAAAGTTCTTCAGGAGCTGCTATAAATATCATTGGTTGTTGTTCTCCTATTATTTTGAATGCTTTTTTATAAAGCATATCTCTTTTCTTAAAGTCAAGTTCTACAGCAGCCTTTTGGAAAAGCTTATCTATTTCAGCTTCCCATTTTGTAGATGGTTTTTTCTGTTTTGGGTACCACATGTGAAGATGTCCAGATGAAAGCCATACATTTTGACCAAAATAAGGGTCTAAGCTTCCTGTAAGTCCTATGATTACTGCTTCAAAATCATAAGAGCTCATAAGTTTAGATACAAGATTATTAAAATCAAGGGTTTGAAAATTAACATCTATACCTATTTTCTTTAAATCATCTTTTAAAATGTTTCCAATTGCTTCCCTTTCTTTATTTCCTGCATTTGTAATTAATGTAAATTCAAGTTTATGTCCATCTTTATCGTATAGAAATCCATCTTTTCCTTCTTTAAACCCTATTGAAAGTAAAATCTGTTTTGCTTTTTTTAAATTGTAAGGATATTTTGGATAGAAGTTTTCATCGTAAAGTCTTCTGTTTGCAGGAGTTACAGCTGTATAAATTGGATATGCAAGACCGTTATAAACAAGATTTATTATTCCCTGTCTGTCTACTGCGTAAGATATCGCCTGTCTGAATTTTGTATTTCTGAACCATTTTATTTTGTATTTTGGAATTGGTGCGTTTGGGTTCTGGTTAAAAACAACAAATGTTGTGGAAGGGGTTGCTCCAAGATTGTAAATTGTAAAATCCTTTTCTTTAGCTTCTGGTATAAGCTGGGACAAATCAGCAGGTCTAACTCCGTAAATATCTGTTTCTCCTGATAAAAATTTAATAAGCTGTACATCAGGGTCTGCTATTATTTGAGCCTTTATTTTAGTTATATACGGGAGCTTTTGTCCTTTTTCATCTTTTTCCCAGTAAAGAGGATTTCTTTCATAAATTGCCATCTGTCCGGGGACATATTTAATTAGTTTATACTTTCCAGTTCCTATAATTTCTTTTGGGTCTGTGTTTATACTCCAGGCTGACGGGAATGTATTGTTTTTTACATATTTCTCAAGTATATGCTTAGGCAATATTGGTTGTTCAACTGCCTGTAAAAACGGTGCAAATGGCTTCGGTATTTTAAACTCAACAACCTTATCTGATATTTTTCTAACAATAAAAGGTTTTCCTTCAACTGTTAAAACATCTTTTGCAGAAGTTGGAATTTTTGGATTGTAGTAAATATCGTTATATGTAAACACAACGTCATCTGCACTAACAGGTTTGCCGTCAAACCAGTATGCATCTTTTCTGATGTAAAATCTCCACACTGTACCGTCTTTATTCCTTTCCCATTTTTCTGCTAAATCCGGCTCCGGAAGTAAAGTTTTTATATTTGTTTTTGTAAGACCGTTAAACAGGTCTCCAATAACTGCTGTAGAAGATGTTTCCTGAGCCATAGCAGGATTAAATGTTTTTGCATCACCACTTAAAGCTCTTTTTAAAGTACCTTCTGGAGTACCTATTACTGGATTAAATTTTGATGGGTTAACCTTTTTTATAATATTAGCCTTTTCAGAAGGTTTATTGTTAGGTGATATTATATAAAATGGAAGAAAAAACAATACTATAGAAATAAAAGCTAAAGATGTATAAAAAAGTTTATTTATCATCGTTTAAAGGCTTTGCCTCTTCAATAATTAAAACAGGGATATCATCTATTATTTCATAATAAACTCTGCAGTTTTCACATATTAAAATGTTTTTATTCTGGTCATACTTTAAATCTAATTTACATTTAGGACATGCTATAATTTCAAGTAATTTTTCATCTATCATATTGGAAAACCTTAACATTTTTATTATAAAATTATGATACCATCAAAAATGAGGTAATTTAAATGAACCTATCAGACCCTTCAGTTGGATTTCCTATAGCTGTAATAGGAATGGTAAGCCTTGCAATTATAATATTTATCGTAATGCTTGTACTTGACAAAGGGTCAGATGAAGAATAAACTTCAGAAATTTTACGCAATTACAGACAGGAAAAAATATTCCTCTTTTGAGGATACAGTAAAAAAGCTTCTTGATAAAGGAATAAGAATGTTTCAAATAAGGGAAAAAGATTTACCTACAGGAGAGCTTTATCGTTTTACAGAGAAATTTTTAAAACTAACTGAAGGGTACAATGTTCATATTTTTATAAATGATAGGGTTGATATTGCTCTTATGTTTAGTCTGGACGGTGTTCATCTTCCAGAAAACTCTTTTGATGTAGAAGTTGTTAAATCCAACTTCCCACAGCTTATAGTCGGAAAATCATGCCACAGCTTAGAATGTGCAAAAAAGGCTGAGGAAAATGGGGCTGATTATGTGATTTTTTCTCCTATTTTTAAGGTAGAAGGAAAAGGAAAGCCTCAAGGAATTGAAAAATTAAAAGAAGTTGTTAATCTATTAAATATTCCTGTATATGCATTAGGTGGCATAAATAAAAACAACATTGAGAAGGTCTTAAAAACAGGTGTTTACGGCATAGCTGGAATCAGAACTTTTTTGGATTAAATTTTATATTATAATAAATGGTTAATATTTACTAACTTAAAGAGGTGTAAAGATGGGACAAACAGCAAACATGCAGTGTGAACAACCTTCATGGTGGCAAACCCACAAGTTCACCATTGCAAGAAATATTGTTTACATTTCTATCATTATCGCCCTTATTATTATTCCAACATTTAAAATTATTAAAATTGATATTGCCCACAACGAATCGTGGATTTTTGGACAGCAAAAACCATTAATAGATGGTTTAATACCTGTAATAGCAGCACTTGGATTTTTTGCAATTCTCGTTATTGTTTTAAACATGGTACAGGGAAGAGTATTTTGCGGGTGGATATGTCCTGGAGGATGGTTTGCTGAAGTTCAGGAAAAGCTAAAAAGAAAGTTAGGTAAAAAGGCAAAAGGTGTTTACATAATAATAACAACTATAATGACTATTTTATTTGCTGCTTTATTTTTCAACTGGGTAACGGATTTAAGGGTATTTTTCTATTACACAAACCCTGCTTTTATACCAATGTGGGTAGCATTTTTAGCAGCATTTCCAATTTTTTACTGGGAGCTTTACATAGGAAAAAGATGGTGTAGAACATTCTGTCCAACAGGAATTTATCAGAAGTTAACCCCTCACTTTTATTATGTAAAACCAGCATTAAAACCTCCTTATACAACTAAAGATTGTGGAACATGTAGGGAATGTTTAATGGTTTGTCCTATGGCTCTTGACCCAAGAAAAATAGTGTTTATGGAAGATACAATTAATAGACCAGGTCTTTCATCATGTATAGTTTGCGGTGAATGTGTGATGCCTGTACAGATGTCTGGGCTAAAAATGTAAAGAACCAATACTTGGATTTTACATGAAGTACCGGTAAGGCAAGTATGAGTTTAGACTGTATTGTCCTTGCCGGTGGGCAAAGTAAGAGGATGGGAAGGGATAAAGCATTCCTTCCCTTTAAAAATAAAACTTTCTTGAGAAATATCCTTGAAAGGATTGATGGGTTTTGCAGTAGATTTTTAATTGTTGTAAACAAAGATTTTTCTCTATATGAAGAGCAGGTAAAAGATTTAAAGTCAAAGGTAGTTTTCATAAAAGACATTAATCCTTATGATGGACCTTTAAATGGCATTGTGTCTGCTTATCCTTATATAAAATCTGAGAAAGTTTTAATAACTACATGCGACACACCTGTAATAAATACAGAGCTTTTACAAAAGTTATCAATACAGCTAAATAATTATGATGCCGTAATACCTGAGATTGACAGCAAAATACAGCCATTAAACACTTTTTACACAAAAAATGCTGTAGAAAAGGCTGTTGAAATTTATAAACAAGGGAAAAAATCCTTAATGGCATGGCTTGACAATTTGAATTATAAAACTATTAATAAAGAATATATACGAAAGTACGATAAAGAAATTTTGACATATAAAAGTATAAATACACCTGAAAGCTATAAATGGCTTTTAGAAAAAGAGGATAAAATAAAATGACAACAATAAAAAATTTGCCGCCACAGACACCTAATATATCAGGGAAACTGGCAGTAATTCCAATAGTTATAATAATATTAGTTGTGTTCTTTTTTATATTCTCTCCTTTCAAAACTATAGAAAGTGGAAATGTAGGTATTAAAATAACACTTGGTAAATATGATAATGAGGAACTTTATCCAGGACTTCATTTTAAAATTCCTCTCATAGAACAAATAAAAGTAGTTGATGTAAAAGTACATACAATAAACTACAAAGGAAATCAGGACAGACCTGATAAGGAAGGTCTTATAGAAAAGCCTGCGATAAATGTTTTAGATGAAAGAGGTTTACCAGTTCGTATTGAACTTACTGTCCAGTACAGATTAATTCCAGACCAGGCATCAGAAACTATACAGGAATGGGGCTGGAACTGGGAAGATAAAATGATAAATCCGGCGATTAGAGATGTTGTAAGAGATATAATAGGTCAATATCCAGCTGAGCTTTTACCTATTAAAAGACAGGAAATAGGAGTAAAAATAGAAGAAGGTATCAAAAAGTCAATAAAAACAATTTCTAAAGGAAAAGTAGAAGTTGTAGGTGTTCAGCTCAGGGACATAAAACTTCCTCCAAGAATTGCCCAAAAAATAGAAGAAGTACAAATCGCAAAACAAGAAGCTGAAAAAATGAAATATGTAGAAGAAAGGGCAAAGAAAGAGCAGGAAGTTAAAAAAATACAGGCAGAAACTCAAAAAATACAGAAAGTAATTGCAGCAGAAGCTGAAGCAGAAAAGAAAATAAAAGAAGCTGAAGGTATAGCAAAAGCAAGGGTTTTAGAAGCTAAAGCAACAGCAGAGGCTAATAAGCTAATTAGTTCTTCTATTGATGATAAAGTTTTAAAATGGAAAAGCCTTGAAGTACAGGAAAAATTAATGAAAGCTTTAAAAGAAAATAAAAACAACAATATATTTTTAAATGCACCTTCGGGAAATCTTCATTACTGGCTGAATAAAAAATGAGGTGCTTAAAATGAAAATTTTAATTAGTTTATTAATTTTGGTTTTTGTTTTTACAGCATGCTCCACCCATCAAGAAATAAAAAAAGAAATAAACAAACAGGAGCAAATCTACCAGTCAGAAAAAGCATTTAGAGAATTAAACAGGGAGAGGTAAAATGGGAATATCTACAGTAGTAATAGCAGTACTAATTATTATATTTCTATCATCAGCAATTAAAATACTAAATGAATACGAAAGGGCTGTTGTATTTCGTTTAGGTCGTGTAATTGGAGCAAAAGGTCCTGGTCTCATAATCTTGATACCATTTATTGATAAGATGATAAAAGTTTCACTGAGGGTAGTTACACTTGATGTGCCTACACAGGACGTTATAACAAAAGATAATGTATCAG
>NZ_ABHJ01000032.1:0-5563 GCF_000171895.1 Hydrogenivirga sp. 128-5-R1-1
TCATTTATTATAACACCGCCAACTTCTGCATTTTCAATGAATTTCCATGCAGTTTTTATGTTGTTTGTAAATACTCCAACCTGAAGACCATAATTTGTTTTATTTACAAGCTCAACAGCTTCATCTATTGTTTTAAACCTTTTAACTGTTATCACAGGAGCAAAAGCTTCTTCATGAAAAAGTTTAACATCTTCAGGAATATTACTTATTATTGTAGGCTGGAACACAGTTTTATCTTCAGCACAAGACATACCTCCTATTTTTATTTGTGCTCCCTTTTTAACAGCTTCTTCTATCCAAGTATGAATTCTATTAACTTCATCAAGAGATATAACCGGTCCAACATCTGTATCTTCTTTCATTGGGTCACCAAATTTAAGTTTTGAAACTTCTTCTTTTAAAAGTTTTTCAAACTCATCGGCAACATTTTCATGAACTAATATTCTTTGTACAGAAATACAAACCTGACCTGCTATTGCAAACCCACCTAACACAGATTTTTTAGCTGCAAGTTGTAAATTTGCCCCTTCATCAACAACAACAGCTGAGTTTGAACCAAGCTCCATAACTATCTTTTTTAAACCTGCCTGTTTTGCAATAATCTCTCCAACTTTTAAACTTCCAGTAAAAGATACTACTCTAACATCAGAATGTGTAGTCATTGCCTGTCCAACATCTGCAAATCCCGGAATTACCGAAACTGCTTCTTCAGGAACGCCTGCTTCTAAAAATATTTCACAGAGCATTATAGGAGATATAGGCGTTCTTTCTGAAGGTTTTAAAATAAATGGGCAACCTGCTGCTATAGCTGGGGCTATTTTATGTGCAGTTAAATTCAATGGAAAATTAAAAGGAGTGATACAAGCTGCTATTCCAGCTGGTTCTCTAAAATAAAATCCTTTTTTTCCTACCCCATTAGGAGAGGCATCAACTGGCATATATTCACCACCAATTCTTTTTGCTTCTTCCGCTGAAAATGTTATCGTGTTTACAGCTCTATCAACTTCAGTTCTTGCTTCTCTAATTGTTTTTCCAACTTCATAAACTATTGCTTTTGCCACTTCTTCTCTTTTACTTTTTAAAATTTCAGCAGCTTTTATTAAAATTTGGTATTTTTCATAAGAAGTAAGTTTTTTTAACTTTTGAAGGCCAATTTTTGCTTTTTCTATGGCTTTTTCTACATCTTCAGGATTTCCTTTTGGAACTTCCCCAATTTTCTCATTTGTATATGGATAAATAACATCTATTTTTTCTTCTTTATCTACAGGCTGTCCGCCTATATACATTGGAAGTTTATACATAATTTCCTCCATTTATTTATTAATTTTAATATTTTATGATATATTTGTCATCAAAAATAAACAAGATGGGAAATGATTGACTATATAAAAGGAAAAGTTATTGAAGTTTTAAATGATTTTATAGTTATAGAGACTGGAAATTTCGGCATAAAAATAGAAACTCCCCATAAATTTGAAAAAAAAGATACAAAAATTTACACATATCTAACTTTTAAAGACGAATCTTTCCGTTTATTTGGTTTTAAAGACAGACAAACACGGGAGCTTTTTATAAAACTAACATCTATTAATGGAATAGGTGTAAAACATGCATTTTCTATATTAAAAAATTTTAATTATGAAGATTTTACACTGGCTGTAGAAAACAACCGTATAGATTTATTATCATCTGTTCCAGGAATAGGCAAAAAAACAGCTTCAAGAATAATTTTAGAATTAAAAGGAAAACTTTCTTTTTCAGAAGAGCCAATATTTAACGATGCTGTAGAAGCTTTAGTTTCTCTTGGATTTGAAAAAGAAAAAGTTATAAAAATAGTTAAAGAACTTTCCCAAAAAACAAATTCTTTGGAAGAACTAATAAAACTTTCACTTCAAAAACTATCTGAAAAAGGATAAAATAGAGTTATAAAAACTATAAAAGGTGATAATAAAGTGTGGATACTTGGAAATCACGATGAGCCTGTTAGAAAAACAAGAAACTCTGTACTGGAGCTTGTTGGCAACACTCCACTTGTAAAACTTGATAAATCTTTACCTGAAGATATAAAGAAAAAAAATATTGAAATATATGCAAAACTTGAAAGCTATAACCCTGGCGGGTCAGTTAAAGACAGACCTGCAACAAGGATGATTGTTGAGGCTATTCAGTCTGGAAAACTGACCAAAGATAAAATAATACTTGATGCGACTTCTGGAAATACAGGAATAGCCCTTGCAATGGTTGGAACAGCCCTTGGATATAAGGTAGAACTTGCTATGCCTTCAAACGTAAGTGAAGAAAGAAAAAAGATAATACAGGCTTATGGCGCAAAAATCCATTTTACAGACCCACTCCAGAGTACAGACGGAGCTATTTTATATGTAAGGGAGCTTGTAAAGAAATACCCTGAGAAATATTTTTACATAGACCAGTATAACAACGATGCTAACTGGCGTTCTCACTTTTATTCAACTGCTGTTGAAATATGGAATCAGACAGAAGGAAGAATTACACATTTTATAGCTGGAATTGGTACAGGCGGGACTATAATGGGAACAGGGAGAAGACTAAAGATATTTAATCCTGATATACAGATAATAGGTGTTCAGCCTGACAGCCCATTTCATGGTATAGAAGGACTAAAATACATAGAAACTTCAATAAAGCCAGGAATTTTTGACGAGAATAGACTTGATAGAACTATGTTTATAGATACAGATTCTTCTTATGAAAAAGCAAGAAAACTTGCAAGAGATGAAGGGATATTTGTAGGTCAGTCTTCAGGTGCAGCTTTTGAAGCGGCTGTAAGGCTTGCAAGGGAAATAAATCAAGGAGTTATTGTTTTCATATGTCCAGATGGTGGTGAAAAATATCTAACTACCGCTCTCTGGGAGTAATATTAGCTTATTCTTATATGACTTATCTTATAAAGATATTACCTATATAGGTATATATTTTCTGTATGAAAGAAAAAATCTTAGAAGTTATAAAACTTTCCAATAAGCCTTTAAAAACAGGTGATATTGAAAAACTCACTGGTATAAATAGAAATCAGATTCAAAAAATTGTAAATGAGCTTGCTTTAGAAGGAAAAATCAAGGTAGATAAATGCTACAACAAAGTATTAGGTTTAAATCTGGAGGATAATAATGAATGAAATAGATGTAAAACTTACAGTTGAGCTTGCACATCAATGTGTAAAATGTTCAGCTTGCAGGTCTGTTTGTCCAACTTACAGTGTGGTGAAAGAGGAAAGAAGCTCTCCAAGAGGTAGACTTTCCCTTGCAGAAGCTGTAGTAGATGGAATTATGCCGTTAACTGAAGATATTGTTGCCCAGTGGAACCAGTGTGCAATGTGCAGAAGATGTGAATGGATATGTCCAAATGAAGTTGAATATAAAGAAATAATGTTTAGAGCCCGCCATATGGGAAATAAGGAGCTTAGCAAAAAGGATTTAGTTAAAACAGCTGTATTTTCCGGTCTTGCAATGATGGGTAATGTTATTACAAAAACAGCTATGAAATTTGCACCGTCTTTAATGGATGCTTATGGAAAACTATTTAAAAAAGAAGTTCCAGAATATAATGCAGTATTTTTAGACACAGGCATTCCAAAATACACTAAATTAATGCCAAAACCAACTGCAAAACCATTTGGATTAAGAGGTAAAGTAGTAAAACCCAAAAAAGAGAAAAAAGGAAAGCTTTTATTTTTTACAGGATGTATGATAGATGCTTTTTATGGTAAAACAGGTGAAAGTGTCCTAAAACTTATGGAAACAGCTGGATATGAAGTTGTTGTTCCTGAAAACATTAGATGCTGTGGTGCTCCCCATTTATATGCAGGAAATGTTGAAGCATTTGAAAAACTCATGAAACACAATAAAGAAGAAATAGATAAATATGATTTTGATGAAATAGTTGTTGCCTGCCCTACATGCGGTGGAGCACTGGAAGAAGAGTATAAATATAAAGTAAAAAGCTTTGCCCAAATACTTGAAGAGCAAGGATATTTAACCTTCAAAGGTGAAGGTGAAAAAGTTACATTTCACTTTCCTTGCCACTCTTATACAGCAATGAGTACAGACCCTAACGTTTATAGAAACGTTCTTAAAAGTGTTGCTGATGCAAGTTATGTTGAAGGCGAAAAAGCTATGATGTGCTGTGGGTTCGCTGGATACTTCTCGGTTGCAAATTATGAGGTGGCTGTAGAGCTTCAAAAAGACAAAGTAAAAGATTTAGAGAAAACACAGGCTGAGTATGTCTTAAGTGATTGCCCGGGGTGTGTATTTAATATAGCAGATGGTATGTATAAACACGGAGAAGATTATAAAAAAGTTAAAGTTCAGCATTTAGCTGACTATCTTGCTGAAAGACTTGTAGAAAACCCTGAGGAAGCAGAAAAACTGAAAGAAAATAAAAAAGAAGAGGAAGTTCAGGAGCAGGGAGTAAGCTCAGTTTATTAATTTTGGCAAATTTTTTCTGCCAGAGATAAATCTTCCTTTATAATTTTCAGATAATTTTTATATCTCTGGCATGATATTTCTCCTTTTTTTACTGCTTCTTTGACCCCACAGTCAGGCTCCTTTGTATGGGTGCAGTTTGAAAATTTACAATCATATCTCAAAAATTCTCTAAAATAATCTTTGACCTGCTTTTTATCCATAAACACAAGTGCGTCAACACTTGAAAATCCAGGGGTATCAGCAATAAATGTATTTTGTGAGATTTTATAAAGCGTTACCCGTGTTGTTGTATGCTTTCCTCTTTTAGTTTTCTGAGAAACTTCCTGTGTTTCAAGGTTTAAACCTGTTAGTTTTGAAACTAAAGAGCTTTTTCCACTGCCTGATGGACCGGCAACAATTATTATTGAACCTTCCAAAGAATTTTTCAGCTTTTCTATCCCTTCTTCTGTTTTTGTGCTTATTTTATAAACTTCATATCCGGCGTCTTTATAAATATTTATGATTTCTTGAAGTTTTTCTTTTTCACTGTCGTCTAAAAGGTCTATTTTATTAAAAACAATAACAGGCTCAACTCCTAAATAATCATAAACCACAAGAAGATTATCAAGTAAAAAATCATCAAAAGGTGGAAGTTTAAAGGTTTGAACTACAAGGACTTTATCAACATTTGCAACTTTTGGTCTGATTAAAAGGTTTTTCCTTTCTTCAATATCTTCTATTGCAAAACTCTCATTATCAATAATTTCACCAAAAACATAATCACCTGCACATATTTTTGTTTTTTTCAAAACTTTTTTCCTTGGGATACCTGTATATACCTTATCTTCCTCAGCCAGATAAACACCTATATATTTTGCCTCTCTGTCTACAACAATACCTTTTTTCATAAATTCCCTCGTAAGTCATTATTTTTTCCTTTTATGATGTCCAATATTAGACTGATAAAAGATTTCTTAAAGTCTTGATTGTCAGAAAAATATTTAAAAAGTTCCAAGTTGTCATCTAAATTTTCTAAAATTACCTGTCTAATAGCTTTTTCAAGCTCTATTTTCACATTTTGTTTATCATTATTTTTTATTGCAAGTTGTAATGGTTCA
>NZ_ABHJ01000031.1:0-5715 GCF_000171895.1 Hydrogenivirga sp. 128-5-R1-1
TTTTCAAGTAAATGCTCATAAGGTATATTATATCCTTTTTGCTTTAACTCTTCGTATCTTCTTCTTGCTCTTTCTCCTGGAGAGGCAGTTAAGAAAATTTTAATATCAGCATTTGGGAAAACCACAGTTCCAGTATCCCTTCCTTCCATAACCACACATTTTTCCTTTTCTGCCATTTTTCTCTGCATTTCAACTAATTTTTTCCTTACTATAGGAATTTTTGCAACTTTTGATGCCATTTTTGCAACATTTTCATTTTTTATTTTATCGGTAATATTTTCACCATCTAAAATTACTTTCTCACCTTTTAGCTGGATTTCAGTATTTTCAAGTAATTTTTCTAAATCTTCCTGAGAAAATTTTCCACCTATTTTAAGTATTTTATATGCAACAGCCCTATACATTGCACCAGTATTTATATATGTGCAGTTTAATTTTTGGGCAATCAGTTTTGCGATTGTACTTTTTCCTGCTCCGGCAGGTCCATCTATTGCTATTATCATCATAGTATCTCCTTAATTTCTTCTGGTTTAGTTAGCACTAAATTTGCTTTAATGTCTTTGTTATGTAGAGTTTGATTTAAGATAAATTTTACATTTTTATTTTCCTCATTGTTAAAATTTTCAACCATCAGTTTATCTGCTTTTGTATCTCCTATGTAATAAACAGGATTTTTATAAGGTATTTTCTCAAAAAACAGTTTCATTGGATAGCTTGAAGGTTTTCTTAAATGAGCTTCCGGAATATTATCTTCTGTTATTATCTGGTCAAAATACCTGTACAGGTCAAACTTTTTAAAAGAATAATCTAAATCTTCAAAGGGCCTTCCTGTTATAACTCCAGTATAATCTGCTTTTTCTTTTATTTGTTTTAAAACTTCTTTTGGAAAAATTAATTCCTCTTTATCTCTATGGATTTTGTACCTATTTTCAAAATACTCAACTAAGTTTTCGTATTCTGGAAGTTTTACACCATAAACAACAGCAAATTTGTAAAAATCTTCTAAAGAAGAGGAAAATTTTTTAAACTCATCTTTAAAATCTTCAAGAAGCAGTCCTGATTGAACATATAATATTCCGGCAATAGATGCGTCCCAGTCGTTATTAATATTAAATGTAAATTTTATATCTAACAACTCTTCAAGGCTTGTTTTTTTTCCTGTGAAAAATTCAACAGTGTCTTTAATTGAAAAGTGGTAGGATTTTGATACATCAAGCAAAACTCCATCAACATCAAAGATAACTATCATGCTCTCTCCTTAATACTATCTATTATCTCTTTTATTTTACCCATATATGAAAACAAGGTATTTATTGCCTCTGCCACTTCACCATACATATATGGATATTCATGAGTAATGCTATTTCTTAAATTTCTCATTTCAAACCAGAATTCTTCATCTATAAAAATACCTATCTTTTCAGCCTTATGTATAACATCAATCATGGTTAAATGTTCAATTAATTCCCCTTCTTTTAAAAGAAATGTTCTAATTATTTTTCCTAAAGTATCCTGAAGTTTTATGTATCTGTAAGCTATCTGGTCAAGTATCTTTAAATAATTTTCATCGTTTACGAATTTTTTTATTTCTCTTTCTGATAGGGGATAAAATGGTTTAATATCATTTAAATCCTTATCTAAAATATAAAAATGTTTTTCTACTTCTTGAAGAAAAAATTGAAATTTTTTATCAATAATGTCTTTTTTCAAATCTTTACCCCTGTTTTTACAGCTGTTTCTTCTATCTCATTTTTAGGATTGTCAGTTATAATCACGTCTATTTTTTGTTCCCCTAATTTTTTATAAAGCTTTGCTGTAAATTTTAGCTTTTTTTTGAATTTATCAACTAAATTTTCTGTAAGTATTAAAATATCAATATCTCCACCTTTTTTTGATAAATCTGTTCTGCTTCCAAAAATATACACTTTAGAATTTTTACCAAAGATTTCCTCAGCAATTTCCTTTATAATATTGATTTGTTTAGAGGTTAGTCTAACTTGTTTCATAGCATATAAATTATACATTAGTAGGAGAAAGTAAACAAAGATGGCTCAAAAAGAAACTCCTATGGTTGCTCAGTACAACAAAATAAAAGCAAAATATCCTGAAGAGCTTCTTTTATATAGACTTGGTGATTTTTATGAGCTTTTCTATGAAGATGCCCATATTGGAGCAAGGGAGCTTAATATTGCTCTTACAAAGAAAAAGGTTGGTAAAGATAAATATATCCCAATGTGCGGAATTCCTTACCATTCGGCAGATAGTTATATCACAAGGCTTGTAGCAAAAGGTTATAAAGTTGCAATCTGTGAACAGCTTGAAGATGCTTCAACCGCTAAAGGCATAGTTAAAAGAGATGTCATAAGGGTAATAACTCCTGGAACATTTTTTGAAAATGAAAAACTAAAATCTGCTTTAATGGCAGTTGATAAAATAAGAAACAGATATGCAGTTTCGTATTTAGACCTTTCCACAGGAGATTTTATTGGTACACTTTTAAACAAAGATGAGCTTTTGTCTTTTATAGGGAAATTCCAACCAAAGGAAATTTTAATCAGACCTGAGTTTGATAAATCTGTTATAGAGGAAAACTTTAAACATATATTTTTCTCAACTATTCCAGATGATTTTTTTGAAAGTGAAAATGAACTTTATTCATATTTTAAAGTTTTAGACTTTCAGTCTTTTGGATTTACAAAAAAAGAAGAACCTGTGATAAAACCTGTTTCAGCAGTATTCAAATATGCAAAACACACCCAGAAAAGCTTCCTGCCGTTTATAAAAAAGCCTTCTCCTTACAGAGAAGATATATATATGAGGCTTGATTATTCGGCTCAAAAACATTTAGAACTTGTCCATTCAAATGAAGGAAATGTTGCTCTTTTCAATGTTATAAATAAAACTTTAACTGGAATGGGAAAAAGAAAACTAAGATTTTTCCTGCTCCACCCTTTAAAAAATAAAGAAAAGATAATAGAGCGTCAAAATGCTGTAGAAGAGCTAATAAAAAAATCTGAACTTAGAAATCAATTGAGAGAAATTTTAAAAGATATATTTGATATAGAAAGACTTGTTTCAAAAATTTCCTCTAATACCTTAAACCCACGGGATATGGTTGCCCTAAGAGAGTCTTTAAAAAAATCACAAAACTTAAAATCTTATGAAAATAAGGTAAATTCTACTTATTTAAAAAGTATTTTTTCACAAATTGAAGATTTTGAGTATTTAGTAGATAAACTTGATAGATATTTAGAAGATAATCCTCCAATTCATCTAAAAGAAGGAAAACTTATAAAAAAAGGTATTAACCCATATCTTGATGAATTAAAGGAAATAAAAGAAAAAGGAAATAAATGGGTTAAAGAATTTCAGGAAAAAGAAAGACAGGCAACAGGTATAGCAAGTTTAAAAGTTGGATTTAACAAAGTAATGGGGTACTACATTGAAATTACAAAGCCAAATTTAAAATTTGTTCCACCACATTATAAAAGAAGGCAGACCCTCTCAAATGCTGAAAGATTTACAACAGAAGAACTTCAATCCTTTGAAGAAAAAATACTTTCTGCAGATGAAAAGATAAAAGCTTTAGAGTATGAAATATTTATGAACCTGAGAGAAGAAGTAAGCCTTATTTCAGATATAATTGCAAAAACTGCCTCAGCTATCGGAGAGCTTGACGCTGTTCTCAGCCTTGCACAGCTTGCGGTAGAAAAAGGATGGATAAAACCTGAAATAATAGAAGGAAAAGAGCTTTACATTGAAGAAGGGGTACATCCTGTAATTGCAAATTATAATCCTGATTTTGTCCCAAACAGTTTAAAAATGGATGAAAACAGCTATTTTCATATAATAACTGGTCCAAATATGGCTGGTAAAAGTACATTTATAAGACAGTCTGCGATACTTGTTATACTTTCACATATTGGCTCTTTCATTCCAGCTAGAAAGGCTGTTATTCCAGTTTTTGACGGCGTGTTTACAAGGATAGGTTCTGCAGATGCACTTGCAAAAGGTCTTTCAACATTTATGGTTGAGATGCTTGAGATGTCAAACATAGTTTCAAATGCAACAAAAAACAGCTTTGTTGTACTTGATGAAGTTGGAAGAGGAACAAGTACTTATGACGGTCTTTCTCTTGCGTGGGCAATTTCTGAATATCTGGTAAAAAATGTAAAAGCAAAAACATTATTCGCAACCCATTACCATGAACTCACGCAACTTGAGGAAGAACTGCCTCAGGTGAAAAATTATCACATGCATATTTATGAAGAAGGTGATAAAGATATAAAATTTACATATCGGGTACTTGAAGGTTTTACAAATAAATCTTACGGAATACATGTTGCAAAACTTGCTGGAATTAAGGATGAAATTATAGAAAGAGCCTATGAAATTCTTGAAAAATTTGAGAACAGCCATGAACTTGAAGATATATTCCAAGTTGAAAATAAAGAATTTCCAAAGGTATTAAGACAGCCAAAACAGGAATATAAACCGGAAGAAGAACTTCCAATATTTAAACAGCTTCAAACTATAGAGCAAGAAAACGCATATAAAGAAATAATTGAGCAGTTAAAAAGTTTAGATATTGCAAATTTGACACCTCTACAGGCTTTGAATATTTTAAATGAGATTAAAAGTAAGTTAAAATAAGGTTAGAAAGTTTAAGCAGAGGAAAGAATTGATAGATTTAAACAAACTAAAATTTGATGAAAGAGGCTTAATACCTGTAATTACTCAAAGCTACTACACAGGAAAGGTTTTAATGCAGGCTTATGCAAACAAAGAAGCTATTCAAAAAACAATTGAAACAGGATATGCAACATATTTTTCACGCTCAAGAAATGAGCTTTGGGTAAAAGGTGAAACTTCAGGAAATAAACAAAAAGTTGTAGATATAAAAATAGACTGTGATGAAGATAGTATAATTTACCTTGTAAAAGATTATGGGGTTGCATGTCATACAGGTGAGGAAAGCTGTTTTTATAGAGATTTAAAACTTGAAAAATCAGAAAAACCTCCGGCTTTTGAAATATTCCACGCTTTGTATGAAAAGCTAAAAGAAAGAAAAGAAAAAATGCCTGAAGGGTCTTACGTTGCATCTTTATTTAAAAAAGGCAGTGATAAGATAATCCAGAAAGTTGGTGAAGAAGCTGTAGAAACAGTTATAGCCTTAAAAAATAAAGACAAAGATGAAATAGTTTATGAAACATCTGATTTAATATTTCATCTGATAATTGCGCTTCTTGATGCAGGTGTTAAACTTGAAGACATACAGGAAGAGCTTTTAAGAAGGTATAAATAATGCAGCTGGAAAATTTAAGGCTTGTATATTATGCTTTGGCAGATGAAATAAGATTAAAAATACTAAAACTTCTTGTTGATAATGGAGAGCTTTGTGTTTGCGAGCTTCAGCCAATATTAAACATTTCACAGCCAAATCTATCTTTTCATCTAAGAATTTTAAGAGATGCGAACCTTGTAAATGTAAAAAAAGAAGGTAAGTGGAAATATTATTCTATAAATGAAGAAAATGAAATTTTAAAAGCAAACCTGCCGTTTATACAATCTTTAGAAATTAAAGAAAAAATCCAGCCAAATATCTGTAAAATAGAGAAAAAATAAATTTGAGCTAAAAATATAATTAAAATCATATTGACTTTTTTATCGTTTTATATAAAATATTATTTATATAAATATTTTTTTATGTGAGGT
>NZ_ABHJ01000030.1:0-5726 GCF_000171895.1 Hydrogenivirga sp. 128-5-R1-1
TAAATCTTTTTAATGCTTTCTCAAAACCTTCCTCTGGTTTAACTTCAACTACTGCCATAAAAAACACCAACCTCCTAAGATTAAAATTTTATCTTATTAGAATACATTAATTTAAACCTTAAAGTCAATCTTTATTGAATTTTTTCAACTTCATAAATGTCTTCTTTATCTTCGTAATAAAGTACTATTTTAAATTTATTAAGACTTGATAGGATTTTTTCCATTGTTTCTTTTTTTAGCTGTATGTGTTTTGAATTTGTTGACATGTCTATTAATTCTTCAGGTTTTGCACTTTCTACACTGAATATTTGTTCATTTGATTGCCATTGGCGTGATATTTCCCCCATAAAAGGATGTTCTTGTACTTCTATAGGAAACATTTGAACTAACTGCTTATCTGTAATCTCTATTTCTATTTCTTGTGGGAAAAATCTCTTTAATTTAAATTTAGCCATAAAGAAATTATACTATAAAAGGGGCTTTTAAGCCCCTTAAATTTTATTCGTTTAATGCTTCGTAAACTTTTCCAACTAATTCTTCAGATGGTTTTAATGTTTTCTTTCCAGGTTCCCATTTTGCAGGACAAGCTTCTTCTGGGTGTCCAATTAAGTATGCGTTAGCTTCCATTTTTCTTAAGAGCTCATCTGCGTTTCTTCCAACATTGTAGAAGTTTACTTCTGAACTTACTAATTTTCCTTCTGGAGAAATAATGAATGTTCCTCTAAGTGCAAGTCCAGTAGCACAGTCGTAAACTCCAAACATTTTGGAAACTTTTCCAGTTGGGTCAGCACCCATAGGGTATTTTACATTTTCAAGAAGTTTTTCATCTCTGTGCCATGCAAGGTGAACAAATTTTGTGTCAGTGGATACAGATACTACTTCAGCCCCAAGCTCTTTTAATTTTGGATAAACTTCAGCTAAGTCTGCAAGTTCAGTTGGGCAAACAAATGTAAAGTCTGCTGGATAGAAAAATAGTATTGTCCATTTACCTTCTTTTTTTGCTTCTGCGAGTGAAAAAGTTCCAAATTTACCTGTTTCAGGTTCATAAGTTTCAAGTTCAAAATCAGGTACTTCTTGACCTACTAAGATTACTTCTGACATGATTCTACCTCCATTTAAAGTATTTATTAATAATAATTCTCAATTAAATTTAGTCATAAATAAATGAGCTAAATCAGGTTTACATCAGAAATTATAAAATTTATGTTTACTTTGTTATTAAATTTAGAAATTTTAGGAATGTATGCAATATTTATTTTTTGTCCTACAGAAAGTTTATTTATATAGTTTTTAGCTCCCCACCACAAAGCTTCAAAATAATTGCCGTTTGTATCCTTTAACCAGAATTTTATATGGCTGTTATCTATACCAATTGTCATAAAATCCTGTATTCTTAAATTTTTTGCAATGAACCTTGGAAATGGATTTTCTTCTCCAAATGGTTCAAGAATTGATAATGATTTTAATGTCCTTTCGTCCCAGTAAGAAAGAGGAACTTCCATATCTATTTCAAGGTATATTTCTTCTTTTTCTACATTTTTCATTTCTTCTTTTAATATTTCTTTTAACTCTGGAATTTTTTTTGATTTAATTGTAAATCCAGCAGCCATAGAATGACCGCCAAATTTTTCAAATATGTATGCGTGTTTATTTAAAATTTTGTGTATATTAATCTCTGGTGTACTTCTTACAGAGGCTACTGCATATCCATTATTTACTGCAAGGACAAAAGAAGGTATTTTATACTTTTCAAGTAATCTTCCTGCTACAATTCCTATAACTCCTTGATGCCAGTTTTTACCTGCGACCATTACAAAATCTTCAGGTTTTTCGTTTTTTATCATTGTTTGACTTTCTTTAAATACATTTTCTGTTATTTTTTGTCTTTTTTTATTTAGGATTTCAAGTTCATATGCAAGTTGTTTGCTCTGTTTTTCATTTCTGGATATTAACAGTTTTACTGCCTTTTTCGCATCATCTAATCTTCCTGCAGCATTTATTCTTGGTGCTATTTGAAACCCTACATCAAAACTGCTTACCTTTTCAAGATTTAGTTGATTAAGCATAGCTTTAATACCCTTTCTTCTTTTACGGTTAATTTCCTCTATTCCTTTCTTTACAAGAATTCTATTTAAGTAAGTTAGAGGTACAACATCTGCAATTGTTCCTATTGCTACAATGTCAAGGTAAGGACTGAGGGGAATATCTTTTTTTAAAAGTTTTCTAAGCATAATCATCAGGTAAAAAACAATCCCAACAGTTGATAGATGTTTAAAATAAGGATTTATTTTATTGAATAATTTTGGATTTAGTATATTTACATTTTCAAACTTCCAGTTTTTATCTTTTGGTTCGTGATGGTCTAAGACAAAAACCTTTAAGCCGTTTTTTGCAGCAAATATTAACTCATCATAAGCACTTGTTCCACTGTCTAAAACAATTAAAATATCAGATAAAGATGATATTTTTTTTATTGCAGCTTTATTTAATCCGTATCCTTCTGAAAATCTACTTGGTATATAGTACTTAACTTTAACACCTATGTCGTACAAAAAATTAGCAAGAAGAGCTGTACTCGTTATACCGTCAGCATCATAATCTCCATAAATTGCTATGGATTTTCCTTTTTTTATGTCATTTGCCAGATTTTGAGCAATTTCTTCAAGTTTCGTGAAATATTTTGGTTCTATAAGATTTTTTATCTTTGGATATATATTTTCTTCTTCAAATTTATTATTAAATAAAGTTCTGCGGTTAAATATAAGCTGACCTAAAACTCTTCCATGTTTGTTTATAAGGTAATCAGGTGCTTTTTCTATGTCTTCTAAAATAAGCCACCTTTGACCTGTTAATCCTTTTATCATTGTTTTTCCTTTATTTATTGGAAAACAGATTATATCATATTATATTTAATATTAATCATTTTTGAAGGGGTGTTTGATTTGGGCAGGATTATAAAATTTAACAGTAAGCATGATAATGAAGAAAAAGATTCAAAAAGTATTGAAAACAACAAAGAAGAACATAACTTTACAGTAAAAAAATTAATCAAAAACAATTTGAAAGAGGCAATTGAAAACTATTTGCTCTCTGTTTTTGCAATTAAGAACATACTTACCGTTGAATACATAGATAAGGTTAACAGGTCTGATGTGGGTTTTATTGGAAGAGTTGTATATGAACATAAAAGAAGAGAGGGAATATTTGTTGCCGATTTTATAGGTCAGCTGTGAAAGAAAAAATTATACTTACAGAATAATAGAAATTGCTTTTGAAACAGGTGAACCACATCTTTATAACCAGATAAAGATATTTAAAAGCTAAAAATGTACTTCCTGTCATAAAAAATCAATGAAAATTGTGTTATATTTAAAAGTTAAATTAAAAATGGAGAAATGATATGGGTTTTCAGCCGTTAAGAATAGGAAAATATGAAATACAGTATCCTATAATACAGGGCGGAATGGGAGTTGGTATTTCATGGGAAAATCTTGCTGGTACAGTATCTAAGTACGGCGGTCTTGGGGTTGTTTCATCTGTTGGTACAGGTTATAGACATCCTAACTATGTAAGACTTAAAGATGGAAGACCAGTTGGAAGTAAATATATACATAATAAAGAAGCTTTAACTCAAATAATAAGAGATGCAAAAGATATAGCCGGCGGTGAAAAGGCTGTAATTGGAGTTAATATTCTTTGTGCGATAACAGATTATGGAAGAGTTGTAAGGGATTCTATAGAAGCTGGAGCAAATATAATAATTTCAGGAGCAGGTCTTCCACTTAGACTTCCAGAATACGCTGAAGGTTCAGATGTTGCTCTTGTTCCGATAGTTTCATCAGCAAGAGCTTTGAGGGTTATCTGCAAACATTGGAAGAAAAAATACAATAGACTTCCTGATGCTGTTGTCGTTGAAGGACCAAAATCAGGAGGTCATCAAGGTATACCTTATGAAGATTGTTTAAAGCCTGAGTTTCAACTTGAGAATTTAGTTCCGCAAGTTATAGAAGAAAGGGATAAATGGGGTGATTTTCCTGTTATTGCTGCTGGTGGAATATGGGATAAAAATGACATAGAATTCTATTTAAATCTTGGTGCTGCTGGGGTGCAGATGGGTACCAGGTTTGTTGGTACTTATGAGTGCGATGCATCAAATGAGTTCAAGAAAGTTATAATAAATGCCAAGAAAGAGGATATACAGCTTTTGAAATCTCCTGTAGGTTATCCTGCAAGGGGAATAATAACAAAACTTTTAAAGGATATAGAAAGAGGAACAGCCCCAGAGGTTAAATGTGTTTCCAACTGTGTTGTTCCTTGTAATCATGGTGAGGAAGCTAAAAAGGTTGGATACTGCATAGCTGATAGGCTTGGTGATGCGTATCTTGGAAGATATGAGACAGGTTTATTCTTCAGCGGTTCTAATGGATATAGAATAAAGAGACTTGTTCATGTTAAAGACCTAATCAGAGAGCTTGTAGAAGGTGTTCCTTCTGGACAGGAAATGCCGGAAGATGTGAGTATAACCTTATGATTAATTTCATTAATTGAATGAAAATAATATTTAATATATTATATTATGTTTTAAATTTTTCACAAAGAGGTGTTGTTAATGTCTTTTCAGTTTACTGAAGAACAAATTAAAAGATACAGCAGGCATATAATACTGCCGGAAGTTGGCGGTAAAGGACAGGAAAAACTTTTAAAGGCAAAGGTCCTTGTTATAGGGGCAGGTGGTCTTGGTTCTCCATCCTTATATTATCTGGCAGCTGCTGGTGTTGGAACTATTGGAGTAGTTGATTTTGATGTTGTTGATTTTTCTAATCTTCAAAGACAGATACTCCACAACACCTCAAGAGTTGGAATGCCTAAAGTTGAATCTGCAAAAAAAACATTAGAAGAGCTAAACCCTGATGTTAAAGTTATTGCTTATAATGAAAAAATTCATAAAGGTAATGTTTTAGATATAATCAAGGATTATGATATTGTTTTAGACGGCTCTGATAATTTTCCAACAAGATTTTTGGTTAATGATGCCTGCTACTTTTTAAACAAACCTCTCGTTTCAGCAGCAATACTTAGATTTGAAGGACAGCTAACTACTTTTGATTATAGAGATAAAGAAAATTCACCTTGTTATAGATGTTTGTTCCCTGAACCTCCACCTCCGGGACTTGTCCCAAGCTGTCAGGAAGCAGGCCTTTTAGGAGTTGTTGGCGGAATAATGGGTACTCTACAGGCAAACGAGGCTTTAAAACTTATACTTGATATAGGTGAGCCTTTAGTTGGTAAACTTTTAATATTTGATGCACTTGGAACAGAATTTAACATTGTAAAACTTAGAAAAGACAAAAAATGTCCTTTATGCGGTGAAAACCCAAAAATAAAAGAACTTATTGAATATGACCAGGAAAGCTGTGAGATTAGATTTTAGTATAATATGAGATATAAAAAAGGTCTTGAAGAAGTAGGAAAAGCTATTATAAATATAGGTGTAGCATCTGTTGTTTTTGCTGTTATTCAGCCTATAGTTAATGATAAATTCTCACCTACATTAAGTGTAGGTGCGGTTTTTGTTTTTATTGTTTTAGCAACGGTAGGTTTTTATGTTGTCTCTCTTGGAGGAGATTGTAATGATAAAGACTTATGAAGAATTTTTAATTTTTTTGGTTGTTTCCATAACGTTGTTTGCTATAGCTTTATCTGTTTTCACAATTTGGGCGGAAAAA
>NZ_ABHJ01000029.1:0-5862 GCF_000171895.1 Hydrogenivirga sp. 128-5-R1-1
TTGATAAAAATATGATAAAACAAGTTCTATTTAATATGATTTTGAATTCAATTGAAGCATTAAAAGAAAAAGAAGGAAAATATAAATTCATAAAAATAAAAACTTATCTTGAAACTATAAAAAATATAAACTTTGTGGTTCTTGAAATAGAAGATAATGGAACTGGAATAAAAGATGAAGATAAAGAAAAAATATTTAAACCATTTTTTACAACAAAGCAAAAAGGTACAGGTCTTGGTCTTCCTATGGTTTATAAAATAGTATTTAGTCATAATGGAACAATATCTATTGAAAGCGAATATGGAAAAGGTGTAAAATTTATTATAAAATTTAAGGTTCAATAATATTACAATGGAGGTTATAAATTGAAAAAATCTTGTAAAATCTTAGCTTTACCCGGAGATGGAATTGGTCCTGAAATTATGGAGTCAGCTTTAGAAGTTTTAAAAGCCGTAGAAAAAAAATACAATGTAAATTTTGAAATAAAAGAAGGTCTTATCGGCGGTGCAGCAATTGATGAAACAGGAAATCCGCTTCCAGAGGAAACTTTAAAACTTGCAAAAGAGTCCGACGCTGTTTTGCTTGCAGCTGTTGGCGGTGAAAAATGGGATAATCTTCCTACCGATAAAAGACCAGAAAAAGGTCTTTTAAGAATAAGAAAAGAGCTTGATTTATTTGCAAATTTAAGACCAGGTAAGGCTTATGATGCGCTTTTAGATGCTTCACCTTTAAAAGAAAGTTTGATTAAAGGAGTTGACCTGCTTGTTATCAGAGAACTAACAGGTGGAATATACTTTGGAGAACCACGAGGAATAGAAGAAAGAAATGGTGAAAAAGTTGGATTTAATACAATGGTTTATTCAGAGCATGAGGTAGAAAGAATTGCAAGACTTGCTTTTAATGTAGCAAGAAACAGAAGAAAAAAAGTAACAAGTGTTGATAAAGCCAATGTTCTTGAAGTTAGTGGTCTTTGGAGAGAAGTTGTAAATAAAGTCTGGGCAGATTATCAGGATGTTGAACTTGAACACATGTATGTTGATAATGCTGCTATGCAGTTAGTTAGAAGACCAAAGGATTTTGATGTTATTGTTACTGGAAATCTTTTTGGGGACATTATATCTGATGAAGCTGGTGCTTTAACAGGTTCTCTTGGAATGCTTCCCTCAGCATCTTTAGGAGAAAAATATGCCCTTTATGAACCTGTTCACGGTTCAGCTCCTGATATAGCAGGAAAAGGTATAGCAAACCCTGTTGCAATGGTACTTTCAGCAGCTATGATGCTTGAGCACTCATGTAAACTGCCAGAAGCTGCAAGAGATATAGAAAAAGCAGTAGAAAAAGCTTTAAATGACGGCTATAGAACGGGAGATATATGGCAGCCGGGAACTAAAAAAGTTAATACAAAAGAAATGACACAGGCAATAATAGAGAGATTATGAATGTTTTAAAGGAAAAAATAGATTTAGCATTAAAATATGTTTATAACTATTATTTAAATGATGATTACATGTATAGATTTTTTAAAGGTATATCTTTCAAAGATATTCAACATTACATAAACACAGGCTTTAAAAGATATATTTCGGGAGATACAAACGAAGCAAAAAGATATTTTTTCAAAGTAGGCGATACTTTTTACAAAGAGAATGTTCCTTTTTCTTTTTTTTATGACTCTATAAACAAGCTTAGATATTACTTATCTAAAGATGAAACTTTAAATTGTGCAGAATATGTGGACAAATTAGAAGATATGACTTACTTTGCAGAAAACACATTTTCGTACGGATATTTAGTAAATTTAATGAAAAATGACAAAGACTGGATAAGAGAAGAACTGCGAATTTTTAAAGGTAAAGGAAATGTTTCAATTTTAAGTGGCTATGTGAAAGACCATTTTATATGGCTAAATAAGTTATTGGAAGATATAAAAAAACTTCGAAGCAAACCATCTATAGAATTAAATCCAAATATATGCGAATTTGGGAAAAAAATAAATAACGGAGATTTGGATTCAATATTAACGTTAAAATACAAAGATATAGTAAAAAGAATACATGATTCTATACATCAATCAGCAAACGAAATATACTTTTTTATTGAAAAAAGGGCTTTCAAAAATTTACTTATAGAATATATAAACCTTTTTAAAAATACAAGTAGATTGGTTTCTACCATTGCTCTTGTACATTCTGTATCTTCAGAAGCAGAGGCAAATATAGACCCTCTTACACATCTTTTTAATAGAAGGGCTATGGAAATTATCCTGACAAATCAATATACCCTTTCAAAAATAACTGGAAATGATTTTGTTATTGGTCTGGCAGATATGGACGACTTTAAAAAAATAAATGATACCTATGGTCATCTGGTAGGTGATTGCGTATTAAAAGAAGTTGCAGTTAGAATAAAATCTGTTTTAAGGAAATCCGATTTTGTTTTTAGATACGGTGGGGAAGAGTTTTTGATACTACTTCCATATACCACCAAAAGAGAGGCTTTAAAGGTATTAGAAAAAGTCAGACAATCTATAATAGCTGAACCTATTAAGTGTAAAAATAATATGATTGATATAACTATAAGTATAGGAGCTGCGTCTTTAACTGAAAATCCAGAATATCTTGAAAAATTAATAGAACTTGCAGATAAAAGACTTTATAAAGCCAAAAGAACTGGAAAAAATAAAGTGGTAGTATAAATTTTAAAACATGATAAAATTTAATCAGTATTTAAAAGAGAAATACGGTGGAAGAATTCAAAAAATATCTATAGACGCAGGTTTCACATGTCCCAACAGAGATGGGTCTAAAGCCTCTGGAGGGTGTACATTCTGCAACAATATATCTTTCAGTCCCTATGCAATGACCAGAGAAACTGTAGAAAATCAGATAAACGATGCTATTTCTTTTTATAAAAAAAGGTTTAAAAATATAAAAGGATTTTTAGCATACTTTCAGGCTTATACAAATACATATGCTCCAGTCCATAAGCTAAGAGAAATATATGATAAGGCTATGGAATATGATGAAATTATAGGAATGTCTATAGGTACTCGTCCAGATGTTGTTCCTGAAGAAGTACTTGATTTAATATCTACTTATGCTGTAAAAAAGCCTGAAGTCTGGATTGAATATGGTCTTCAAACTGCAAATATTAACACACTTAGAAGTATAAACAGGGCTCATGGTGTTGCTGATTTTGTTGATGCTGTTTTAAGAACAAAAAAAAGACCAAATATAAAAGTATGTGCCCACATGATAGTTGGTCTTCCTGGTGATACTTACGAAGATTATGTTGAAACTGCAAAACTTTTTGCAAGCCTTCCAATAGACGGTGTAAAAATTCATCCACTTCATATTGTTCGCCACACAGTTATGGAAAAACAGTATGCAAAAGGAGAAATAAAGACCTTAGACCTTGAAGAATATGCACAGATTGTTGCAGACATTATTGAAATACTTCCTGAAGATATAATAGTACATAGACTAACAGGTGAAGCGCCAGATGATGAACTCATTGCTCCAGACTGGTGTAGTCCAAAAAGGAAGCAGGAAGTTTTAAAAGAGATTGAAACTGCTATAAATAAAAAGAAAAATCAATTAAAACTAATTCAAACCTGATGGCAAAGAAAAAAACAGCCTATGTCTGCAGTGAGTGCGGGGCAAATTTCCCAACATGGTCAGGAAAATGCTCTAACTGCGGTAGCTGGGACACACTTGTAGAAGAAGTAATTTCTAAACAAAAAACATCAGGTAATCAAATCTTAAAAAAAGTAAATCCTGTTCCACTTACAAATGTAGATAAAACCTTTGAATTTGAAAGAATTTCAACAAATATAAAGAATTTAGATGAAGCTTTAGGTGGTGGAATAGTTCCTGGACAGGTGATTTTAATATCTGGAGAACCCGGTATAGGAAAATCTACACTTTTACTTCAGCTTGCGAATAATCTTGCCCAAGATGGAAAAAAAGTTTTATATGCAACAGGAGAAGAATCTGCAAATCAGATATATCTTAGAGGGGAAAGAATAAGAGCGTTGAATGAAAATATATTTATTCTTGCAGACACTAATTTTGATAATATTTTAGATGCTATTGATAAAATAAATCCTGATTTTATTATTTTAGACTCTGTTCAGACTGTCTATTCATCTGAGCTTGAAAGTGCTGCTGGCTCAGTTTCTCAGGTAAAGTATGTAAGTAGTAAATTAACAGAAATTGCAAAGCAAAGAAATATACCAACAGTTTTAATTGGTCAGGTAACAAAAGAAGGAAATTTAGCAGGACCTAAAGTTTTAGAACATCTTGTTGACACAGTTGCCAATTTTGAGGGTGAAAGGGGACACGCATACAGGGTTTTAAAACTTATAAAAAATAGATTTGGAGCGGCAGGGGAGATAGCAGTTTTTAATATGACTTCAAAGGGTCTTGAAGAAGTAAATGACCCATCTTCATTTTTTCTTATGGAAAAACCAGAAGGAAAAGCGGGTAGCATTATTTTTCCACATACAGAGGGTTCTAAGCCAGTATTAATAGAAATTCAGGCTCTTGTTTCAAAGACTGTTTACGCTGTTCCACAAAGAAGAGCACAAGGAATTGATATAAATAGAGTTTCAATAATAACAGCAATTTTAGAAAAAGAGCTTAATATATTTTTAAAGGATAAAGATATTTTTATAAATGTAGTTGGAGGTATGCAGATAAAAGAGCCTGCAGTTGATTTGCCGCTTGCCATAGCAATTATTTCATCAGTTTTTGAAAAACCAGTACCTGAAGGTACAGCTGCATTTGGTGAGCTTGGATTAACAGGTGAAGTAAGGTCTGTTTATTATAGTGATTTAAGAATAAAAGAATGTGAAAAATTTGGAATTAAAAATATAATAATTCCATACAATACCCGTGTAGATAATATAAATGTATCCAAAATAAAATCCGTTAAACAATTAATTAAAGACATATTTAACAAATGAGGTAAAATACTTGGTTGATAAATACCTGAGAGTTTTAAAAGAAATAGGTATAGATGAGGTTTTTATGGAAACTAAGAAAAGTACAGGTGATAATATAGACAAGACGAAACTCTTAGAAGAATTAAATAAGGAAATACAGGAATGTAAGAAGTGTGATTTATATAAAAACAGAAAACAGGCTGTACTTGGAGAAGGAAATCCAAATGCAAAACTTATGTTTGTAGGTGAAGCTCCCGGAGCAGATGAAGATAGGCTTGGAAGGCCTTTTGTGGGAAGGGCTGGCCAGCTTTTAACGAGATTGATAGAAGCTACAGGGCATAAAAGAGAAGAGTTTTACATAGCAAATGTGAATAAATGCAGGCCTCCTGGGAACAGAACCCCAACTCCATGGGAACAGGAGGCTTGTTTTCCTTTCTTAGAAAAACAGATAGAAATAATAGACCCTAAAGTTCTATGTCTTCTTGGAGCTGCAGCTGCAAGGGCTTTTTTGAAAAGACCTGTTTCTATAACGAAAGAAAGAGGTGAAGTTTTAAACTGGGAAGGTAGAAAACTTATTTTAACTTTACATCCTGCATATATTTTAAGAAATCCCTCTGCTGAAGAGCTTTTATTTGAAGATATTAAAAAAGCTGTAGATATTGCTTTGTCAGATTGATATTTTTGTAGGCAAAATGTCTTTTACTTTTAATTTCTTTTTAAATTTATTTAAATCCTGCTGTGCGTCCTTTTTATCTAAATATAGTCCGCAGTAAACACCGAAAAACTGTTTAAAAGGATATACAAAACATTCTTCTAATTTATGTTTTTTTATATAGTTAACGGCAGTTTCTTCTTTTTTGTAAAGCACTACCCTTATTGAGTAATAATTTTCTTTAGGAACAAGTTTTTTAGCCTTT
>NZ_ABHJ01000028.1:0-6021 GCF_000171895.1 Hydrogenivirga sp. 128-5-R1-1
CATATAGTTCAGATAAAACCCGTTAATTAAATGTAATAAAAAAAATTCATGTTGGCAAGTATTTTCAAGCACTAAAAAAGATTAAAAAATTTTTTAAAATCCTTTTTGGAGAAGGTAGTTTGCATTAAACCTCCATTAATGCAAATATATTTTCTGTTATATTCTTGCTGAAGCTCATGAAAAGCCATTTTACACAGAAATATATTTTTCATTAAAAATGCAAAACTTAATGATAACTGTTATTAATAATAGCCCTTCTCCATTAAAATAATAAACATGGGGCTTTCTTATTCTTTTTCCAAGTAGCCTTATAAAAAATTATATAATAAAAATAAAAAAACTTGTCAGATTTTTACAGATTTGTACGTTTATTATATAAAAGACATTTAAGGGGAGTCAATTTAAATGAGAATGAAAATTTATATCAAAACAAACAAAACTCCTATACTTTACAAACACAAAGTAATGTCTCTTCTCAAAGAAGCGTTAAAAAAATCAGACAAAGATTATAAAGATTTTCTATATAAAGGTAAAATAACAAAACCATTTAGCTTTAATCTTGTTTTACCACCGAAAAGAAAACCCATAAAAGCAAAAATACAGATAGATGAAAACTTTACCATAGAAGATACAGTGTTTGAAATAGAAGAAGGTTATTTATCATTATTTGTTTCAGCTTTAGATTACCGCTTTTTAATAAGTCTTTTTAACGGTCTAAAAAGATTACATACTTTTAACTTTAGTTCAGATACAAATATGCTTGTTGATGGTGAAAAAATAACATGGGAAATTAAAAAAGTATCACCTATAAACGAAAAACCCATAAAATCAAGACATATAGTATTTAAAACAAACTCACCAATTGTAGTAGAAAATGGAAACGACAAGCCTGTTTTATTTTCAGATAAAAATTTTGAGTATCATTTAAATGAAATAACAGACAGAATACTAAAATCTCCTCATATAAAAGGCAAAGGCTTAGAAGAACCTCTTAAATTTAAGCCCATAAAAATGAATAAACAGGTAATAAAACACACTCTAAAAGCGTTCAGAGAAAAAACAGGAAAACCTATAATGTACCTTACAGGAAACTCAGGGATTTTTAAGCTCTCAGGGCATCCTAAGGATTTAGAAATTCTATACAAAATCGGCATAGGCAACCGCACAGGACAGGGCTTTGGGATGGTGGAGGTTTTGGGGTAATGGAAAAGGTTTATCTTGGAGATTGGCTTTATAATGCAGGAATAGTTGGCTTTTTAAACATAAACTCTCACTTGTGGGATGTAAAAGATGAAAAGTTAATATCAAAAGACGAAAATTTACTTAAATTTGGCGACAATTACATAGAATTTGACAGAAAAATATTTGATGGTTTTGCAGAAAGATTTTTTGATTACGCTTTTAAAGAATATATGAGTTTGTTCAATCATATTGGCAGACTAAAAAATTTAAAGGAAACCAAACTTAAGGAATTAGAGAATTCTTTTAACAGTAAAAACGAAAAAGAAGCTAAAAAAGTTTGGAAAGAAATTACAAAATCTTTAAAAGACATAGGTTTAAAGGATAAGTATTCTTATAAAGAGGAAATACCTGAAACTATAACTTCAACAGATGATGCAAATAAAGTCTTAGAAAATGCAATTTCTTATCTAAAAAATTTACCAGAAGAAGTAAAAAACAAAAAAGTTATAGATTATTTTAGATTTGGGAAATTTTTTCATAGAAATTGGTTGAATGCTTTATCTTTAGGAAGTTTTAAGAAAAAGTATGAGGAACATTTAAAAGAAAGCTCCTTAAAAGAACAAGAAATCAAAATAAAAAAGGAAAAAGTAAAAATACCCTGTTTTGTATGTTATCCTCTAAGAATAGCAAAGAAAGACAAAAGTTTTTCAACTTCATTAGCCTCCTTCGCAGGATTAAATGCTGATTTGCTTAATTTCTTTTATATGCCCAAAAATAGAAAAATTAAGTCAAAAATTGAACTCCCTCTTTGTGAAATTTGTGAGATT
Organism: Hydrogenivirga sp. 128-5-R1-1; assembly: GCF_000171895.1. Classification (NCBI taxonomy): domain Bacteria; kingdom Pseudomonadati; phylum Aquificota; class Aquificia; order Aquificales; family Aquificaceae; genus Hydrogenivirga; species Hydrogenivirga sp. 128-5-R1-1. The sequence goes on from NZ_ABHJ01000028.1 coordinate 2,010, forward strand.
ATTTATTTTTCATATTTTGCAGGGTTAACTCCAGTTAAGAGAGATGATAAAACAGTTTATTATTTTGTGAATTCCGACAATTCCATAGACGATTTAGTCAGAGAAAATAAACTGCTAAAAAATATTTTAACTACAGAAATTTCTGATAATATCCTTTTAGATTTCTTTACACAAGTAGTTTTGGAAACTTCTTACCGTGAAGCTGTTTACACCTTACAAAATATTGCAGTATTAGAACTTGACCTTACTAATGAAACAATGCCAAAAGTATATTCGTTTAATCTATCAAGAGAAAAAGCAAAATAGTTGAAGGAAGAAAAAAATAAAGAAAAATTAAAACTCTTTTCAAGAAAAAAATATAAGATAAAAAAGAAAAAAAATGAAATTACAGTTTCTATATTGCCAGAAATTATCTATTTACTAATAGAAAATAAATTATACTTTAATTATTTAAACAAACTTATAAAGTTTTACATTGCAACGCAGAACAACTCTAAAAACTATGAAACAAATATTAATACTTATCAGATTCAAGTTTTAAATAGCTTAATCTTTAGATTTTTAACACATGTAGGAGGAATAACAATGAATACTTCAGAGAAAGAAATACGGCGTATTTATAACAAAGGGAAAGAACTGGCAAATTTATTAAAGTCTAAAAATGCAGAGAACAAAATTCAGTCTGTTTCATACAAGCTCCTTAATGCTCTTAGAATTGGGGATACAAGAGAATTTATGGATGTTTTAATTAGAACATATATGGCTTACGGAGAAGAAATTCCATCATCTTTTATAAAAACCCTTTCAGACAAAGAAACTTTTTATGCTTTAGGATACAGCTTTTTAAATGGACTTTTAGGGGAGGAAAACCAATCAAAAAAACAAGAGGAGGTTAATCATAATGGCTAATTTAAATCCACATGGATTAACAGTTTCAATGATATTTGACGCTATGAGCTTAAACTATGGGGAAGGTGTTGGAAACATATCAGAACTTAAAAAATTATCAAGATCTGGAGAACTACTCTCTTATGAATCAAGACAGGCTATAAGATACGATATTTATAGAATGTTAAGGGAATTCTTTAATATTCCAGAAACTCCTATTAAGGAAGGAAAGAAAGATAAAAAAGAAACATTGCAGTTTGATCCGGATGCAAAAATAGATAAATATCCTGAAATAGATTTATTTGGTTATATGAAAACAACAGAAGGTGAAAATGCAATTACAAGACCAGCAGTAGTTAGGATATCTCCAGCGATTTCCCTTGAGCCTATGTTTTTAGATGTGGAGTTTGGAACGAACTTAAATATGGTAGAAAGAGCTCGTAAATTATTTCCAGATAAAAAGGATAAAATTAATCCAGATCCATTCCAGTTTGAACATCATCTATCTTTATATTCATACACAATAACAATAGAGCTTGATAGAATAGGAGAAGACCCTAATGATAACATTTCTCTTGCCCCTCAGGAAAAAGCCAGAAGAGTAAATATGGTTTTAGATGTTTTAAAAGTTTTAAATAGAAACATAAAGGGTAGAATGGAAAGTTTAAATCCATTGTTTGCAATTGGTGGTGTTTACAATGTAAAAAATCCATTTTTTATGGGAAGATTAAAAATACAATACAACAGGGAAACAAGGAAATATCTTTTAGATACTCCTATAATCCAATCTGTTCTTGAAATGTCTTTTAACGGAGAAGCAATAAAAGATAATACTCATATAGGTGTAGTAAAAGGATACTGGGAAAATGAGGAAGAGATACAGAAACTTGTTGAAGAGGATAAATTCCATAATGTAAATGACTTTTTTGAAGCGTTAAAACAAAAAGTAAATGAGTATTACGGTGTATAGAAATGAGACTGCTTAAAATAAAAGGTTATCAGGTTTTTGCAAACTATAGGAAACCTATGAGTTTTAATTACTGGGATACTTATCCTTTGCCACCGTTATCGACGATAAGAGGCTGGTTTCATACTGTTGTAGAAGCAACAGAGTATATTCCTATTGCGATGAGCATACAGGGAAAATTTGATGGAATAGTACAGGATTTACAAACTCTTATAAAATTTGATAGAAAAGAGAGAGTTAAAGAGAAAGGTTATCCATTATTAGAAGGATTTAATAAAGCATTTTCAAAATCTCCCACATATGTGGCAAATGTTTATGGAGTAAATCTAACTATCTATTTAAAAGCAAAAGAAATATATCTACAAAAATTCAAAGAAAACCTTCTTAAACTGGAATATCCTTCATTAGGAAGAAAAGAAGATTTGATTAGAATTGATTATATAGATTTTATTGAACCTGTAGAGAAAAGATTTTCTAAATTTAAAAGATTATTGATTAAAAACAGTATGTACTTAAATAAAGAAACGGCAGATAAATTAGGACTTAGTGGAATCAATTACAGAATGAATTTTAAGTATGATAAAGAACTATTAGATAAAACAGGACTTAGATATTTTGAGAAAAAAGATGTTGTATATGTAGATTCTGGATCAATAAAAAAAGGTCAGTTTTTAACTGACGAGGAAGAAGAGACATTAATAGATTTAATAGGTGATACCTAATGGATAAGATTTATGCAAAAATTTATTATGAAAATAATAGACCATATCCAGAAACATTAGAAAAACATACTTTAAACCTATTAAACGAGTTAGAAAGGTTAAAAAGGCTTTATGAAGATGAATTTAAAAAACTTGGAGTAAATGAAGATTTTTGGAATGCTTTAAAATTAGCCTGTCTGTTTCATGATTTAGGTAAAATTTCTTCACATTTCCAAGCTAAAATAAGAAGAATTTTAAAAGAAATATATAAAATTCCTTCAGAATTAAATAAAGAAATTCCTCATAATTATTTATCTGGAATTTTTTTATTCAATGAAAATCTTGAAAACATAATAAAAGAAGAGTTTTTTGATTATATTCTTTATTCTGTTCTTTTTCATCATGAAAGGGATATTGATTTTAGTGAAGATTACATAAATCAAGTTTTTCAAAAAGATCTTAAATCGAAAATTAATTTATTAAAATGGTTAGAAAATTTTGGAATTAAAATAGATAATATCGAAGAAAATGCACCTTCTTTTGTTTATGAAGAGATTATGAACTTTAAGAATTCTTCTTCAAAAAGTGTTCTAAAGTTAAAAAAAGATAAAACTTTTATCCTTTTGAAAGGATTACTTCATAGAATAGACCATTCAGCCTCCGCACATCTGCCAGTAGAACACGAAAGAATAGAAAATCCAGAAGGAAAATTATTAGAATATCTATCCCAAAAACCGAATTTTAAAGGACTTAAACCCTTTCAGCAAAAGGCAAGTGAGCTAAGAGATAAAAACGTTTTACTTACAGCCTCAACAGGAATTGGAAAAACAGAATTTGCAATTAATTGGATAGGGAAAGACAAAGCTTTCTACACACTTCCAGTTAGGGTGTCTGTAAATGCGATGTATGAAAGATTTAAAAGTATCTTTAGTAAAGATTATGTTGGGCTACTTCATAGTGATGCTTTATTTTATGGATTAAAAGAAAAAGATTTTGAATATACAGAAGATCTACTTTCAATAGAAGAACACATATCACGGACAGACTCTACTCGCCAATACTCGATGCCAATAACAGTAACAACAGCTGACCAGATATTTACTTCTGTTTTCAAATATCCAGGATATGAAAAAGTTTATGCAACTTTAATGTATTCAAAAATAGTTTTAGATGAACCGCAAAGCTATTCACCAGATACATTAGCAGTAATAATAAAAGGACTTCAAGAAATATCAAAATATGGCGGAAAATTCTGTTTTATGAGTGCAACTATACATCCTTTTGTTGTTAATCAGTTGAAAGAATGTGATATTGAAGTTTTAGAACCGGTTTTTAACCAGGAGAAAAAACATAAAATTAGATTAGAAGATAAACCAATAAAAGAGTTAGAACAGCAGATAATAGATGAATATCAAAAGGGCAAAAAGGTTTTAGTTATTACCAATACGGTTAAAAA
>NZ_ABHJ01000027.1:0-6432 GCF_000171895.1 Hydrogenivirga sp. 128-5-R1-1
ATATTCCTGCAGCTCTATATTTTTCTTTAATAAAGTTTCTGATTTTTATATCTTCGTGCAAAGTTTTTGCGTAATTTTTTTTATCTGCATACCATTTTGACTGCCAGTCTGAAGATATTCCAAGTCTAAGTCCTATAGGGTGTACTTTTTGTCCCACTTTAATATCCTCCTTTACTGCCTTTCAGCTAATTTAATTGTAATGTGAGAAAATCTTCTTTTTATCATTGTTGCCCCTTCCGTAAGCTCTGGGCATATATCTTTTTAATCTTGGACCATCATCTGCTTTAATTTCTTTGATGTAAAGGTTGTCAATATCCATACCTTTATTCTCTGCGTTTGCAATAGCACTTTTTAAAACATTTTCAACAATCCTTGCAGCTCTTTTATTTAAGCCCTGTAGTACAGCAAGGGCAGTAGCAACATCTTTGCCTCTAATAAGATTAATAACCTGTCTTGCTTTTGTAGGAGATGTTCTTGCATATCTTAAAATAGCTTTAGCTTCATTTGTTGTAGTAGCCATCTAACTTCACCTCTTATTTTTTCTTAACAGCTTTTGCTGATTTATCTGGATGTCCTCTAAATGTTCTTGTTAAAGAAAACTCTCCAAGCTTATGGCCAACCATTTCGGGCTGAATATACACAGGTATAAATTTCATTCCATTATAAACAGCTATTGTGTGGCCAACCATTTCTTCAGTAATAGTACAGGCTCTATCCCATACTTTTATTACTTTCCTTTCTCCAGTTTCATTCATTTTTCTTATTTTCTTTAATATTTTCTCATTTACATAAGGATTTTTATTTCTTTCGTTCCACTTTCCTTTATATCCCATTATTTTTTACCTCTGCGTTTTATTATGAATTTATCAGAGTATTTAGCTCCTCTTCTGGTTTTATATCCTTTTGTAGGCTGTCCCCAAGGAGAAACTGGATGTTTACCAAAAGTTCTACCTTCACCACCACCGTGTGGGTGGTCAACTGGGTTCATTGCAGTACCTCTAACTGTAGGTCTGATTCCAAGCCATCTTTTTCTTCCAGCTTTTCCAAGTTTTACAAGCTCGTGTTCTGCAAGACCAACAGTTCCAATAGTAGCCATACATTTTTTATGGATTAATCTAATTTCGTTTGAAGGAAGTCTTACCTGAACGTAATCTCCCTGTCTACCAAGTATCTGAGCAGACATTCCTGCAGCTCTGACAAGCTGTCCACCTTTTCCAGGTGTAAGCTCTATGTTGTGAATAAATGTACCCACAGGTATGTTTTCAAGTGGAAGTGCATTTCCTACTTTTATTTCGGCATCCGGACCAGCTTGAACCATGTCTCCAACTTTCAAACCTTCAGGCCATATTATGTATCTTTTTTCACCATCTAAGTAATGAAGAAGAGCTATTCTTGCACTTCTATTTGGGTCATACTCAATCGCAGCTACCTTTGCAGGAACGCCCCATTTATCCCTTTTGAAATCAATAATTCTGTATCTTCTTTTATGACCGCCGCCTCTGTGTCTTACAGTAATTCTTCCCTGATTGTTTCTACCTGCTTTTTTCTTTAAAGGAGCAAGTAAGGATTTTTCTGGTTCAGATTTAGTAATTTCTGAAAAATCATATAAAATTGCGTGTCTTGTTCCGTTTGTTACTGGTTTTAATTTTCTAACACCCATTTTTATTTCACCTCTACACTAATTCAGCTATATTTATTGGTTTTTCTGACTCAATAGTAATATAAGCTTTTTTCCAGGATTTAGTGTATCCTGGCTTTCCAAAACCAACTCTTTTTTGTTTAGGTTTTACCATTGTAGTTCTAACATCTATAACTTTTACACCAAGAATTTTTTCTACCGCTTTTTTAATTTCAATTTTATTAGCATCTTTTGCTACTTCAAATACAAGCTGATTCTGCTTTTCATTTAGCTTTACAGTTTTTTCAGTTATTACAGGACGGATAAGTATATCGTATGGAGTTTTCATTATCCTAACCTCTCGTTAATTTTTTCAGCTGCAGATTTTAGTATTAAAACCTTATCAGCATTTAATATGTCGTAAGTATTCAATCCTTCTACAGGTATAAGTTTTACCTTTGGTAAGTTTCTAAATGATTTTATGAAATTATCATCTTTTTCATTATAAACAATTAAAACTTTTTCATTTTCTAAGCCTAAATTTTTAAGTACTTCTACTGCATTTTTTGTTTTTGGTGCATCAAATGAAAAATCTTCAACTATTATTATTTCACCATCTTTTAATTTAATTGATAAAACACCTTTTAAAGCTTTTTTTCTAACTTTTTTAGGAAGTGCATAATAATAGTCTCTTGGCTGAGGTCCATGTGCAACTCCACCACCAACCATTAGATTAGCTTTTCTATCTCCATGTCTGGCATTTCCTGTTCCTTTTTGAGGAAGTATTTTCCTTCTTGAACCTTTAACTTCCCCTCTTGTCTTTGTAGAAGCAGTTCCAGCTCTTTTTGCAGCAAGCTGCCATTTTATAACTTCCCATACAGTATGTTCTTTTACTTCTGTATTAAATACTTCTTCTTTCAGGTTGATTAGTACCTACTGTTTCATTTTTATTATTAACTACATTTGCTTCCATTTTTATTTTCACCTCTTACCTTTTAAGATTCTTGAGAAGCGTATAATTTTTTCGCTTTTTCTAATTTTCTTTTTCCTTTTCTTCTATTTGCAATTACACTTGCCTTTAACTCAACGTAAGATTTAGTTGCTCCTGGAACAGAACCTTTAACTAAAATCACACTTTTTTCAGGTATAATGTCAACAACTTCAAGCCCAAGTACTGAAACTCTTTCATTTCCGTAATGTCCAGCCATTCTTTTTCCTTTAAATACTCTGGAAGGTTCAGTTGCTGCTCCAACAGAACCAACTGCTCTATGGTATCTTGAACCGTGAGACTTTCTAAAACCTCCGAAATCCCATCTTTTCATTGCAGAAGTAAATCCTCTACCTTTAGACTTCCCTGCAACATCAACAAGGTCTCCAGGCTGAAAGACTTCTTCTACTTTAACTTCTTTACCAACTTCAGGCTGTTCCCCTTCTTTTAAAGGAAACTCTTTTAAGACTCTTAAAGGTTTTAAACCTGCTTTCTCAAATATTTTTAATAAAGGTTTTGGTGTTCTCTTTTCTTTCTTTTCACCTGTTCCAAGAATTACTGCACTATAACCATCTTTTTCTTTTGTTCTTATGCCAACAATGTAATTTGGCTCAACTTGTATAACAGTAACAGGTATCGCTTTTCCATTTTTAAATATTCTTGTCATTCCTATCTTTTTTCCAATTATGCCTGTAGGCATTGCTCTCACTCCTTTAGCTTAGTTTTATTTCTACATCAACCCCAGCAGGAAGGCTTATGTCCATTAATGCTTCAATTGTCTGTGGTGTCGCATTTTCAATATCTATAAGTCTTTTATGAATTCTCATTTCAAAATGCTCTCTGGACTGCTCAAATTTATGAGGTGAACGAAGTACACACCACATTTTTCTTGAAGTAGGAAGTGGAACAGGGCCTTTAATAACCCCGCCACTTCTTTTAACTGTATCAATAATTTGCTTTACAGATTGGTCTAAAACATCGTGGTCAAAAGCTTTTAATTTTATTCTAATTTTTTCATGTTCCATTATTACTACCCCTTATTACTCAATAATTTGTGTAACAACACCAGCACCAACAGTTCTACCACCTTCTCTGATAGCAAATCTCATTTGTTCTTCTATAGCTACTGGTACCATTAATTCTACTGTTAATTCTACATTGTCCCCTGGCATTACCATCTCTTGCCCTTCTGGTAGTTCTACCACTGTTCCTGTCACGTCTGCTGTTCTGATGTAAAACTGTGGTCTGTATCCTAAGAAGAATGGTGTGTGTCTTCCTCCTTCTTCTTTTGATAGTACGTATACCTGTGCTTTGAATTTCTTGTGTGGTGTTATTGTGCCTGGCTGCGCAAGTACCTGCCCTCTTTCTACTTCGTCTTTTCCTATTCCTCTTAAGAGTACCCCTATGTTGTCCCCTGCTACTGCTTCGTCTAATACTTTTCTGAACATCTCTATTCCTGTTACTACTGTCTTCTTAATCTCATCTGTCATTCCTACTATTTCTACTTCGTCTCCTACTTTGAGTGTTCCTCTTTCTACTCTTCCTGTTACTACTGTCCCTCTTCCTGATATTGTAAATACGTCTTCTATTGCCATTAGGAATGGTTTGTCTGTCGCTCTCTCTGGTGATGGTATGTAATTGTCCATTGCATCAAGTAATTCTTCTACTGATTTTACCCATTTCTCTTCGTCTTGTAGTGCTCCAAGTGCTGACCCTTTTATTACTGGTACGTCATCCCCTGGAAATTCGTATTTATTTAATAATTCTCTTACTTCAAGTTCTACAAGCTCTAAAAGCTCTTCGTCGTCTACCATATCACATTTGTTTAAAAATACTACTATGTATGGTACGTTAACCTGTCTTGCAAGTAGTACGTGCTCTCTTGTTTGTGGCATTGGTCCGTCTGCTGCTGACACTACAAGAATTGCTCCGTCCATCTGTGCAGCACCTGTTATCATGTTTTTGATGTAGTCTGCGTGTCCTGGACAGTCTACGTGTGCGTAGTGTCTTTTTTCTGTTTCGTATTCTACGTGTGTGATGTTGATTGTGATTCCTCTGTCTCTTTCTTCTGGTGCTTTGTCTATATCTCCGTATCCTATAAACTGTGCTAATCCTTTCTTTGACAATACGTATGTGATTGCTGCTGTTAATGTTGTTTTTCCATGGTCTACGTGCCCTATTGTCCCTACGTTTACGTGCTCTTTCTCTCTTACAAATTTTTCTTTTGCCATTTTGCAGTATTACCTCCTTTTTATTTTAAATTAACTTTCAGCTTTTGCCCTTTGGCCTGCTATTTCATCAGCTATATTTTTAGGAACTTCTTCATATTTCTGGAATACCATTGAGAATGTAGCTCTACCCTGTGTTAAAGACCTTAAATCTGTTGCATATCCAAACATTTCAGCAAGTGGAACTTCTGCTTTTATTGTTAAAGTAGGACCTCTCTTTTCAGAACCTAAAATTTTACCTCTTCTTTTAGAAAGGTCACCCATAACATCTCCCATGTATTCTTCAGGAGTATCAACTTCCACAAGCATTATAGGCTCTAAAAGTACTGGGTTTGCTTTTTTAGCAGCTTCTCTAAATGCCATAGAACCTGCAATTTTAAATGCTATTTCAGAAGAATCAACTTCGTGGAATGAACCGTCAAATAAAGTTGCCTTAACACCAATAACAGGATATCCTGCAATAATACCGTTTTGCATAGCTTCCTGTATACCAGCATCAACAGCAGAATGTATTCTTTTGGAATTACACCACCAACAATTTTATCTACAAATTCGTATTCTTTATCTTTAAGAGGTTCAATTTCAATAATTGCATGACCGTACTGACCTCTACCACCAGACTGTCTAATGAATTTACCTTCACCTGTTGCTTTAGCTTTGATAGTTTCTTTATAAGCAACTTGAGGTTTACCAACATTTACTTCAATGTTATATCTCTTTTCATTCTATCAACCATAATTTCAAGGTGAAGCTCACCCATTCCATGGATAAGAGTCTGATTTGTTTCTGGGTCAACAGAAACTTTAAATGTCGGGTCTTCTTTCATAAATTTATTTAAAACTTGAGAAAGTTTTTCTTGGTCAGATTTAGTTTTTGGCTCAATAGCCATAGCAATAACTGGTTCTGGAAATTCCATTGATTCTAAAATAATTGGTTTGTTAGGGTCTGATAACGTATCACCAGTTGTAGTATCAATACCAACAGCAGCAGCTATATCACCAGCATAAACTTCAGTAATCTCTTCCCTCTGGTTAGCGTGCATTCTCAGAATTCTTCCAACTCTAACTTTTTTATTTTTATTTGCAATTAGAACAGTATCTCCAGCTTTTACAACTCCAGAATAAACCCTAAAGTATGTTAACTGTCCTGCGTAAGGGTCTGCCATCACTTTAAATGCGAGTGCACAGAACGGTTCATCATCAGATGCATGTCTTTCCTCTTCTTCCCCTGTTTGTGGGTTAACACCTTTTACTGGTGGAACATCAACAGGAGAAGGTAAAAAGTCAATTACAGCATCAAGTAAAGGTTGAACACCTTTATTTTTAAATGCAGAACCACAGAGCATAGGAACTAATTCTCTGTTTATAGTAGCCTTCCTTAATGCCTTTTTAAGCTCATCAACAGATATTTCCTCACCTTCTAAATATTTCTCCATTAATTCTTCATCTGTTTCAACTATGGCTTCTATCATTTTTTCACGCCATTCTTCAGCTACAGGTCTAACATCTTCCGGTATATCATCGGTTATATCATACTTAGCGCCTAATTCATCTCCTCTCCATAGATAAGCTTTCATTTCAAATAAATCAACTACACCT
>NZ_ABHJ01000026.1:0-6672 GCF_000171895.1 Hydrogenivirga sp. 128-5-R1-1
CCTCCTTTTAGGTTTTTTTTAAATCAAAGTTAGAAGTATGTTTAAAGTTTATACTTCTGGAGGTGCTCTTTGAAGGAAGGTTCTTTTGAAGTTTTTAGATTTTAAATTCTCTTTTAAATTGAAAAAATATTTGGATTTGTAGATTATAGGTTTTTCTTTTATAGAAACGTTAATAGTTATCGTTTTTTCATCATCAACTCCAGAAACACAAACAGGACAGTCTGGATGATATGAAAAATCAGAATGAAAATGGAAAATTATTGAATATAAAGAAAATACTATAACTATGGAAAATAACTTTTTTATCATCTATCAGTTTCACCAACTACTGGGTCTAAACTTCCAAGTAGAACCACAGCATCAGCTATTGTTCTACCCTTTATAAGCTCTGGGAATATTTGAAGGTTGTAAAAAGCCCCAGACCTTATTCTTGTTCTGTAGGGTCTGCCCTCTCCTTTACTTATTATGTAAAATCCAAGTTCTCCCCTTGGGTTTTCTCCTGATAGATAAACCTCTCCTTCTGGTGCCTGCTCACCGTATATTCTAAGATTAAAATCTTTTACCATTGACTCTATTGAAACAAAAGTTTCATCTAAAGTAGGCAGAACATAAGGATTATCTGTTGCTATATGCTTATCATCTTTTAATTTTTCTAATTTTTCTACACACTGCTTTACAATATTTAAGCTCTGTCTCATTTCTTCCATTCTAACCAAATATCTATCGTAAGAATCTCCAACAGTGCCGAGTGGTATTTCAAAATCAACTTCATCATATTTGTCTGTAGGCTGTATCATTCTTATATCATAAGCAACTCCTGAAGCTCTTGCTACAGCACCTGTAAGCCCGTAATTATAAACATCTTCTTCTTCAATAATTCCAACGCCAACATTTCTTTTAAGCCATACTCTATTTTTTGTAAGAATAGTTTCATATTCTTCAAGTTTTGTTGGGAAATCTTTTATAAAGTGATTAATTACATCCAGTGCACCTTCTGGAAGGTCAAGTCTTACTCCGCCTATTCTGATATAAGAAGAATTCAGCCTTATCCCTGCTATACCTTCTATAATATCCATTATTTTTTCTCTTTCTCTGAACGTGTAGAGAAATATAGTTAAAGCCCCAAGGTCAAGGGCATAAGTACCAAGCCAGAGAAGATGGGAATTTATCCTTTGGAGTTCACACAGCATAGTTCTTATCCATTTTGCTTTTTCTGTAGGCTCAACGTTTAAAAGCTTTTCTACTGCATTCACATAAGCAACATTACTACAGATAGCAGATATATAATCCATCCTGTCTGTATATGGTATAAACTGGGTATATGTTATATTTTCAGCTATTTTTTCTACTCCCCTGTGGAGCTGGCCAAGGATAATATCGCAGTTTTTGACCTTTTCTCCTTCCAAATCAAACAAAAACCATATTGTTCCATGAGTTCCCGGATGTAAAGGTCCCCAGTTTAAAACTATCTGAGCTTTTTTTTGAATTCTCTTTCTTTCTGTCTCTTCCAAATCTTCCATAGTAGGAATAGCTGTGTGATATTCTTCGTAATCATGGCTGGGCGTACTTCCAGGTTTTTCATTTAAAGATGGTAGATATGTATCTTTTATTCCTTCAATTGGAAAATCTTTTCTTAGCGGGTAATAAGGGTATCCTTCCCACATGAACATTCTTACAAGATTTTCATGTCCTTCAAACTGGATGCCAAACATATCATAGGCTTCCCTTTCAGCCCATTTTGCACCTTTCCACAAACCTGTTAAAGAAGGAAGTCTTTCATTTTCTGCCCATGTTTTTATGCAAATTCTTTTTTTTAGCAGAGGAGAATAAAGGAAATACACACCTTGAAAGCGTGGTTTATGTAGTGGATAGTCTACCACTGTAAAATCTATGAACATTTTAAACTGAAGGTCAGGATTATCTTTTATTTCTTTTAAAAAACTTAAAAGTTCAGTTTTACTTATTTCAAAAAAGGGAAGTTTATCACTATCTGTAAATTTTAAAGACTCAAAATTATCCCCTATAAAAGCAATATCATCCCATTTAGCCCAGAGCAATTATCAAACTCCGTTAAGTAAAGCTTAAAGCTTTACTTGTTAATGGGAAAAGAAGGCTCTGCTTTTTTTATCGGAATTTCTTTGAACTCTTTTCCTTCTCTTTTAGCCTTTATTTTCTTCTGAAGCTCTAAAATTCCCCAAAGCAATGCCTGCGGAGTTGGAGGACAGCCAGGAACGTACACATCAACAGGAATAATTCTATCCACACCTTGAAGTGTAGAATATGTTGGAAATGGTCCTCCTGCTGATGCACATCCACCCATTGATATTACCCATTTAGGGTCAGGCATCTGGTCATATATAAGTTTAAGCATTGGAGCAACTTTATTTACTACGGTCCCTGCAACAATCAATACATCTGACTGTCTTGGAGAGCCCCTAAATATTATCCCAAGCCTGTCAGTATCAAACCTTGATGCTGCTGTGTGCATCATTTCAATAGCACAGCAAGCAAGCCCTATTGATACAGGCCATAGAGAATTTCTTCTTCCCCAGCTTAAAACTTCTTCTGCTGTTGTTAATATTATTCCATTGTTGTTCATTATTGCCATGATAACGCTCCTTTTTTCCATGCATAAATAAATCCAAATATAAGTATTGTTAAGAATAAGAACATCTCAACAAAAATAAGTCCTGCATTTATGCTAACAAAAGTTTTGTAAACTACAGCCCATGGAAATACAAAAGCTGCTTCAAGGTCAAACAATACAAGAAGAAGACCAAGCAAATAGTATTTTTGGTCTAATGTTGTTTGGGCAGTTTTATCATAAAGAGGAACTCCACATTCATACGGATAGTCTTGAAGAGGGTCAGGTACTTTAGGAGCTATTAATCTATTAATAACTAATAAAGCTACCCCAACTATTGTCGCTGCTATAAAAAATATTACCAGGGAAAAATATCCGTCCATTTTCCTCTCCTAAATCAAACACCGTTTTATTATGGATAATAAAAATACCTTATAATTTTTTACATTTCAAGATTTATTTTTCTTTAATTACTTCATAAAGCTCAACTGTAGGTCTTCCGGTAAACCACTCTTTAGGTGGAGGATTTTTGTGGGCTTCTTCAAAAGCTTTACTTTCAGTATATTTTCTAAAGCTTTCCATATCCTTCCAGTAAGTTTCTATTATGAAAACATTATTTTTATTTCCTGGTGGAAACTCTTTTGGCTCTAAAATATTCATTTTTATAAAACCTTCTTGCTCGGTTAAGCCTTTTTCTCCAAATTCTTTTTTTGCTCTTTCTGCAAAATCTTTTGCATATTCTGGATTTATTGGAAACTTAGTCATTACTACAATCATTCCTCATCTCCTCCTTTTTTAACTTCTTTGTAAAGATAAGCAAATAATGTTCCTATAAATACTGCAACCATACTGTAAATAAAAATTGCTTCAATTGTATAAGGCGTCATTTTATTCCTCCACAGTTTTAATCCCGCTAAGTCTTAAAAGTGCATTTATATCAGGTTCTCTCCCAGCAAAACTTTTAAATATTTCAGCAGCCGGCTTACTTCCACCTTTAGTTAAAACCTCTTCATAAAAACTATCAGCTATTTCATCATTGTATATGCCGTTGTCTATAAACATAAAATATGCGTCAGCAGATAGAACTTCAGCCCATTTGTAGCTATAATATCCAGCAGCATATCCACCTGCAAAAATATGTGAAAAAGACCATTGGAACTTATTGTAAGAAGGTGGTTTTATTACTGCCACTTCCTGCCTTACTTTATCAAGTATTTCCTGAACCTGCTTAGCATTATATTTATCTAAGTGTATTAACATATCAAAAAGTGCAAACTCAAGCTGTCTAACCATTGCAAGGGCAGATAAGAACGTTTTTGTATTTTTAAGCCTGTTTATCATATCATCAGGCATCGGCTGTCCTGTTTTATAATGCTTTGCAAACGTTTTTAACACTGAAGGCTCATATGCAAACTGCTCTAAAAACTGGGAAGGAAATTCAACAGCGTCCCACTCAACACCAGATGTTCCACTTACAGATGCTTCTTCCACCTGACTTAAAAGATGATGAAGGGCGTGTCCCATTTCATGGAAAAGTGTTTCAACATCATAAGGTCTTAGTAAGGAAGGTACATCCTTTGAAGAAGGCGCAAAATTACAAACTATATACGCTACAGGTAGAACTTTTTCTCCTTCTAAGTTTACATAGTGTGGTATCCATTCATCCATCCATGCCCCGTCTCTTTTGCCTTCCCTTGCTTCCAAATCCATATAAAGTCTTCCTATAAGCTGTCCTTTTCTATAAAGATGGAAGACGTCTACTGTTTCATCCCAAACTGGAGCATCCACTTTTTCAAATTCAAGTTTAAAAAGCTTATTTAGAAAGTTAAAAAGTCCTTCTATAACTTTTGACTTTTCAAAGTAAGGTTTATACTCTTCATCATTCACATTTATTTTTTCCTTTTTTAGTTTTTCCGACCAGTATGCAAAATCAAATGCTTCAATTTTTTCATCAAACCCTTTAGATTTTGCAAACTCTTGAAGCTCTTCAAACTCTTTTTCTGCCTGAGGTTTGCTTTTTTCTGCTAAAGTTCTTAAAAACTCAATAACTTCTTCTGGAGAATTTGCCATTTTCTTTGCAAGTGAAAGCTCAGCATAATTTTTAAACCCAAGTAAATTTGCTTTTTCGTGTCTTAAAGCAAGAATTTCTTCAAGTATTTTGTCATTTTCAGGAGCTCTTGTTGTATAAGCTTTGTAAAGCTGTTCTCTTTTTTCTCTATTTGAGCCGTAGGTCATATATGCTATGTAAGATGGCTGGTGAAGTGTAAATCTGTAAACGGTTTTTCCATCTTTTTCTATAGTGGCTGTTTTAAGGTCTGTTTCAGGAAGTTCTTTAACATCTTCAAAATCTTCTATTATCATTTCATAGGCGTTAGTCGCATTTAAAAGATTTTGTGCAAAGCTGTTTTGAAGTTCTGAAAGCTTAATATTGATTTGCTTAACCTTTTCTCTCTTTTCTTCTTCAAGTCCAACACCTGAAAGTTCAAAATCTTTTATTGAGTCTTCAAGTACTTTAAGTTGTGCATAAGTTAGATTTTCTTTCTCATTTTCATAAATTTCTTTAAATGCTTTATAAATCCTTTCATCCTGTCCTAAATTTGTATAGTACTCTGTTAAAACAGGAAGAAGTGAAGAATAAACTTCCTGTGTTTTTGGAGAGTTTTTAACATAATTTAAATGGGCAATCGGCTGGAAAAATTCTCCAAGTTTTATATTAAGCTCTTCATAAGGCTTAACAAAGTTTTTATAGGTCTTATTTTTTATTTTTAAAAGCTCTTCAATTTTCTTCTTATTTTCTTCTATCTGGCTTAAAACCTTTTCTTTAAGCTGGTCTAAATTTTCATCACTATATATAAATTCTGGAAAACTCATTGTTCCTCCTTTAGGTTATCTTTAATTTATGGGCTTTTCCTATTATTTCTAAAATATGTTTATACCCTTTTTTATTCAAATGATTTTTAAGTCCTTCTATTACTTTCAATGGAGAATATGGGTCGTAAAAGTTTGCCGTTCCTATCTGAACTGCAACAGCACCAGCTAAAAAGTGCTGAAGTGCATCTTCTGCTGTAGTTATTCCGCCAACTCCTATAATAGGAACGGCGCTTCCATATTTTTCAAAAACCTGATATATCATTCTTACTGCAACTGGAAGTATTGCAGGTCCAGAAAGACCACCAGTTTTTGTTGCAAGTATAGGCTGTTCTTTATTTACATCTATTGCCATACCAAGAAGGGTATTTATTAAAACAAGTCCGTCTGTTTTTGCTTCAACACAGGCCTGTGCTGTTTGGGTTATGTCTGTAACATTTGGGCTTAGTTTTACAAGTAGTGGTTTACTTGTAATTTGTTTTAATTTATAAACAAGGTTGTACAGAGTATCTGGGTCAGAGCCAAAGGCTATACCACCTTTTTTTACGTTTGGACAGGAAACATTAAGCTCTAAAGCATGAACACCTTCTGTTTTATCTAAAAATTCTCCAACTTTTAGATATTCTTCTTCATCTTCTCCAAAAACGTTTGCAATTATTATGGTGTCATATTTTCTCAGTTTTGGGAGTATATTTTTTGAAAAATACTCAACTCCCGGATTTTGAAGACCTATTGAGTTTAGCATTCCAGCAGGAGTTTCAACTATCCTTTGAGGTGGGTTTCCAGTTCTTGGTTTATATGAAAGTCCTTTTACTACCATTGCCCCAAGTTTTGAAATATCGTAAAGATTTTCAGCCACTTCAAGACCGTAAGAAAAACATCCTGAAGCAGTCCATACTGGATTTTTAAACTTTATTCCAAAAAGTTCATAAGACAGGCTGTCTTCTAATGGTTTTACTATTTTTTCCACTTCTTTTTTTATAACCTCCAGTATAAAAAGCCTTCTTTTTTAGCTTTTTCTTTATTATACAACCCTTTAATATCTATTAAAACAGGGTTTTCTCCCATAATTTTTTTATATTTTTTAAAATCAAGTTCCTCAATAAAAGGCTTGTGCTTTACAGCAACGATAACTGCGTCATAAGGAGCTTCTTTTTCAATATTATCTAAAAGCTCTATACCATATTCTTTCTTCACTTCATCAGGATATGCAAAAGGGT
>NZ_ABHJ01000025.1:0-7022 GCF_000171895.1 Hydrogenivirga sp. 128-5-R1-1
AATTCCCCTTCTCCGACTATTTCCTGTATACCAAATTTTTCCAAAGTTGATAAAAGCTGATAATGTATCATTTGAACGCCTTTTGTTAAAGCAGAAATGTCTTCTGATACTTTAGCACTTTCAAGGGCTTTTTCAAAGTTGTCAATAACATTTAAAAGCTCTTTTGCAAATTTTTCTATAGCTTCTTCTATAGCTGTTTGTCTTTCTTTTATAGCTCTTGCTTTATAAGCTTCAAAATCTTGTTGAAGTGTTTGATATAAAACACTTAATTTTTTAGCTTGGTCTTCTGTTTTTTTGAGTTTTTCTTCAAGCTGTTTTATCTTTTCTTTTAGCTCTTCTACGGACATTGTTTTTTCTTCTTGAACTTGTTTATTTTCAGTCTCTTGGTTTTCAGATTTTACTTCCTCTCTCTCCTGCTCCTGATTTTGCGTATTTTCTTTGTTCTCTTCCATTTTTTAGTATTTCCTCCTAATATTTTTTTATAAAAATATATGCAAAATTTACGCTGTTTTCAATTAAAGAAATATTTCTTCTCCAAAATGCGTAAGGTCTATAAACTCATCACAAACTTCTATAAGCTCTTTTGCCGTGGTTTGTTTAAATGCAGCAATTTCAACTTTTACACCTTTTGTATGCAGGTATTTAACAAGGTCTGCAAAATCTCCATCTCCAGTTGTTAAAACAGCAACATCTATCTTTTCAGCAATAGAAATCGCATCCATAGCTATTCCCATGTCCCAGTCTGCTTTTATTGTTGTTATAAGATTGCCTTCTTCATCAAGTCTTTTGTATATTTTAGGTTCTTTTTCTTTTATTTCGTATCCTATATGTTTTAAAGAGCTTATAAATCCTTTCTGGTCTACTCCCTGAAGTTTTATAATGTAAGCTAGTGCCCTGATTAACTGCCTTCCATTTAGTATTTTAAAAAGCACTTTTTCAAAATCTACTTTCCTGTTGAAAACATCTCTTGCAGAGTAGTAAAGATTCTGCACATCTAAAAATACAGCTACCCTTTGATTTTTATAAATATTTCTCTGCATATAAACTCCTTTCAATAAAGTATAGTAATATTTTAATATGCTTTTAGATTTAATCATATTATTATCTTCATTCATAGGCTGGTTTGTTCAGGGGTTTTTAGGGATAGGTTCTGGTATTATTATTCCTGCCATTTTACTTTTCTTTATAAACATAAAAACAGTCATTGTTTCTCTTACAATTACAAACATGTTTGGAGTTTCTTACATTATTTATAAAAACAGGCTGAAAAAGTTTTCATTAAAAAGGATTTATCTTATAACAGCAGCCTCTATAATAGGTGTTTTCATAGGCTCCTACCTTTTAGGCATTTCAGATACACAGCATATAAAACTTGTATTTGGAACTGTCGTTGCGATAACCGGTGTATATGACCTTCTTGTGCAAACTGGGAATTTAGGAAATTTTAAAATAAAAAGAACCAAACTAAACGAGTTTATAACAGGTATAACAGGCGGCATATTTTCTGGTCTTGTTGGCGGTGCTGGAAGCATTTATGCTCTTTATTTTAATCAGCTTTTTGTAAGTAAAAGGGTTTACAAGTTTTATATTTCAATACTGTTCTTGACTATCCTTATTTTTCGGGGGATTTATTATTACGTTGATGAAAATACACGGCAGTTTTATGATTTAAAGTTTATTCTACTTGCCACATTAGGTTTGATTCCTGCAGTAGTTATCGGTAATTACTTAACTAAAAAAGTCAAACCTAAAACATTTAAAAAGATAGTTGCAGTAAGCATAATTTGCGTAGGTACGTATATTGTTATATCTAATCTGTGATTTCTCATGAATTTTATACTTAAAAGTCTTATAATATTTTTATAACTTACTTAAATTGAGATTAAATCTCAAAAAAGAGGTGTAAATGAGACTTACAGAGCTGAAAGAAAAAGAGGAAGCAGTCGTAAAAAACTTAACTGACAAATCAAACACATTTTTAAAAAGAGTAGAAGCAATGGGACTAAAAAAAGGAGAAAGATTAAAGGTAGAAAAAATCTTAGGAAGAAACATTGTTGTCTCATTAGAGGGAAGAAAAATAGCTTTAGATAAAGCTCTTGCTGAAAAAATAGAGGTTGAAAAATGAAAAAGATAACTGTTGCTTTTATTGGAAATCCAAATGTTGGAAAAACCACAATTTTAAATGCAATAGCTGGAACAAACCTTAAAGTTGGAAACTGGGCAGGAGTTACTGTTGAAAAAAAAGAGGCAAATGTAAAATACGGCGATTATGAAATACATTTTGTTGACCTTCCGGGAATCTACACATTAGAGCCTTTATCTGACGCAGAAAAAGTTGCTGTTGATTTTATAGAAAGTGGAGATGTTGATGTAATTGTTGATGTTATAGATTCTCAAAATTTTGAAAAAAATATGCTTCTTGGTGTTGAGCTTTTAGAGTTTGGTAAACCTACAGTTTTTGTTTTGAATATGATAGATGAAGCAGAAAAAAAAGGTATTGAAGTAGATGATAAAAAACTTGCAAATTTGCTTAATGTTGAAGTTGTAAAAACAGTAGGGAAAGAAAAAAAAGGCATTGATGAAATATTAAAAGCTATTGTTAAAGTATACGAAGAAAATAAAAAACCTTACGAACTTAAATACAACACTGAAGCTGAAGAAGCTTTAAAAGAATTAAAAACTATACTAAAAACAAATATAGATAAACATTATTTAATAGATATTCTTCTTGGGAAATTTAAAAACCCTAATATTTCAGATGAAAAATTAAAAGAGCTGAGAAAAAAATTAGAAAAATACTTTGGAGAGCCTGTAGAAGAAATTATAAAAAATGAAAGATTTGGTTATGCTCACGGTATTGCAAAAGATGTAGTTAAAAAGAAAAAAGAAAAAAGAAAAGATATTACAGAAAGTCTTGACAATATTTTACTTCACCCTGTACTTGGTATATTAATTTTCGTTTGGATAATGTACTCTGTATTTAAGATTGCTGTTGATTTTTCAGCCCCTTATGTTGATTGGATAGATGGTTTTTTAAATGATTTTGTTTCACCTTTATTTTTATCATTGTTTAAATTACTGGGACTTCCTGATATTGTAAACAGGTTCTGGAGTGAAGCTGTTATAGGCGGTGTGGGTTTTGTTTTAACTTTTGTTCCTTTAATTGGGACATTATTTTTCCTTATAAGTTTTTTAGAGATGTCTGGATACCTTCCAAGAATTGCTGTTTTAATGGACAGGTTTATGGAAAAAATAGGACTTCACGGTAATATGCTCATTCCTCTAATACTTGGGTTTGGCTGTAATGTACCTGCTATTATGTCAACAAGGGCTATAGAAAATTCTCGGGACAAGTTTATAGTAATTATGATGATACCTTTTATGAGTTGTCCTGCAAGACTGGTAGTATTTGCATTTTTTACAGTAATATTTTTTGATAATCCTGCCCTTGTGATACTTTCTTTCTATCTTCTTGGAATAGTCATTGCAGTAATTACTGCTACTATCTTGAAATTTACTAAGTTTAAAGGAGAGGTTATACATTTTGCTTTAGAGCTTCCTCCGTATAGAATTCCTCCAATTAAATCTTTGCTTATTATATCTTGGATTCATGTTAAAGATTTTATAAAAAAGGCTGGTACAGTTATATTTGCTGTTTCCATAGTAATTTGGATACTTATGAATTTACCTCCTTCAGCTAAAAATATATCTGAAAGTTATGTGGCAAAAATTGGAAAAACTTTAACTCCGATACTTGAGCCAGTTGGCATAGATGACTGGAGGGCTACTACATCTTTAATTCCTGCATTTTTAGCAAGGGAAACCGCAATTAGTGCACTTGGTACTATGTACTCTGTCCAGATAAAAGAAAAAGAGGAAAAAATAAATATAAAAGAGGAGTTTATAAACCAGATAAAAGGATTTTTTACAGTAGTTTACATGTCAGCAATAGATGCCGTAAAACCGGGAATATCTGCCTTTGAAGTAGAAGAAGATGAAAATCAGTCTTTAAGACAGGTTATAAAGCAAAAATTTACACCTTTATCAGCACTGTCTTTTATGATACTTATACTTATATACAACTCCTGCCTTGCTACCTTTGCAGTTATGGCGCAGAGCTAAATAAAAAATATGCTGTCCTTTTCCTTGCCTACAGCTTTGCAGTAGCATGGATAGTGGCATTCATTGTCTACCACGTTGGCAGTTTATTTATAAATGTAGTATAAAACCTCAAGGGCACCTTTTATAAGGTGTTCTTCTTTTATTTTTAATTTATATTTATCTTCTTTTTCAAATGAAAAATATTCAGCCTTTACTGCAGAAAGTTTGAACACTATTAAAGGTTCTTCTTCAAGAAGCTCAAAACTAAATATTCCATTTTCAAACTTTCCTAAAAACTCTTCTTTTGCCTCTAAGAAAACCTCTCCATTTTCCAAGAATTTAATAAAAAGGTCGTGTTCAAACTCTGGAGAGTAAAGCTTTAAAAATATCTGTAAAACAGACTTATCAAAATGCATTGTAGATATTCCATCTATTTCATAATAAAACTGCCTTCCTTCAAAATAAATAGGAGAATTTACTTTTTCCATTATCTGAATTTCAGGATTTGAAAGCATAACTGAAAAACTATTTCCAAGCTTGTTATAAATTAAGTTTTGTAATTTCAATGTTTCTTCCTTTATAGTAAAATTACTAAAACATTATACTAAATTTACTGAGGAGATAGGTGGAGGTTTTTGATTATTTAAGAACATTACTTCAGTTTACAATAGGTTTAATAACCATATTAAATCCCATTGCTGCAGCTGCAATAATGGTAAGTTTACTTACACCTCCTGTCTCAAAAAGAGAACTTGTATCTATAAGCAAAAAAACAACCTTAACTATTTTAACTGCATCACTTCTATCTACATTTTTAGGAGACTTAATATTCAAACTGTTTGATATTAATATACATTCAATAAAAGTAATAGGTGGAATTATTCTTTTGCTTTTTTCTATTAATATGATAAAAGGTAAAATTTTTGAGGCAAGTCATACTCCAGAAGAGCATGAAGAGGCTAAAGAAAAAGATGATATTTCAATAATACCTCTTGGGATACCTATTTTATTTGGTCCAGGTACTTTTACAACTCTTGTAATTTTTAAAACATCTACACATAACTGGATTGATTTGTTTATTCTTATAACTGCAATTTTTATATCTTCTGTTGTAGTTTTTTTAGTATTTAAAAATGCTGTTTTATTGGATAAATTCTTAGGAATTACTGGAGTAAAAATAACTACAAGAATAATGGGACTGATTGTTGGAGCGATTGCATCACAATTTATAGTCTCTGGTGTAAAATCCCTTTGGGATATGTATTAGCAAAGGTAAGAAGATGAAAGAGTTGATGGATTACAGTTTTATAGAACCACTTTTGTATCCAGTATTTATATTAGTAATTTCTCTATTTTCCTACTTTATTTTAAAAAAATACTTTCTTATAAAATTACAGGAATTTCAAGAAAAATTTAATTTAGACAAAAAAGTATTTGAAAAAATAATAAGAAATTTAAATAACCTATTAAACATTTTATTATTTTTAGTTATTGTAAATGTTTTACTGAACTTTCCATATGTAGATAAGTACATACAAAAGTACATAATAAACCTTTTAAAAATCAACATAATTGATACTGAATCAATAAAAATAAGTATTTACTCTCTAATAAAAGGCTTTTTAACATTTTATATTTTACTTTTGATAACAAAAATAATAAGGAGAATTATTGAAGCCTATATCAAGTTTAAATCAAAAAAAGAAGAAGTTGCTTCTACAATTGATATTCTAATTTATCATACGGCTCTTATTTTTATATTTTTTATAGCATTATCAAATATGGGAATTACATGGAAAATTTTACTTCCTATTGCAGGTGCACTTGGCATAGGTATTGGATTTGGTATTCAAGATATTGTTAATAATTTTATAAGCGGGTTTATTATATTAATTGGAAGAACCATTAAAAGAGGAGACTGGATAAGTATAGGCGAAAATTTTGGAAAAGTTATTGATATTGGAGTTAGGACTTCAACTATAAAAACCTTAGACAATATAGACATTATTATCCCAAATTCCCAGCTTATAGGAAATCAACTTATAAACTGGTCTTATATAGACCCTGTAATTAGAATACATATTCCTGTTGGGGTTTCTTACGGCTCAGATGTTAAAAAAGTGAAAAATACACTGATTGAAATTGCCAAACAAACAGATTTTGTTATAAAAAATAAACCCATTGAAGCAAGATTTATAGAGTTTGGTGATAGCTCATTAAATTTTGAACTTCTTGTCTGGATTAACATAAGGAAAATTCCTATTCCTTTGGCAAAAAGTGAATTAAATTACAAGATATGGTTTACATTCAAAGATAAAGGTATTGAAATTCCATTCCCACAAAGAGACTTATGGTTTAAAAATGAGCTTCTGATAAAGAAAATTGACTGATAGTATTTTCTATCTATATTTAAGATAAAGTGATTTAAGATAAAGTGGAGGGATATAGTTGCAAATTTTAAAAAAATATATTTTAGGTTTCTTTTTATTAATACTTTTTGGAGTTTCTTCCTTTCTCATATACTTAAAACTCAATCCCAAAAAAGCACCATCTAATTTAATAGTAGGAACAGGAAGAATTGATGGAGATTTAATAAATATAAATACAAAGTATGCTGGAAGGATTGAAAAACTTTACGCAGATGAATCTCAGAAAATAAAAAAAGGTCAGCTTCTTGCAGTATTATCAAGCAAAGAATATAAGGCTCAGCTTGATACAATAAACCAGCAAATAAAAGTAAAACAAAAAGAGATAGAAGCAAAAAAAATAGAACTTAAAATTTTAAAAGAATCTTTGCCTGAAAATGTAAAAAAAGCCAAATCATCACTTGAAGCAATCAAGCTGTTCTTTCAGAGCTTGAGAAAATATTCAATCCCTTGAGAAAGTTGTTAAACAAGATGAAAAGGACTATGAACGGTTTA
>NZ_ABHJ01000024.1:0-7208 GCF_000171895.1 Hydrogenivirga sp. 128-5-R1-1
AAAGGATAAGCTCATCAGCAGATATAGAGACCTTCTACCAATTGGAGTATAAAGAAACTTATTAATCTCATTTACATTAGCATTGGAAATATCAAACGCAGAAGGATAATAAAGGAGCAAATTAAGGATAGCTTTAGAGAAAATATTTACACGTTTAGAAAGCTCAGGGAACAAAACATCAATATGCTGATTAATTTGAGTTTTAGTTTTAGCAATATCTTTAGATATGGAATCAATTTTACGGGCAATAAGTTTAAGAGAATCAGAAGGGGAATAAGGTTTAAGGTTGTTAGATTCATATTTAGTAAAGAGTGCAATAAAGAAAGCATCCTTAGAGTCAGATTTAGAAGGGTTATTAGGGGATTTAAAATTTATGAACTTATGAACAGCTTTAGGATTAACAACATACACAGGAAAGTTATTAGAGACAAGGGAATAAACCAGAGGCAGATGATAACGGGAAGAGGATTCAACAAGTACAAGAGGATTATCAAAAGAGGAAATCAATTTAAGGAAATTAGCAAAACCATCTTTAGATACAGGGAAAGAACCTTGTTTAATAATTTTTTCAGTTTCATCAATGACACAGAAATTAAAGGAGTTTTTAGACATATCAATGCCAATGTAGTGCATGACAACACCTCCTTAGTTGAATTTTTAAAGTCCCTCATAACCATCCTCCCGACTGGCAGGGGCTTAATAGCCCAATCAAGTAATTGGGTTTTGAGGGACAGGGGGACATACTCCCTAAGAGGCTTTAGAGCCTATGAAAAATGGAGTCTTTGTCCCTCGCTTTATTTTAAAAACTTATTCTATTTAAAAATATAAACTAATTTTTTGCAGGAGGTTTGAAAATGGCGTTTTTAGGAGATATAGGAAAATTTTTCTTTGGGTCTGGAGAAAAGACGACAGTAATTCCTCCACAAATCCTAAAAAGAAGTCCTGAGCAATCTGCATTTGCAAGTTATTTTTTAAACCCTGTTGTGATGGGGCTTGATGTTAAATTTGAGAAAAACCCTATTACAGGGGAAATTTCATATAAGGTTGAGCCGAATTTTGACAAGCTTGCCAGAATGGAAAAAGCCCGGGACAATTATGTTTCGGCAATGGATAATTACGGGCAAACTATTCAAGGTATACTGTCAAAACTTAAAAGTTATAATCCTATTGTTTCTACACCTTTTGGCAATATTCAAGCATTTGGTCTGCAAAGAGCAGCATTGAATAATGCTGGGTTGTTAGCTAATTTCGCTAAAGAAGCAATAACTGCTCCTAAGAAAACTGCTTTTGATGTTTATTACCAACAGCCACTTGATATATTTTTAAAACAAGACCTTGCGAGGTATGGAATTAAAGGGGATACAATCTATAAACCAAGAGACTATGGATTACTGCCAAGTTTAATTGCGGCTGGCGGCAGTATTTTAGCAGGTAAAGCTATGCAGACAGGGTCTATATTCTAAGGAGGCGAAAAATGGGGCTTTTAGTTGTAAGACCTGATAATTCTTTAAATGAGGCTATTCAAAATGCAGCAAATACTATATTTAATGCATGGTATAAGAAATATTTACTTGATTTGCAGCATCAACAAGAACTGGAAGACAGGAAACAGGCTATACAGGCTAAAAAGGAGTTATTAAACTACCAGCAGCAACTTGACCAGCAAGAAAGAAATAAAATTGTTAATGACCTTTATGGATACGATACTCCTACTATAAACTTAACAGAGCCTCAAGTAGTGCCTAATAACCCAATAGATATTCAGGCTCAAAAAATGATTAATCCTGACTATCAACAGCCTTTAGGTCTTACTCAAAAGTTTATGTCTATGATGCCTAAAGTTGAGCTGGGACAGGAGCATGTTAAAGGCTTATTCTCTGATAGTTTTATTAATAAAGGTATTCCTACTGCTAAGGATTATGTTGTTGCTCAGGCTTATGGGGTTAATTTGCCGAAGGTGGAGAAACCTAAAGTTGTAAAAACGGATTTTATTGATTTAGGAGATAGAAAGGTAGCAGTTGCTGTAATTCAAAACCCTGATGGCTCAGTAAACTGGGAATATGATAAAGAAATGGTTAAAGGAATGTCTCCAAAGGAAAGGGAATATTTTAGGCTTAAGTTTAAAGAGTTTAAAGAAAAACAAAGACATAACAAAGTAATAGAGCAGTATAAAGGTAAAGAAATAGATATTAAGAAAAAGGAAGTTGGTTTAAAGGAGCAAGAAATAAAACAAAAACAGGATAAGAAGAAAGAGGAGCAATTAAGTAAAAGAATAAACATTCTTAGGAATAGGATTAAAGACACAATTAATAGATTTAAAAAGTTAACAGGGAATACAATTATTGCACCTTCTGGAGATTTTACACAATTAGACCAAGGGGAAGTTAAAGACATAATAAAAACTATAAGAAATGTAAACCCTGACATCGCTAATCAATTAGAAAGAGATTATATCCTTTACTATCAATTAACAAATAAGCTATTAGGAATAAAACAACAAAATAAACCTATGAATAGGCAAGATAAAAGAATGTTAATTAATCAGATTGATAAAAAACTTGAAGAGTTTATGAAAAACATTGACCAAATGGGGAGATAAATATGGAAAATCTACCTCAAAAATCAACTTTACTTGAAAAAGTAATTACATTAAAGCAACAAGGAAAACTTAATGACTTTTTAAATACATTAACTACGGAAGAAATACAGGCTTTAAATGAGCAGCTGGATAATGAATTGTCTGTCGCAAGTTTAGCTAATCCAAAAATGTCAACTCCTGCACAAGAAGCTCCTGTTTACGAGAAAGTATGGCGTCAGTTTGCAGGTGGAAGTGGTCAGCTTTTAGATACTGCTGGAGAATTGATAAATAAAGCCTCAAAGTTAATTACTCCTGACCCATTAATGCAGTATCAGGGCCAAAAGATAGCAGATAAGATTAAAGAAGTTGGGAAAGAAACAATGGATTACTGGGAGCCTGATGCTTATCAAAATAAATTCCACGGCATTGGTGGTGAAATAGTTAATACATTAATTAGAGAAACCCCGTCTTTAATTGCTTTTTCTCCGGTTATGAGAACTACAGGAAGCCTTGCAATGTCTGCTTTTTCTCCTAAATCTACGCTTGGAAAATCTATTGTTGAGTCTGTAGGTTCTGGTGCTGGATATACAGGTGTGAATTTACTTGGTAGAGAGAATTATGACTGGAAAGATGCAGGAATAGATACGGCTATTGATTTTACTTTTGGTGCTGCAAGTCCTTATGTTGCTAAAGGAATAAAAGCAGTCGGCAAAAAAGTTGACCCTTTACTTGAAAAAATAACCCCTGATATAAAGGCATTATTTAAAATTGCCAGAAAAAGTAAAAATAAAGAAGTTATAGAGAAAGTTAAAAAAGCTTATGACGCATCTAAAAAAGGAGATAGTAAAAAAGCTTTAATAGAACTTGAAGAAGCTGAAATTAAAGCAGATGAAAGTAATCAGCCTTTAATTAAGCAAAAAATAAAAGAGATTAAACAAAAAATAACTCCAGAGGAAAACTTACCAGAGCCTGTAAAAGAAGCAGGGGCAGAAACTACAGATGCTTATGTGGATTTAAGATTACAAAATAACGATTTCAATAAAATTGTAAAATTAGCTGTTGATGGTAAACTTCCTACAGGACAATTAATAAAAATAGGGAAACCATCAAAAATATTACAGATAGCAGGAATACCTGATAAAGAAATTGTTTTGTCAAGAAAAATAATAAAAAACAAAATTTCTAAACATGAACTAACTTTAGATGATTTAAAAGATTTCCATATTCATATTAATAATCCTCTTGCTGTTTATCAATCTCCAAAAAATGAAAATAAAATCGTTTTAATACCTAAGATGAAAGGGAATAATCTTTTAATATCTGCAATAGAAATAAATTCCAAGAGAAGAGGTGCAACAGAAGTAAATGATATTAGAACAATATATTTTAAGGATATAGATAAGTTAAACAATGAAATAAAGGTAAGTCCTGAAGTTAGTTTTGTAAACAGAAAAAAACTCTCAGAGTTTCTGCGTGCCTCAGCCCAGTCCAATTCCGGGCAGGATCAGAAACTCCAAGAGCTTATTAATAATTTAATAGAAAAATCAAAAAAGTCAAGCGATGAATTATACGCAGGTATCCCAGTTGATAAACTCTTTAATCAAATAGAAAATGCAGAAAAAGCAGCTGGTAAATGGATACAGGCAGATAACACTTTACCTGCTTTTTCTTCATGGAGAGACCCTGAAGATGTATTTAAAGCAATAGGAAAGCCAAAATATTATGAGCTTACAGACAAGGCGTATAAAAGACAAACAAGGCTTGAAAAGGGATATAACAAAATTATTCAAAGAATAAATGAAAACCTACACGATGAAGAAGATAAACAACTTCTTGAAAGACTTTTATTTACAAGAGACAAGTTTAAAATTGAAAAGATAGAGGATATAGAAAATGCTCTTGGTGTTAAAATTCCTGAGAATGTGAAAGAGGCTTATAGAGCATTTGATGAGGGGATGAAATGGGCTGCAAGATTGCTTGATTTAAATATAAATGTTGGTGATAAAAATGGAAGCCATTTTTGCAATTATTGACTAAAGGTCATTTAGAGAAAGTAAAAGAAAGGGCATTAAAAGAGGCAAAGAAGAGCTTGTTAAGAAATAGAAAAACAAATGAAAAAGGGAATTATTTAAAGCTTACCTAAAGGCTTAGTTTCTAATATAAAAACACCAGATGATTTAGAAAAACGTTTTATGGAAAAGTTAGGCGTTTTAGATTTTGAGAATCCAAATATGCAAATATTAGCTTATAATCTTAAAAGAAGTTCCCGTCTTTATGGATACATTCCTCATGTATTTAACAACTACTATGTAGCTGATAAAAACGGAAATATCCTTGCAACTTTTAGAAAAGAACTTGAAGCAAGGAAGTTTATAAAAAACAATCCAGATATTGTTAAACCTGAAGTTAGAGAGTTTCAGTTTAAATTAGCAGATGAAGAAGCTTTGGATGACCCTAAAAAGTTTAAAGAAGCTTTAAGAGAGCGAATGAAAAGGCTTTCTTTCCATAGATATATTGGATTTAAGGAGAAAAGAAAGGGGACTGGAGGCTGGGAGAACTTCCCTTATCTTGTTTACGACAAAGAAGGAAAACAGATTATAGGCAGATTTAAATCTGTTAAAGTTGCTCAAAAGTTTGCAAAAGAAAAAGGCGGCAAGCTTGTTGAGCTTAAAGCATTACCTGAAAAAGACATTTTAAAAGATACTGAAGTTTATCTTCATAAAGTCGCAAGATATAGAGCAATGGAGGATATTAAGCCTAAGCTTGTTAGTATGTTTCTTAAAGATTATGGACTTAATCTACCTAAAGATACTCCTATTGAAGAACTGAGAAAAAGTATAGATAGAATTCAAAATCCAGCAAAAAGGAGAGAGGCTAAATATGTGGTTGAGTTTTTAAATGATATTTTTGGAAGACCAAGAGATAGTGAGCAGTATATTAATGATTTAATAAAAACACATCCGTGGATGAGAAGAACTTTAGAAAGGCTTGGTTTAGCTTATGGAGATAGACCAACTTTATCTGTATTAAATAAAG
This sequence comes from Hydrogenivirga sp. 128-5-R1-1, assembly GCF_000171895.1. Taxonomy (NCBI): domain Bacteria; kingdom Pseudomonadati; phylum Aquificota; class Aquificia; order Aquificales; family Aquificaceae; genus Hydrogenivirga; species Hydrogenivirga sp. 128-5-R1-1. Next base: position 5,615 of record NZ_ABHJ01000024.1, read on the forward strand.
GTCAAAATCTCTTATCTTATGTTTATTTAGCTTTTAAACCAGCCCAAGTTGTTATACAGCTTTCAACTATCCCTACTAATACTTGGATTTCAATTGCAAAGCAGTTAGAAGAGCAAGGGGTTAAACATCAATTTGCAAAATCTTCTGAGTTTGTAGCTAAAGCTATGTATGATTTTGCAACCAATAAAAGGCTTAGATGGCTTGCTTTAAAGCTTGTTTCGGACAATCCAACTATTGCAGAAATTAACCAGTATACCGGTAAAACATTTAAAAAAGGATGGTTTGGAAAGCTTATACTTGCTCCTTTAACTGGTGGTGATAGAATAGCAAGAGCTATTGCTTTTTTATCTAAATACGAACAGTTAAAAGCAATTGGATATAAAGGGGATAAGTTAAAGGCAGCTAAAGAGTTTGCAAAAGAAATGAACTTTTCAATGAAAGTACACGACACACCATCTGCTTTAAGAAATCCATTGATTAGATTTTATATGATGTATAAGCCTTTCTTAATTAAAGAAATTAACTTTTTATTAAAGCAACCTTTAAAATATAGGCTTGCAGGGTCATTAATGCTTGCAACATTTTTAGGAAGTCAGGCTTTTCTTGGTTATGAAATGTTAGACGCTCTTGGAATAACTGACTGGCTTTACAAACATGTGGCACAGCCTTTAGATGAGTTAATATCTGAAAAAACAAAAATACCAAGAGAAAAACTTGAAGAACTCTGGCAGTATGGTTTAATTGGGGCATTAACAGGGATAAGTCTATATCAAAATATGGGACTTGGTGATATATTTGGAGCTGCTTTATCACCAGTAAAAGATGCTTACAATGTTATAACAGGTAAAGGTGCTACTTCATCTGCTCCTTTAACTTATGTAGCTAATATTATCAGAACTTTAGATGATATTTCTAATCAAGATTGGGAAAAAGCAAAAGAAGACTTTGTGAAACTTCTTCCAAGCTACTTTAGAAAAGTTAAAGATGCAGTAGATATTTTAATGACAGGCTACATCTGGAGAAATGGCAGACCTTTAATTAAAGCTGATAGAAAAGACGCAATAGCTTTACTTCTTGGAGCAACTCCTGTAAAACTTGATAAGTTTTACAAGATGAAAAATGAGTTAAGAGAAGTTAAGAAAGATAGAAGAATAGGCAAAGATAAACTGATGGAAGATTTACTTACAGCTTATATGAATAAAGATATGGCAAAAGTTAATGAGATAGGTAAAACATTAATAAAAGAAGGATATTACAAAAGCATGAATGATATTAAGACGGCTTTAAAAAGCTACTACGCAAATAAACAAATCCCATATGAGATTAAACTTTACACCAAAGCTGAAGCAAGAATGACACTTAAAAAGAAAACAATGGGACAACTTAAAGAACTTTACGATAAGTTTTACAATGAGTATAAAAAAGAAACAAACCCTTATATTAAAAAAGCATACGAAAGGGCTTTAGTTAATATTCAGAGTGTGATGAGGGTTAAAGATTAAGCGTTTCTTGTATATCTACAACGGGGGTAGTTTGAACATCCATAAAATTTGCCATATTTTCCTTTTATTAGTCTAAGAGAACCTCCGCATTT
>NZ_ABHJ01000023.1:0-7521 GCF_000171895.1 Hydrogenivirga sp. 128-5-R1-1
TACTTAACTGCCCCAAAAGGGGCAAGATAGTTTATATTAGTCTGTTTCTTTGAGCGTCAGTTATAGATGTTGCAATAGAAATATCTCTTGGAAATTCGGTTCCCCTTTGTGTTGTTCTAATTTCAAGGTCTTCTGTTCCAAAGTAATTTTTTATAAAATCCAGAGCCTCATCCATATTAAAGTCTTTACATGAGAATATATCTATTGAAAAGTATCCTTTTTCTGGGAAAGTATGGATACTTATATGACTTTCAGCAATAATGACAAATCCTGAAACTCCCCAATCTTCTGGTTTGTCTCCTCCGTCGTACTTAAATACATAAGGAGGCATTATTTTTGTCATTCCTATTTTTTCAGGTAGTGTGTCTAAAAAGTTTGTTATTGCTTCAACACTTGCCAAAGTTGAGTAATTTCCCTTGTAGCCGTCAACCATTAAATGGGGGCCAAATCCTATCAATCCTTCTGTCCTCCAAAAATTTTAATAAAAATTAAATTATACCAGTTTTTTACATTGTAAAGCATGTTATTTATCATTCAACTGTAACAGTTTTTGCCAGGTTTCTTGGTTGGTCAACATCTTTTCCTAAAAGTGCTGCTGTATGATATGAAAGAAGCTGAAGTGGTATTATAGAAACAAGTGGATAAAGCTCATTTATTGTTTCGGGTATATAAATTACATCATCTGAAAGCTCTTTAATCTGTTTATCATTTTCTGTTGCTATAGAAATAACTTTACCTTTTCTTGCTTTTACTTCCTGTATGTTTGAAATCATTTTTTCATAAAAACTGTCTTTAGGTACTACAGCAACAACAGGCATATTTTCATCAATTAAAGCTATGGGTCCGTGCTTCATCTCGCCTGCAGGATATCCTTCTGCATGTATATATGATATTTCTTTTAGTTTTAAAGCCCCTTCCAAAGCAATTGGATAGTTTATATTTCTTCCTAAAAATAGAAAATCTTTTGCATTCATGTACTTGTAGGAAATTTCTTTTATGATTTTATTTTTAAGTAATATTTTTTCTATTTTTGATGGAATACTTAAAAGGCTCTGATAAATGCCTTCATAATTTTCCTGCGTTAGTGCTCCTTTCCTTAATCCAACCTCAAGTGCTGTAAGTAAAAGTACTACAAGCTGGGCTGTAAAGGTTTTGGTAGCAGCTACTCCTATTTCAGGACCGCAGTAAGTATAAAGAGTATAATCTGCTTCTCTGGACAGTGAACTTCCAACAACATTTACAACTGCTGTAGTTTTTGCTCCTTCTTTTTTAGCATCTAATAGAGCAAACCGTGTATCTGCAGTTTCACCGGACTGGCTTATACCAATTACAAATGTTTTATCGTCTATTATTTTATCTCTGTATCTGTATTCTGAAGCATAATCAACTTCTACAGGAATTTTTGCAAACTTTTCAAACCAGAACTTTCCGACCAGACCTGCGTGGAAAGATGTTCCACAGGCTATTATGTAAATTCTACTTGCATTTTTTAACTCTTCAAAAAGATTGCTGTCTTTGTTTGATGTAAATCCTGATATTGTGTCTGAAACTACTCTTGGCTGTTCATGTATTTCCTTTTCCATAAAATGTTTAAATCCTGCCTTTTCAGCTACAGATACATCCCAGTTTACATGAAGTGTTTCTTTTTCTATTTTATTTTCTTTAAGGTCATAAACTTCAACTTTATTTTTCGTAATTTTAGCTATTTCCCCATCTTCTAAAACAATAAAATCTTTTGTATATTCAAGTACTGCTGGTATATCCGAGGCAATAAAGTTTTCATTTTTACCAAGCCCTATTACAGTGGGCTTCCTTTTTTATTGCACTATTGTATCTGGTTCATTTGTTGAGATAACGCCACTGCGTATGCTCTCAAGCTTTTTGCTACTTAAATGCTGTTTTAAAAGATATCTTCATATAATCTCAAATAAATGTGCTATTACTTCAGAATCTGTCTGCGATTTAAATTTATATCCTTTTCTTCAAGCTCCTTTTTCAGCTCTATATAATTTTCAATTATTCCATTGTGTACTATTGATATTATCTCAGACTTACTTGTATGTGGATGTGCGTTTTCTATAGTTGGAGCCCCGTGAGTTGCCCATCTTGAATGTCCAAGTCCTATATGTCCTTCTATTTTTTTATTCCACAGTTTTTCTTGAAGGTCTTTTATTTTGCCTACTTGCTTTTCAACAATTAGTTTATTGTTAGTAGGGGTTATTACAGAAATACCTGCTGAATCGTATCCACGGTATTCAAGCCTTTGAAGGCCGTAAAGCAGTACTGGAACTGCCTGCCTTTTTCCTACATAACCTATAATTCCACACATTATTTACACCTTGCTTCTAAAATTAATCTTTTCATTTTTTCAACTGCTTTATCAAGTCCTAAAAAAACTGAATTTGCTATTATTGAATGTCCTATGTTCAGCTCCTCTATTTCAGGGATTTCTGCTACTGATTTAACATTTTCATAAGTAAGACCGTGTCCTGCAAAAACTTTTAGTCCCTTTTCCTTTGCATATTTTGCAGCAAACTGGAGTCTTTCTAATTCTTTTATAATTCTGTTTCCAAAAGCATTCGCATATTCACCTGTATGAAGTTCAACTGCATCTGCTCCTGTTTCAAGGCTGGCATCAATCTGGTTTGTATCAGGGTCTATAAAAAGAGCAACATTTATTCCTGTTTCTTTTACTTCTTTCACAAAATTTTTTATGTATTCTAAATTTCCTGCAACATCAAGACCACCTTCTGTTGTGATTTCTTCTCTTTTTTCTGGAACAAGTGTTATTCTATTAGGTTTTACATCTATTGCTATTCTTTTCATTTCTTCTGTTGGTGCCATTTCTAAGTTTATTGGAATTTTTGTTATGTTTACTTTTATTCTAAATAAGTCTTCATCCTGTATATGCCTTCTGTCTTCCCTTAAATGAAGTGTTATCTGGTCTGCTCCTGATTCTTGAGCAATTAATGCACCTTTTACAGGGTCAGGTTCAAATGTTTTCCTGGCTTCTCTGATGGTAGCTATATGGTCTATGTTTACCCCAAGTTTCATTGTTATTCCTCAAGTTTTTTATTGTAATTACCGATAATTAATAATTATACAATACTTAAAATGGTTTCCTATATGAAAAAGTTGCTGTTAATAATTTTACTAATAAGTATATCTTCTTATGCTGCTAAAATCAGGACAGGCATACATAATAGTTTTTATAGGGTTGTAATTGAAGCAAAATCTGGTAAAAATTTGGAAAAACTTCCATTTTTTGATAAAGATTTTATTGTTATAAAACTTAAAGAAAACCATTTAAAAGTACCAAAAATAAACAGTAAATTTATTAAACTGTTTAAAATAATAAACCAGCATGGATATAAAAAATTAGTTTTTGAAAAGTCTGATTTTGTAAAAAGCTATATTATTAAAAAAATAAAAAATAAAATTATTATTGATTTTTATAAAAATAAAAGAGTAGTAGAAGATAAATTCTATGACCCAATAGCAAAGCTAATTTTATCTAATGAGAATAAATTTTCAAAAAGAAAAAAACTTACAGATAAAATAAAGATAATTTCACTGAGAACAGACCCTTTGTATAATTTAATAAATAAAGAGTTAAGTAAAGAAGAAACTCTGAAAATTATTAAACCTGTTGTTGTTGTTATTGACCCTGGTCATGGAGGTAAAGACCCTGGGGCGATGGCAAATGGGTTAGTGGAAAAAAATGTGAATCTGGAAATAGCAAAAAAATTGAAAAGAATACTTGAAAATTCAAGAATATTTAAGGTTTATCTTACACGAAATGGTGATTATTTTGTAGACCTTTATAAAAGGACTGTCTTCGCAGTAAAAAAGAAAGCTGATATTTTTATAAGTATTCATTGTAATGCAGATAGAAGTGGTAAAGGTAAGGGTACTTACATATATACTTTAAATTTAAGGGGTGCAAAAAGTAAACTTGCAAGAATTGTTGAGAAAAGGGAAAATAATGCTGTTATAAAAGTTGTAAAAGTTAGCAAAAATAGTTATGTAAATAAAATAGTTGCCGAGCTTGCTATGAACACTACTATGACTGAAGGTAGGAATTTTGCATATATCTTAAAAAGAAAATTAAAAGGTATTACAGAGGTAGAAGATATTGACAGTGCAAATTTTGCTGTTTTAAAAACACCTGGTATACCTTCTGTTTTAATTGAAACAGCTTACATAACAAATAAACATGATGCTCAGCTTTTAAAAGATAATAAATTTATAAATAATTTTGTAATTGGCATTTATAAAGCCCTTGAAAGTTATTTCTTTAATTACAAAAATCTGGTGTTAAATAGATGATACTGGCAATTGACATAGGAAATACAAATGTTGAATTTGGATTTGTTAAAAATAGAAATTTTATAAAAAGTTATAAACTTTCATCTAAAATTGAAAAAACATCTGATGATTGGCTTTTAGATATAAGTACATTTTTAAATATTGAGAATGAACATATAAAGGATGTGGTAATATCATCAGTAGTCCCACGAATTGAGAGGAATATATTTTTTGCTATAAGCAAACTTTTAGATAAAAAACCTTTAATAATTGGTAAAGATTTAAAAATTCCAATAAAAAATAATTACCAGAAACCTGAAGAAGTTGGTATTGACAGACTTGTAAATGCTTTCTCTGCATTGAATAAAACATCACCACCTGTAATAGTGGTAGATTTAGGTACAGCTATAACTTTTGATGTTATTAACGAAAAAGGAGAATATGAAGGAGGTGCAATATTTCCGGGAATAGAAAGTAGTATAGACTGTCTTTTTTCAAAAACTGCTAAACTTCCAAAAGTTGAAATTGATAAACCTGTAAGCATTATTGGAAAAACAACTGTAGAAAGCATAAAATCAGGAATATATTTTGGATATTGCAGTTTAATAGAAGAGATGATAAATAAATTTCAAAAAGAATTTAATGAAAAATTTAATATAATATTGACAGGAGGAAATTCTAAATTAATATCAAATTGTATAAATGTTAAACATATAGTTGATGAGTTTTTAGCTATGGAAGGGATATATTTGATATATGAGCATAATTTGTTGTATTCTAAATAAAAAGAAAATCATATTAAGGAGGTTTTGAAAATGCAAAATTGGGTAAATTCTTTTCCTGAAGTAATTTTATTAGTATTAATGCTCACACAGTTCATAGTTTTATGGCTTATCATGATGGCTGGAAATAAGGGTGAAAATAACGCACAACAAGTACAATAATAATTAAAACTTTTTAAAGGAGATTTATATGTCAGTAGAAGAAGAAAGAAAAGCTTATCCATTTGCACTGGTGGGTTTTTTTGTGTCTGATAAACCTGTGGAAGAATGTTTTAGAAAAGATGTTACCCCGGAAGAACTTGAACAACTCCAGAACCTTCTGAAAAAAACTATCTTTACTGATGATGTTGATATTGCTATCGCACCTTTTGTGGTACCTCCTGACCAGGTAAATGATGCTTTAAATCAGCTTGCAGAAGTGGTGTTTAGCCCAGAAGAAGAACAAGGTTAAGGAGAGATATATGGTAAGAGTAGCTATTTCTGGTGTTATGGGAAGAATGGGTAGAACTATTGCGAAACTTGGATATGAAGATAGAGACGTGGAAATTGTGGCAGGAATAGAAAGTCCAGACTGTGCCCATTCTCATGATACTGTAGGTGAATTGATAGGAGTAAAAGAGCTAAAATCACCAATTACATCTGATATTTCTGAGGTTATAGACCTTTTAGATGTTTTAATTGAGTTTTCTAACTCTCCTGAAGCTGTTTTATCTCATGCAAGACTTTTGGCTGCTGATAAGAATAAAAAAGGTATGGTAATTGGAACTACAGGTTTAAGTGATGGGGATATAAAAGAGCTTGAAGAACTTTCTAAAGATTTTCCTGTAGTCTTTGCACCTAATATGAGTATTGGAGTAAATCTCTTATTTAAACTTGTGGAAGAAGCAGCCAAAGCTTTAAAAGATAAAGGGTTTGATATTGAAGTTGTAGAAATGCACCACAGATTTAAAAAAGATGCACCGTCAGGAACTGCTGTTAAAATTGTAGATATTCTGAAAAAAGCCACGGGAATTGAAAAGGTAGTTTATGGAAGACAGGGAGATTACCCTGAAGGCAGACCTTCAGATGAAATAGGTGTGTTTGCTCTAAGAGGTGGTGATGTTGTTGGAGACCATACAGTTATTTTTGCAGGTCTTGGAGAAAGGGTAGAACTTACACATAAGGCAGGTTCAAGGGATATATTTGCAAGAGGTGCTATAGAAGCTGCAAAATGGGTTAAAGATAAACCTGCTGGACTTTACGATATGATGGATGTTTTAGGTCTTAGATGATAAACAAAAAAATTTCTAATTATATAACAGTTTCAGCAATAGGTCTGCACCTAATTTCTGGAATAATAGCAGGCCTATTGCTTGGTTATATTTTTGATAATATTTTTAATACACATTATAAACTTACAATAATATTTCTGTTTTTAGGCATTTTAACGGGTTTTTACAATATGTATAAAGATGCTGTTAGATATATAAAAGAAGAAGAAAAAAAGTCAAACATGGATAACTAAATCTTTAGATATCTGTTCCTGCGATGCTTCTAATAACTTATATAGTACTTCATCCTGTAAACCTTTTATTCTACAGCCAGCTGCATCTCTATGACCACCGCCACCAAATTTTTCAGCTATTGCTCTAACATCTACATTCCCTTTTCCCCTTATGGAAACTCTCCATGTTTGTAAGTCTTCTTTTTGTATCATTATAAAAGCTACTTCTACTCCTTCAATACTTCTGGCATAATTTACAAATCCTTCAGTTTCTTCTTCAAGAGCTCCTGTTTGTTTTAGAAACTTTCGTGGAACTGTTAATACAGCTGTTTTGTTATCATTATAAAGTCTTAAGGTAGACAAAGTTAGTTGTAATAACCTGATTGTACTTGGTTTATTTCTTTCATAAACCATATTAGAAACATAATGCGGGTCTACGCCTTTTTTCACAAGAAACTCTGCAAGTTCAAAGGCTTCTTCTGTAACATTGTTATATCTGAAATTACCAGTATCTGTTATTAAACCAGTATATAGATTAGTTGCAATATTTTCATCTATTTTTTCTTCATCCCAGTATCTTAATATTTTTGCAACTAAAAATGTGGTTGATGGTGCATAAGTGTCTATAAAATCATAATTACTTTCTTTATTTCCACCAATATGATGGTCAATCCTTATGATTTCTTTTGCTTTTATTTCACAACCAGCTCTGAAAGAACCAGCTGCATCTACCAGTATAGCAAGGTCATACTCTTCTTCATTTGGAAGTTTTTGGATTTTATCTACGTCTGGTAAAAAATCAAGAACCTGGGGTACAGGGTCTTTTATTCCACACTCAACTTTTTTTCCTTCTTTTTTTAAAAACTCATATAAAGCAAGCATGCTACCTATACCATCTGCATCTGGATTTCATGGGTAAAAATTAAAATATTTCCTTTCTCTTTTTTA
>NZ_ABHJ01000022.1:0-7818 GCF_000171895.1 Hydrogenivirga sp. 128-5-R1-1
ACTGCAAAACGGCGATATGGATACGGTTTTAAACTTCTGGAATGAAGTTAGAAAGGAGTATTATAACTCCACACTTAACAATCAACAGCAAGCTCAAACATCTAACCCTGAGCCTCCAAAGGTTGAAGGTGCAGGACAAGGTAATGTTGAAACAAAACCTGCTGTTGATGTGTCAGAACTTGGCTATTTGGACGAAGATAGTCAGGCACAAATGCTTATAAAAATGGGACTTGTTTAAAAAACTTTGAAGGAGGAATGAAAAAATGGCAGTTACAACATATACAGCAGTTGGAAATAGAGAGGATTTATCAGATTTAATTACAAATATAGCACCAACTGAAACACCTTTATATTCTATGTTTGGAAAAACTACGGCTAAATCTACTTATCATGAATGGCTTGAAGATGACCTTAACCCTCCCGGCGTAAATGCAAAGGTTGAAGGGGCAGACTTTACAATAGACACTCCTACAAACAGAGTGAGAAAGGGGAATTATACGCAAATTTTCTCTAAAGGATATGGAGTATCCAGAACGCAGGAAAAGGTATTAAAGGCCGGGATAAAATCTGAGCTTGCTTATCAAATGGCAAAAGCTATGAAAGAAATAGCAAGAGATGTTGAGTATGCAATCATAAACAATACTGCTGCTTCTGCTGGAAGTGCTACAACTGCAAGGCAGATGGGAGGTGTTCAGGCTTTTGTTTCTACTAATGTACTTGCCAATGCTGGAACTCCCAGACCTTTAACTGAAACTCTTTTAAATGACGGCTTACAGCAAGCATGGCAGACAGGCGGAAATCCTGATGTTGTAGTTGTAAACGGAACAAATAAGAGAACAATCTCAGGTTTCACGGCAGGTCTTACAAAAGAAATTGCAGCAAAAGATAAAAGGCTTATAGCTTCTGTAGATGTTTATGAGTCTGATTTTGGCCTTGTTAGAGTAATAGCTAACAGATGGATGCCTGCTGACAAAGTATTTATACTTGAAAAAGGAAGATGGAAGGTTGCTTATCTTGACCCATTCCACCAAGAAGAACTATCAAAAGTCGGAGACAGAAAAGAAAGAGTTGTTGTTGGTGAACTTACCCTTGAAGGAAGAGCTGAAAAGGCTAACGCAATAATCACTGACATCGGGTAATAAAAATGCTTAAATGTTTTGAACTTGAGTTTGATAATAAGACAGGGAAGGTCAGGCTTACAAAAGCCGTTGACCTCTCCTCTTTTATAAAAGCTAATTACGAGGAAAAAAAAGTTATTGGGAAAGGATTTTCTCAAGGTAAGACTTTCAGAAAGATAGGCAGTATCCCTATTGATGTTTTAATTGCACACAACATTGATATTAACGACCCTGAAGCCATCAGGGATTTTCTAAAGAAACATCCAGAATACAGAACAAGCGAGGGTTCAATATGAAAATGAAAAAACCTGAAAAACATAAAACAACACATTTCATATTTGGTGTTGATGTTAAAGACAAAGATATTGTTGATGTGCCACAGCATTTAGTTTCTCTTTTTAAGGCTGAAGGTTTTGAGGAAGTGAAGGAGAAAATAAATGGCAGAAAGAAAAAATAATTAAAATGAGGGGCTGATGACTATATTAGATTTAATCCAGCAAATCAGATATGCAGTTAATGACACAGATAAAATAGAGTTTTCAGATGCAGAACTGCTTAACTATGTTAATCAGGCTCAAGACTATATTTCTAATGTATGTATAAACAATGCTTTTAAAGGGCTGATAAAAGAGGTTGATTTAACTTTAACAAACAATCAAGCTGTACTGCCTGATGATTTTGTTAGAGAGTATAGTGTAGTAAGCGGGAAATATATATTAAATTCAATTCCTCCGGATGCTGAAACTGATAAATACTCTTATAAAATCGTTGGAAAAACATTGTATTCTACAAATGACTCTGTAAAACTGTATTACTTTTACATGTATCCTTCTTATTCAGCTGTGTCTGATACTGTTGTTATTCCAAATGTGTTTGTAAATCTGCTTAGAGAAATTGCTGCTTATATTGCTTTAAATCGTCTTGAATTTAATACAAACTTTGAAATTCAGCTTGCTCAAGTTTTTGAAGATAGGCTTTTACAGATTATAAACCAATATGGCAACAGTAATTTAGAAAGACCTGTACCGTTTGTGGTGTAAAGATGAGTGCATTTACAGAAAAGTTAATTGTTTCTTTAGAAAAAGATGGAAAACATTGGCAGCTTGAAAAGGAGTTTGAGTATTACACTGAGATTTTTGGGGACAGGAAATACATACAAATTCCAAAAGGTTTTACAACAGATTTTGCTTCAATCCCAAAGATTTTCCATTCTTTTATAGAAGACCGGGATAAATACAACAAAGCTGCGGTTGTCCACGATTATTTATATTCTTCAAAAATGTTTGACAGAAAAACATCAGACAGAATTTTCCTTGAAGCTATGGAAGTTGTAGGAATTAGTAAATTTAAAAGGTATTTGTTTTATCTAACAGTCAGGCTTTTTGGATGGCTTTACTGGAGAGGATATGTATAAGAAAGGAAAGGTTATAACTTTCGTAGACTGGCAAGGGGTTAATAATACTCAAGACCCTGCGTTGATTGCTGATAATGAACTGCAAGAGTGTGTAAATTTGTATGTCTCAAACACAGGTAGGCTTATATCAAGACCGGGTTTTACAAAAGTTTTTGATACTCCAGCAAAAGTTTTAGCAATATCAAAATTTAAAAATGACTTATATGTAGCCTGCGATGATGGTGGAGTTTATAAATGGGATGGAACGGCTTTAAATCAAATCGGAACTCACGACAATTTAGGCGATGTTTATATGCAGGTTGCTTTTGAAAAGTTGTGGATAGCTGACGGAGGAAAGCTGAAGTATTATGACGGCACAAATTTTGGGACAATTGACGATTTAATTTACTTTACAGAAAACATAGGCTCTGGAAATGGAACAACTACAAGTTATTCATATACCACGAAAAATATTCCTGTTAGTCCTACAAGTGTAAGTATTACTTATACAGTTGGGGGAGTTTTATATACTGCAGTAGATGATGGACGGGGAAGTATCTCAGGTACTAATTTAACTGGGACAATTGCTTATGATACTGGGGTTATTAGCCTTACATTCTCAACTGTCCCTGATAATGCAACTCCTATAGATATTAAATACTCAATTTCTGATGTTTTAGATGTAGTTGCTGACTTTATAGAGTTTAGGCAAGAAAGACTCTGGCTTGCTAAGGGAGACAGCCTTTATTATTCAGGTATTAGGGATACTGCAAAGTGGGGTTTTATTAAGGTAGGTTCAAAAGATGAGTCTGATATTTCAGCAATAGACCAGATATACGACAGGTTAGTCATATTTAAAGAAGGTAAAGACAGGGGAATATTTGCTTTATCTGGAAACTCTGAAGCCGATTTTGCAGTATCTCTAATAACAAAGGGAGTGAGCACTAAGGGAAGAAATAAGGTATCAATACTTGGGGATTTGTATTTTTTAGATGGAGTGCAGCTTTACAGCTTAAAGACTGTTGTTGAATATGGAGATATAAAGCCTATACAGATTAATCAAAGGTTTTTAATAAAAGACGGTAGTTATTCTTTAATTCCTGTCCCGGTTGAAAATGTAATATTTGCTTTTGCGAGATTTTCAGGATTTGCATATAACCCAAATAGAAATGCTTTTACTTCATTGGCTACACAAGAAGAAATAACAACAGCTGAGGTTATTGAAAATCAGATTTATTTAGGAGGAGTTAATGCTCTGTTTAAGATGGATAATGTAATACTGATAATGGAAAGTCTAATTTTTACGCTTTTAAAACAAAAATAATAAATTCTGGTGGTTATAGGAAGTTATTAATTAAAAGTTTTCACTTTATGCAGCCGGTATAGATGATGCAAATATACAGGTTAATGTGTTTAAAAGGGATAAAGGATATAACTTTGCAGCTGTTTTAGTTAACAAGATAGCAAGGTTTGGTGAGTCTTTATGGAATGTTGATAAATGGTCTAATCCTTCTCTTTTCTTTATTCCAAAAAGACAGTTAATCTGTGGAAAGTATATTTATTTTTCGTTCTTGTCTAATGAAAGATTTGTTTTAGAGGCAATATCTATGGAGGTTGCATAATGGCAAGTAAGAATATATCAAGACTTACAGCATACATAACAGGTCAAACTATTAATGCAGATGAGCATAACGCAGAACATCAGCAGTATATAGACAATTTAAATGAGCTTTTCAAGAGTTTTGATTATGATGGAACATTTCATTATTTGCTGTCAGATAAAACTAAGTTCACTTTCAGCAATTTAAACTTAGAGCAGATTTTAAGCAGTTCTCATAATGCAGATGGGACTGTTAAGGCTAACGCTATTAAAAACATTTTAACAAACACAGACTTAAAAAACTTTTTAGATGTGGCTCATAATCCTGATGGTACAATAAAGTCTGATGGAATATCTGACCCGCTGATATATGCTCATAATAATGATAGTAATGCACATCCGGGAATAAAAAGAATTGAGGTTGTTTCACCTCCAACAATAACAGGCTCAAGCACTGCAAGTATAGGTTATTCTACAAGCTGGCAAGTATCAGCAGAAAGTTATCTTAATCAAAATGTATCAATTGCCAAATTCATCATTGACTGGGGAGATGGAAGTGCAGAAGAAGTCCCAGCAACTTCAAACACAGCTACAATTTCTCACACATACACAGGAGCAGAAGGAGAAACAAAAACAATATCAGTAATAGCAGTAGACACACTTGGAAACAAATCAAAATCAGCTACACTGCAGGTAAGTCTTGTAAACAATCAGCCTCCAGATGTAACTAATCTGCAAGTTCAAGGTTTTCCAGTAGACCTAAATACAAATGAGCTTTATATAATCAATAATCAAACAAAGCAAATTTCATTTACAGGAGCAACAGACCCAGAAGGACAGCCTATTACATATGAAATAACAGATAGCGGAATATTAATCCCAAGTAAAACCACAGGAATTGCAGATGGAGAACTAATAAACATTCAAGCACCAGCTGTAAATGCGAACACGTCTACACAATTAAGTGTAATAGCAAAAGACAATGCAGGATTAGCTTCAGCGGTTAAAAGTTTTAATGTGATTGTAAGGAAAACAGGATATGGAGCTGCAGATATATTTGGTGATGGAAGTTGCATATTTTATGCACCATTGAAAAACAATACACAAGAGTTGGTCCAAGGATTTCCTTTCGTAAATTATGCCAATATGAATATTCAATATGATAGTGTTAAAGGAGCTTTAATTGATGCTATTTCAGCAGGAAACGGTGTTTATTACAAGAATGCTGGAACTTTAATGCAAAGTTATCCTTTTACCATATCAGCAATTGTATTTGGTTTAAATTTCAATACTTTAAGCGGAGGACGAACAATCAATACAAATACAGGTAATGGTGACGGTGTAATACTCCCATATAAAGGCTCAATTTACATAGGAGGAGGATATTTTGGAAGTGGTATTGTAGAAAACAAACACTATTTTATGGCTGCTGTTGTAGACTACAATGGATATAGAAGAGGTTATGCAAGAGAAATTAACGGAGTAGTATTAATAGATGTTACTAACAATTCACCACATCAACTTACTCGGATGCCTAATTTGGTATTGGGGAGTACTGCGCAGTACGGAACAATTGGTATACCAGATGGGCAATCTTTAGCAAGTTTTTATGTAAAGAATATCAGAATATTTAACAGGCCTTTAACAACAGCAGAACTTGATTTCTTAGCCAATGAAACATAAGGAGGTAAACCAAAAATGATATTCCGAGAAGACCAAAGCGGCATTTTATACCAAATCCAAATACCACAAGATGAAGAAGATATATTTTTACAGCTACAGTCAAAAGGAAAATTAAAATATATAAAAGTAGACCCGAAAGACCTACCACAAACAAACTTACATATTCCTCTTTTCTACAAAAAAAATAAAAACGGCAACATAATATTTGATTTAAGCCGAATAAAACCAAAAGCCATTGAAAGTGTAAATAGACAAGCAAAAGGCTACATTTTAAATATTCTCATAAACAAAGACTGGGGAGACACTTATGAAGAATGCATAGCCGAGCTACAATCATCAGCAACTTTTTTAGAAACAAAACTTTTGCACATACTAAAACCTGTTAAAACAACACTTACATTATCAGAGATAAGAGAAAAAGTGGCTTTATATTTAGCAGGGACTTATACACAGGCAAATTTAATTACTGAACTGCAAAATCTTGGATTAACACAAGCAAAGATAAATAGTTATATGACATTATTTGTTCAAGCTGCAGATGTAGCAAAATTAATTTACTGGACAGAGCAAGTCTGGGATTATATCGCACAAATAGAAACACAAATTAAAGCAGCTACAACAATAAATGAATTGGAGAATATACTAAATAACATTAAGTTTCCGGGGGTTTAAGTTATGATTAATCTTACAGGTAATAATTGGAATAGATTAATTTCAACCTCGTCCTCAAAAAGTTCATCTTTCTCTAAATCTTACAGTTATTCTGGATTATTAGGAAAAACTTTAAAGGATTCTCAAAATGCATTTTCTATGTTTACTGGTTATATGAACCCATTATCAGAACAAGTTATGTATGCTAAGCCAAATCAGCAAGTTTTAAATAACTTGACAAGGTTAAATGAAATTGCTACTCAAAACTGGATAAGAAATTATAGACCTGCTGTAAATACTGCTGTAAATCAGACAATTACCAATTTAGCCAATAGGGGAATTTTAGACTCATCAGTTGCAAGTAAGACTTTAGCAGGAGTTTCAAGTAATTATTTAAATAATTTAGCAAATCTACAATCTCAGCTTGAGATGGAAAGAATTAATAAGGCTTTGAATTATCCTATGCAGACTTTGCAATTATTTGGAAATTTAGCTCAATTATTTGGAAATCTCAGCAGAGTTTCTAAAAGTTCTTCTATGTCAAGAAGTACAACTTCTTCTACATCTTATAATCCAGCTCCGGCTGTTGGATTATTATCCAGATTTATGGGAATTTAAGGAGGTTTGAAAATGGCGTTTTTAGGAGATATAGGAAAATTTTTCTTTGGGTCTGGAGAAAAGACGACAGTAATTCCTCCACAAATCCTAAAAAGAAGTCCTGAGCAATCTGCATTTGCAAGTTATTTTTTAAACCCTGTTGTGATGGGGCTTGATGTTAAATTTGAGAAAAACCCTATTACAGGGGAAATTTCATATAAGGTTGAGCCGAATTTTGACAAGCTTGCCAGAATGGAAAAAGCCCGGGACAATTATGTTTCGGCAATGGATAATTACGGGCAAACTATTCAAGGTATACTGTCAAAACTTAAAAGTTATAATCCTATTGTTTCTACACCTTTTGGCAATATTCAAGCATTTGGTCTGCAAAGAGCAGCATTGAATAATGCTGGGTTGTTAGCTAATTTCGCTAAAGAAGCAATAACTGCTCCTAAGAAAACTGCTTTTGATGTTTATTACCAACAGCCACTTGATATATTTTTAAAACAAGACCTTGCGAGGTATGGAATTAAAGGGGATACAATCTATAAACCAAGAGACTATGGATTACTGCCAAGTTTAATTGCGGCTGGCGGCAGTATTTTAGCAGGTAAAGCTATGCAGACAGGGTCTATATTCTAAGGAGGCGAAAAATGGGGCTTTTAGTTGTAAGACCTGATAATTCTTTAAATGAGGCTATTCAAAATGCAGCAAATACTATATTTAATGCATGGTATAAGAAATATTTACTTGATTTGCAGCATCAACAAGAACTG
>NZ_ABHJ01000021.1:0-8101 GCF_000171895.1 Hydrogenivirga sp. 128-5-R1-1
ATTTAATAATTAGTTAATAAACTATTAAACGAAAATTAAATATAATTTATATTGGAGGTTTCAAATGAAGAAGAAACTTTTAGCATTAACAACCCTGTCGGCTGTGGCTGTGGCAAATGCTGTAGAAATTGAAAATCCAGTTGTGAAAAAACTGTACGAAAAAGGAATTATTACAGAGCAGGAAGCGGTTAAACTTGACGAGAATTTACACAAAGAAAAAAGCAAAATTACTGGTAAATTTGAAAAAATTAAATTCGGAGGACTTGATTACATAGGATACACTTATAAAAATGCAAAAGGCGGCACAGATGAAGGAAATTTTGAAATAAGAAGAGGATATTTCATCACTAAGTTTTACTTCAATAAAAAGGACTATGCAAGATTTACTTTTGATGTAACAACTCACAATCATAAGGACAAAGCAAAAGAAGGTAAAGAAATGAATGTAAAAATTAAACATCTTTACCTTTACAAAGATATATCATCTATAATTCCAGCAACAGGTTTTGAAATAGGTATGGTTCATACTCCATGGCTTGATTATGAAGAACATGCTGGATGGTGGGAAAGGTCTATTTCTAAAACTTTTTATGAATCTTCAGATGGAGCTCACCTTTTACCATCTGCAGACGCAGGTTTAGAATTCAAAACAAAAACTGAGTATTTATCGGCAGAATATGGAATATTTAACGGAGAAGGCTACGACCACTTAGGTAGAAATGATAAAGGAAACAGTGGAAATAAACCTTCAATAGAAGGAAGAATTACATGGCATATTCTTGGAGGAGGAACAAAACATCTGCATCCAGAAAAAGATATTTATGCGAATTTATCTTTACATGCTGTAAACAGTTTTAAACATAGAGGCTCAAATAAAAACCTTAGAATTTACCAAATTCACGCAGTATATAACCAGCCTTTATTCCTTATAGCTGGTCAGTACATTAAATCAAACTGGTACAGCGGAGCAGAAGAAAAAGGAAATGGTTATTCTGTAAACTTTGAGATAAGACCTATTTTAAACCACAAAATTTCATTTTTCGGCAGATACGACAGCTGGAATAGTGATGACAATACAAAAGATAGAAAACAGTATATTTACGGAGTAGCATGGAAAATGAATAAACATATAAAATGGCTTATAAATGGAATTATTGCTGATTATAAAAATAATAACAAGAAAGATTATACAAAGTATATGATAACAGCTGAGGTAAGCTTTTAAAAAAATTATTCGGGAGGAATTAATAATGAAGAAACTATTAGCAAGTATTTTAACTACCGGGGCATTAACAGGTTTTGCAGCGGCAGGAGAAACAATCAATGGAGCAGTGCAACATTTCCTTATCCCCTTTACGCAGCATGGGCATATCAGTACTATAAAGAAACAGGAATTAAGCTAAATTACCAGTCAATTGGTTCAGGTGGTGGAGTTAGACAGATAGCAAACAGAACTGTTGATTTTGGTGCTTCTGATGACCCGTTAACACCAGAGAAATTGGATAAATTAAAGCTTTATCAGTGGCCTCAGGTTATAGGTGGTGAGGTTTTGGCAATACATATTCCTGGGATAAAATCAGAGCAGATGGTATTAGATGCTGATACTGTTTGTCATATCTATCTTGGAGATATTAAGTACTGGGATAACCCAAAATTAAAGAAATTAAATCCAAATTTAAAACTTCCACATAAAAAAATAACAGTTGTTCACAGGTCTGACGGTTCAGGAACTACTGCAGTATTTACACACTATTTAGATGAAGTTTGCCCTGATTGGCATAAAAAAGTTGGTTTTGGTAAAGCTGTAAAATGGCCTGTAGGAATTGGTGGAAAAGGAAATGAAGGTGTAGCAAACTATGTAAAAAGACTTAGATACTCAATAGGTTATGTTGAATACGCTTATGCTCTTCAAAATAGATTAACCTATACTCTGTTGGTAAATCCAGCTGGAAAAGTTGTTAAACCTACCCTTGATTCTTTCTCAGCAGCTGGCAAGTATGGAGACTATGACCCTAAAAAACATTTCTATACATGGATTACTAACACACCTGGGGCAGACGCATGGCCTATAGTTGCAGCAACAAACATACTTGTTGCAAGGGAAAAACCGCAAACAGCTAAAAAGGTTACAAAATTCTTTAACTGGGCATTTAGTAAAAAGGAGATGAATAGCAAAAAGACTCGTTTATGCACCACTTCCTGAAGAATTAAAAATAAAATAAGAAATACTGGAAAGAGCATGGAATATATCCTGAAAATAATTTATGGGGCACACAGCCCTCTGCTGCTGCTAACTACTACTTATCTATGGCTTATAGCCATTTTTGTATATGAATTAGATATCTCTTAGTAGTAGATGAAAAAATACGCAGACTGCCTTATCTGATATATTTTGGAATATTCCTTTTCAGCCTCATTTTAGTTTAACACTTATTTTCTCAACAGTACTTGTTCTTTACAATGAATCATCTCTTGCAATACATAGGTTTGGAATAATAAACTTTATATTTACAGAAGACTGGGACCCTGTAAAAGAAATATTTGGAGCTGCAGCTCCGCTGTACGGCACATTAATTACAACTGTTTTATCACTTTTATTTGCAATACCTGTTGCACTTGGCATAGCAATATTCTTGTCTGAAGTATCTCCACACTTTTTGAAAACACCTGTTGGTATTGCGATAGAAATGCTTGCGGCTATTCCAAGTATTATATATGGTATGTGGGGTCTTTTTACCCTTGCTCCAATAATGGCAGATTACATAGAACCAGCTATACAAAAAACTTTAGGTCAAATTCCCTTAATTGGAAAACTTTTTGAAGGAGAACCTCAGGGTATTGACCTTTTCACAGCAAGTGTTGTTTTAAGTATTATGATAATTCCCTTTATTGCAAGTATTGCAAGAGATTCCTTAAACCTTACTCCAAACATAATGAAAGAGTCAGCTTACGCTCTTGGTGCAACAAAATGGGATGTCGTTAAAGACGTTATGATACCTTATGCGAAACTTGGTATTTACGGTGGAATTGTCTTGGCTCTTGGTAGAGCTCTTGGTGAAACAATGGCAGTTGCTTTTGTACTTGGAAACAATCATCAAATTACAACCTCACTTTTTGATGCAGCTGCAACTATTACTGTAACCCTTGCAAATGAATTTACAGAAGCAGATACTGATGTTTATTTATCTTCACTGTTTTATCTTGCACTAATCTTATTTGTCATGAGCTTCATAATATTAGCAGTTGCTAAATTTTTCCTACTTAGAGCAGAAAGAGGATATTCAAGATGATATATGAGGAAAGCTATATTAAAAAAAGAAAAATAAAAAGTTTTTTTGCTTTATCTCTTTCAACTTTAGCTGCTGTTTTAGGTCTTTTCTGGCTTGGATTTATACTATTTGACGTTTTAAGACACGGCATATCCGGACTAAACCTTGAACTCTTTACAGAAGACCCTGCACCTCCCGGGATACCCGGAGGAGGACTTAGAAATGCATTTATTGGACAGCTTGAAATAGTATTTTTTGCAACTATTATAGGGGTTCCTGTTGGTATGCTTGCCGGTATTTTTATTGCTGAATATGCAAGAGGAACAAAGTTTGCAAAAACTATTTCAATACTCTCTGATATTATGGTTAGCGTACCTTCTATTGTAGTCGGTACGTTTATTTATGCAATACTTGTAAAACCTATTGGTCAAATAAATTACGGTGGTGTACTTGCAGTTGCGTTTTTATCTGCAATTTCTGCCTTTATTTTTGGGGCAGTTTTAAATCTTTTCGTAAGTAAAGTTTTATTGAAAATTATTAAAATAAATTCTGAAAATGCTGTAAAAATTTTGAATCTTTTAATAACATTAATGACAGTTTTATTTGGTATTTTTCTATTTATCTACCTGATGCCGAAACTTGTTGACAAAATTCAAGGATTTAACGGCTGGGCAGGGGCTGCTGCACTTGCTTTTATAATGATACCGGTAATTCTAAGAACTACTGAAGATATGCTTTCTCTTGTTCCTTGGAGTTTAAGGGAGGCTGCTTTTGCACTTGGGGCTTCTTACTATAATGTTATAAAAGATGTTGTTATAAGGGCATCAATAACAGGTATATTAACAGGAGTTATCCTGTCTATTTCAAGGGTTGCTGGAGAAACGGCTCCATTACTTTTCACATCATTTAATAACTCATTTTTTACTACAAACATGAATGAACCAATTACATCTTTGACTGTTTCAATTTTTGTATATGCAACGGGTCCTTATGAAGACTGGCATACAAAGGCTTGGGCAGCATCATTTGTAATTACATTTTTTATTTTACTTATTACAATTACAGCAAGGTACATAATACATTGGAGATATAAAGGATAGGAGGCAGTATGGCTGAAATAGAAAAAATAAAGGTTCAAGATTTGTACTTCTGGTATGCAGGACAGCCTTACCCAGATAAAGAAAAAGCAGCTTTAAAAGGAATAACCTTCCCTGTATATGAAAAAAGGGTTACAGCCCTCATTGGACCTTCAGGATGTGGAAAAACAACACTTTTAAGGTCTTTTAACAGGATGCATGATTTATATCCCGGGAATAAATACGAAGGGCAGATTTTATTAGATGGAGAAAATATATTAACTGATAATTATGACCTTATAAAACTGAGAACAAAAGTTGGTATGGTTTTTCAAAAACCAACACCTTTTCCAATGAGTATTTTTGATAACGTTGCCTATGGTTTAAAACTTAGAGGTATAAAAGACAGAAATGTTTTGGAAGAAAAAGTTGAAAAAGCATTAAAGCAGGCTGCTTTGTGGGAAGAAGTTAAAGATAGATTAAACCAGCCAGCAACAGGATTATCTGGAGGACAACAGCAAAGGCTTGTTATTGCAAGAGCTTTAGCAGTAGAGCCAGAAGTTTTACTTTTTGATGAGCCAACATCTGCTCTTGACCCTATTTCTACATCAAAAATTGAAGAACTTGTTGTTCAGTTAAAAGAAAATGTAAGCATAATAATAGTCACCCACAACATGCAGCAGGCAGCAAGGGTATCTGATTATACAGCTTTTATGTATCTTGGAAAGCTTATTGAATTTGATAAAACAGACATTATATTTACAGCACCTAAAGAAAAATTAACTGAAGATTACATTACAGGTAAGTTTGGATAATAAGTGTGAGGCTTTATGATTTTGAAAAAAAAGCTTTAAAAAGAATATTTGAAGATTTTGATGGAGAAATTTACATTTTTGGGTCAAGATTGAAAAACGACAAAAAAGGTGGAGACATTGACATTATATTAAAGCCTAAGAAAAAATTATTTTTGAAAGATATATTAAAAATACAGGCAAAATACTTTCTTTTAACAGATACGAATATAGACATAATTCAATATGATGAAAATAACCCATTTATTAAGGAAGTAATGAAAAATGCAAAAAAACTTGATTTGTCAAGCTTATAAAGATTTAGAAAACAGTTTAAAGCTTCTTGAATACTCTTTATCAAAATATGAACCATTTGACCCTACAGTAGTTTATAATTTTGAAGATTTAGAGTATTATGATTCATTATCATTCAGATTTGAAAAAGCTGTTGAGGCGATTTTTTATTTTTTTAAAACTTTAGAAATATATTTATACGGAGAATCTTCAGATACTTATAGAAAAATGCTTCAAAGAATGGAAAAATTAAACCTGATAAAAAATTTGGAAATTTATATGGAAATTAAAATACTAAGGAATAAAGTTGTCCATGCATATTTGCCTGAAAAGTTGGAAGAGATTTATTCAAATGTAAAACAGTTTGGAGATATTCTTTTAGAAGACTTTATAAAAATAAAAAAATTTATTAAGGAGGAAACAAGTTGCTTATAAAACCAAAGTTAGATGAGATTAGGGATAATCTTATAAAAATGGCAGAAATGTCAATGACCATGATTGAAAATGCTGTAAAGGCAATTGTTGAGCATAATCCACAGCCTTTAAAAATAGTAGAAGAACTTGAGCCAAAAGTTGATGAAATGGAAGTTGAAAATGAATCAATGATAATAACTACAATAGCAAGATACCAGCCAGAAGCAAAATATTTAAGAATTTTAGTAATGGATTTGTTTGTAAATAGAGATTTAGAAAGAATAGGCGACCATGCAGAAAATATAAAAGAGCAGGCAGAAAGAATAATTGAAAAGCCAAAGCTAAAGGAATATGTAGACCTTCCTATTATGACAGAAATTACATTGAATATGGTAAAAGATGCAATAAAATGCCTTGAAACCTTAGATACAGAACTTGCAAGAGATGTTATTAAAAGAGATGACAAAGTAGATGCCCTAAATGAGCAGATAATAAGAGAACTTTATACATATATGGTGGAAGACCTAAAACATAAAAGTAGGAATTAGACTTATAACTGTTGCGTCAAACATAGAAAGGGTGCAGACATAGCCACAAATCTTGCAGAAGAAGTAATTTATATGAAAGAAGGAAAAATGCTCAGACATCAGGAACTTGATGAAAATGGAAACAGTAAAGAAGATTAAGCTAAGTGATTTTGAAACTTTTTTAAAATTTTTAGATTATCTGAAAGAAGGAATTATTGTTATTGATGAAGATAAAACAGTAAATTATGCAAATAAATATGTAGAAAATCTTCTTAATATAAAAGAGCCAGAAGGAAAACATTTTGCAGATGTTATAAAAAATAATTACCTTTATTCAATAATTGCTCACGAGTATGATAAAGATGTACAGGAAGAAATAATAATAGATGATAAGAAATTTTTGGTAAAAGTCTATCACATAGACAATAAAAAATTTGTTCATCTTACAGATATAACACCTTTTGAAGTGTATAAACAAGCAAAAAAGGATTTTGTTTCAAACGTTTCCCACGAGCTAAAAACTCCCATAGCAGTTTTAAAAGGTGTAATAGAAACCCTTGAAGCTGAAGAAAATGATAAAGGAAAGAAAAAATTTATATCAATGGCACAAAAAAGAATAAATCAGATGAATACCTTAATAAATGACCTTTTAATAATAGCAAGACTTGAATCAAAAGAAGACAAAATAATAAAAACGAACATAAATCTAAAAAGATTTATAGACCAGATTTATGAAGATTTATCACATCTGACGCAGGAAAAAAATGTTAAATTTTATAATAAAGTTAATGAAAATTTCAAAATTTACGGAGATGAGAAAAAACTTTCTATATTATTGAAAAATCTAATTGAGAATGCAATTAAATACAACAAAGAAAATGGAAAAGTAGAAGTTAAAGGTTTTTTAGATAAAGACTACACTGTTATAGAAGTAAAAGATACAGGAATAGGAATTCCAAAGGAGGCTCTGCCCCTTATATTTGAAAGATTTTACAGGGTTGATAAATCAAGAAGTAGAAATGTAGGCGGTACAGGTCTTGGACTTTCTATTGTTAAGCATATAGCAGAAGCACATAAAGGAAAGGTAAGTGTAGAAAGCACACTTGGTAAAGGTTCATCTTTTAAAGTTTATCTGCCGAAACCATGAAAATATTAATTACAGGCTCAACAGGCTTTGTAGGACGATATATAGCAAATGAACTTTCTAAAAATCATTATTTAATTTTACCTGTTAGGAATTTTGAAAAAGCAAGAAAGGTTCTAAACTTAAATGAAAATACAAAATTAATAGGGTTTACAGAAAACTTAGATAAGCTTGTGGTAAAAGAAAGTCCAGATATCGTTATAAATCTACTTGGTATTCTAAAAGAAGATAGAGAAAAAAACATAACTTTTGAAAAAGTACATTACACTTTTACAGAAAAACTTGTTAATGGAGCGGTAAAATCAGATATAAAACATTTTATACAAATGTCTGCACTTGGAGCAGATATAAACTCCAAAAGTAGATACTTAAAGACGAAAGCTGCAGCAGAAGAGTATGTAAAAGCATCTGGTTTACATTATTCAATATTTAGACCTTCTATTATAATTGGCAGAGAACAATTACTTTTCAAAGAATTTAAAAAATTTTCAAAAATTACCCCATTTTTCTTTGCACCAAAAGGAAAAGTACAGCCTGTCCACATATTTGATGTTAAAGACTGCTTTTTAAAAGTGTTAGAGCATTT
>NZ_ABHJ01000020.1:0-8843 GCF_000171895.1 Hydrogenivirga sp. 128-5-R1-1
TTTAAAAATATGTAAGAAATTATAGGTATATTTTCATACCACTTAATTTTATGCCCGCAATTTGGACAGGAAGATGGAGGAGAAATTAATGATTTTTCTCTTGGAAGTCTGTATATGACAACGTTTAAAAAACTTCCTATAACTGTTCCAAAAATAAAAAAAGCAATTAAATAAAAGACTTCAAGATTTATTTCCATTTTTATTTTCTTCTTCTAACTGTTTTGCGTATTCTTCAAGGTCTTGCTTTAATTGTGAACCTCTTTTTACTAAATAGTAAACTTGAGCTATAGAAAAGCCTAAAATTACTGCAATAATACCTGCAATTCCAGAAAATAAACCTGCAATAATGGCTGCAATAATAGGAAGAGGAAATCTCAAAAATGAAGAAAATATTATTTTTGATTTATCAGATTTATATGCATTCACACTTTTCCAGAGATTATTAAAATAAATAATTCCAACACCTATACCTAATAAAAAGAAAGTCAAATAAAGAAAAGCTTTAACCAAAATTACAGCTCCAAAATTTTTATAAAATTTTAACATATTCTATTGACAGAATACTTATATAAACTTATTGTTAAAATCAAAAGATAAAATCACAGAGAGGTAATGTAATGATTAAATCATATGCAAAAAAATTCTATTATCTTATGAAACTTGGGAGGGAGTTTGAGCTGAGAGCTAAAGAAGAATATATGAAAAGAAACATAGGAGGATTTTTACATCTTGCTATAGGGGAAGAAGCTACACACGTTGGAGCTATGCTTGGATTTGGAAAAGGCGATTTTTTCGTTCATTATAGAGACCATGTTTATGCTCTTGCACGAGGTATGTCAGCTAAGGAGCTTATGGCTGAGTTATTTGGGAAGATAACAGGAGTATCAAAAGGGAAAGGAGGGTCAATGCATCTGTACAGCTCAAGATTTAACTTTTACGGTGGAAATGCTATTGTAGGAGCACAGATAACTCACGCCGTTGGAGCTGCATATGCAAGAAAATATCTTGGACATATGGAAGGTGTAATGGTTGCATTTGGTGATGGTGCTACAAATGCTGGAAACTTTTATGAATCTTTAAATCTTGCAAATGTTTATAAAGTCCCTGTTTTATTTCTTTGTGAAAATAACTACTATGCAATTGGCACAAGAATAGATAGAGTATCAGCTTTTAAAGATTTATACATGAAAGCAAAAGATTATATGCCTGCAGTTCAGGTAGATGGGATGGATGTTTTTGCTGTATTTGAAGCAGTTTCAAAAGCAAAAGAGTATATAGAAACAGAAGGAAACCCTTATTTTATAGAAGCTTTGACATACAGATATGAACCTCATTCTATGAGTGATGGAGGAGATTACCGTTCACCGAGAGAGCTTAAAATAGCAAAAGAAAGAGACCCAATAGAGAGATTAATAAAAAGAGGATTAAAAGAAGGGTTTTTAACAGAAGAGTTTATAAAAATGACAGACAAAAAAGTTGAAAAAGAAATAGAAGAAGCTGTTGAGTTTGCCCTTAAATCACCTAAACCGCCACTTGATGAACTTTATAAAGACGTTTACTGCGAGGTGTGTGAAAATGTTGTATCGTGAAGCGTTAAATAAAGCAATGGATGAACTTATGGAAAAAGACAAAACTATTGTAATCTTAGGAGAAGACGTTGGATTTTACGGCGGAAACTATAGAGTAACAGAAGGTCTTTACGCAAAATATGGAGAAAAAAGAGTAATAGATACGCCAATAGCTGAAAATTCAATAGTTGGAAATGCTGTAGGCATGGCTATAGGTGGATTAAGACCTGTAGCAGAAATAATGACAGTAAATTTTTCATTAATTGCCTATGACCAGATAGTAAACCAGGCTGCAAAAATCAGGTATATGAGCGGTGGCGAGGTAGCTGTTCCGATTACAGTAAGAATGCCTCAGGGGGTGGCTGTTCAGCTTGCTGCCCAGCACTCCCAGTCTTTTGAAAGAATCTTTGCTTCTGTTCCGGGGCTTAGAGTTTTTACAGCTTCAGACAGTATTACGGCGTATCACGGTTTAAAGCAGGCTATTTTACTTGATGACCCTGTTGTATTTTTAGAACATGAGCTTTTATATGCAAAAGACTTTGATTTTGTTTATATTCCTGAATTTGACATTACAAAGCAAAGGGTTATAAAAGAAGGAGACGATATAACATTGGTTTCTTACCTTAAAATGCTTCACGATAGTCTGGAAGCTGTTAAAGAAGTAGAAAAAACTCTTGGAATTAGCGTAGAGGTTATTGAGCTTACATCTTTAAATCCTTTAAACCTTGAAAAGGTGTATGAGTCAGTTAAAAAGACAAAAAGGTTTGTGATTGTAGCAGAAGAACCAAAAGCAGGAAGTTTTACAGCAGAGATAGTTTCAAGGGTTTTAGAAAACAACTTTTACGATTTAGATGCTCCGCCTATTAGAATATGTGGAGAGGATGTTCCTACTCCTTATAATAGAAAGTTAGAACTTGCTTCAATACCAACACCTGATAAAATTGCTAAAAAAATAATTGAGTGGGGAAAAGAAAATGGAATATGAAATAACAATGCCTCGGCTTACAGATACAATGGAAACAGGGCTTATAGTCCGCTGGTTGAAAAAAGAAGGAGAAGCTGTAGAAAAAGGTGAGCCAATAGTTGAGGTAGAAACTGAAAAAGCTATTCAAGAGGTTCCATCATTTAAAAACGGTATCTTAAAAAAAATACTTGCTCAGGAAGGCGATGAAGTAGAAGTTGGAAAACCTATAGCAATTTTAGAATTATCTGAAGAAAAAACTGTATCACAAATTCAAACCTCCCAGGAAAAGGTTATTTCAGAAAAAACAGAACCTGTTAATCTTCAAAAAAATACAGCACAAACATATCAAAAACAAACTACCAAAAAAGAAGAATTTAAACCTGAAGAAAAAGATAAAACAGTAAAATCTGTTGAACATGTAGAAGAAAAACATGTAAAACTTGCAGGAGGCTCAGCATCTCCAGCAGCTAAAAAGTTATCATCTCAGCTTGGTATAGATTTAAAGAAACTTCAAGAAGAAGGAAAAATTCCAGCTCCAGCACATGAAGAAGATATATGGCTTTATTTTTACTCAAAATATTTCACGCAAGATGCTCTTGAAGAAATAAAGGGATATAAAATTGATTTAAAAAATATTGTAGAAGAGCTTGGAGAAAACATAACAAAAGAAAAACTTTTGAAATATTTAAAAGAAAAAGGAGCTTATAAACTTTTAGATATTTCTCAGACGCAAAAGAGACTTATAGAACATCTAACAAAATCAGCTACACTGCCTGTTTATCACATATACGAAACTTTAGATTTAAAATATATTGAGCATAATGAAGAATTTACACTGACAACATATCTGGTAAAAATATTTGCAGACGTTATGCAGGAACACTACAGGACAAGAATTTATTACGATAACGGAAAATATAGACTCTATCCTTCAAGCAACATAGCAATAGCAGTTGCCGTAGATGAAGAGCTTTTTTCTCCTGTAATAAAAAATGCGTCAGAAAAAACATTAAAACAGATACAGGAAGAGATTAACCAGATAAAAGAAAAAGCAAAAGAAAAAAGTTTTAAAGTAGAAGATTTTGAAGATGGAACATTTGGTATATCAAATTTAGGTATGTTTGGAATACAGATGTTTGATGCAGTAATCCCATATAACTACAGCGGAATTGCTGCAGTAGGGGCTGAGGAAAGAAAAAAATAAAAGTTGTGATAACATTTGACCACAGGATTATAAATGGGAGAGAAGCAGCACTTTTTGTAAAAATTTAAAGGAAAATTTAAAGATAAAAATATATAGAAGGACTTAAATAAAAATTTAAACGGCAAAATCTATTTTGATATTATTCCTGCCTTGCCGTTTTCTTTTATATAAATAGAAGAGTTTTTCAAAAAACCTTCTTGCAGGGTTAAAGGCGTATCTACATTATTTAAATAAATAGCACCAATATTAAGGTCTTTTAGAGAAATTAAACTGTCTTTAGAAGGTGTTTTTAGCCATACTTTTAGTTTATCAAAAATTTTATCGTCTTCTGTTATCCATCCATCTTTATTATCATCATATCCCTTTAACTCCCCAAAACCATTTCCTGTTTTTGTTCCAAAAAGCTCACTGCCGTTATCAACAATATTATTTCCATTCTTATCAAAAACTAAAAATCCGTATCCTGCTGATAAAAGAGGTATATTTTCTTTATTTCCATCTACATCAAGGTCAAAGCTGAATTTTGTGTCTGAAAGAGGATTTTCTAAATTACCGTTTAAGTTTATAACAAGAGGGTCTATCAGTGCTTTACTTCCTGCTTTTATATTAAGATGGGTATAATCCAGAATTTCCTTATTTAATGAAAAAGTTATATCAAACTGTATCTGCCGTCCATCTTTTGTTATTATTTTTCCATTTGCTTTGAAATTTACACTTTCTTTTTGATAATTTAATTTTTCATACTCTATTTCAGCAGCAAATTCAGGCTTTTCAATGTTTGAATTTAAAGTGTGCAGTTTTTCCTGAAAATCTCTTAAAGATAGTACTTTTATTTTCTTTCCTGTCAACTTTTCTACTAAGAGTTTTATTATAAATGTTTTTAGCTCATTCTCATCCATTAAACTGCTGTCAGTGTCAACAGCTTTAACATTAGATTTAATTGTTTTAGTATTTATATTGACGTTAACATCCTGTGCAGATGTTTTATCAGAAGTTATAAACTTTATACTGAATTTTTCATAATTAAATGAGATTTCCTTGTGTCTTGACTGTAAGCTCACATCTGAACTTAAATTTCCATAACTATTTTATAAGAGGGAAATTTTGCTTTATATCGGTAGAATAGATAAACATTTTTAATTTTAGTTTATAATTAATGAGTATAACGACTTAACAGCATTTTACTTGAAGGAATAACTATGAAGGTAAGTATAGAAAAGGTTGTATTTGGTGGGAAAGGTCTATCCAGATTGAAAGAAAAAGTATGTTTTGTCCCCTTTACTCTACCAGAAGAAGTTGTTGAGGTTGAGATTAAAGAAGAAAAAAAGAGTATTTGTGAAGGTTTTCCTGTAGATGTTTTGGAAAAAAATCCTTATAGGGTAGAACCAAAATGTAAGTATTACATGCAGTGCGGTGGATGTGATTTTCAACATATAAATTATGAAAAACAGGTTGAAATAAAGAAGGAAATATTAGAAGAAACCCTTCAAAGAATAGGAAAAATAAATAAAGATACTGACAAAGTAATTCCTTCTGCAAATCCCTTTAACTATAGAAATAGAGTTCAATTTAAATTTGACGGCAAAAATTTTGGATTTTATAAATTAAAATCAAATGAAGTTGTTGATATTGAAAGCTGTGATATAGCTGATAAAAATATAAATAATTTAATACCTACACTTAAAAATCTTGCAAAAAATAACCCTCAGGTTGAAGAACTACACATTTTTCATCATCCTGATAATAAACCCATGTTAAAGATTGTTTTAAAGGAAAATTTATTTATGAATATTGAAAATTTATTGGATACATTTGCCGGTATTGGTGTTTACATTGGAAACAAACGTGTAAAACTTGAAGGTAAGTCTTTTACTTTTTATAGGGCAGGTAAATTTAACTACAGGGTAAGTATTGATTCATTCTTTCAGGTAAATAAGTACCAGTTAGAAAATATTGTAGACGAAGTAATTTCAGAAATTCCTAAGGACAGCCAGTGTATCGGTGATATTTACTGTGGTGTTGGGCTTTTTACTCTTCCTGCCTCTAAAAAAGCAAAAAAAGTTTTTGGAATTGAAGCATCAAAGTCTGCCGTTAAAGACGCACAGTATAATGTAAAAGTTCATAATATTGGAAACGCAAAGTTTTATCAAAAAGTAGTTGAAAAATCTGCAGATATTATTTTTGGCTATAATCCAGATACTTTAATCTTTGACCCTCCAAGAACAGGTATTCCGAAAAATATTATTCAAAAACTACTGCAGTTAAAATCCTTAAAAAGAATAATTTATGTTTCCTGCAATCCTTCAACTGCTTCGCGGGACATCAATCTCCTTTCAGAAAAATTTGAAT
This sequence comes from Hydrogenivirga sp. 128-5-R1-1, assembly GCF_000171895.1. Lineage (NCBI taxonomy): Bacteria > Pseudomonadati > Aquificota > Aquificia > Aquificales > Aquificaceae > Hydrogenivirga > Hydrogenivirga sp. 128-5-R1-1. The sequence continues at coordinate 6,086 of NZ_ABHJ01000020.1, forward strand.
TAAAAAAAGTAAAATTAATAGATATGTTCCCGCAAACTCATCATATAGAAAGTATTTTTGTTTTAGATAAAGTTTAATTATTCAAAATATACTTTTCTGGCGGAAGCAGTTTGACAACTGCTGTTTAAACTCATCATTTATGTCAACGTGGTAGTTTGAGTGGGCAGCTATTTCACACCAGAATTTTCCATCTTCTCTTATCTCTAAAATACCTCTTTATTCCCTGAAACTTTTTACAAAGCTGTTTAATCTTTTCTGCAGTTCCATTCTCAACATCTTCTTTTGAGAGTATAAACCTTACGTATTTAACTTCCCTATTTATATACTCTACAGGTATTATGTTGTTTGCATTCATTGAAACTTCTTCCTGTTCTTCATTTATTTCTATACTTCCTTCTATAATTACAAGTTTGTTTTCCTCTAAAATTGAGCTATCTTCTAAATTTTCAGGAAAAGCCCTAACATCCATTATTCCTGTCTCATCCTGAAGCTGAAAAACAGCCATTGTATTTCCACTTCTTGTTTTTTTCTTTTTAACATTTGATATAACTCCGGCTACTTTAACCCTATCCCTTGATTTTCTTGTAATTAACGAAGCTATTGGTAGGACTCTTCCTTTTAACTCTTTTTGGTATGCTTTTAAAGGATGTCCGGATATGTAAAACCCTAAAACTTCTTTTTCATAATCAAGTTTTTCCCTTTCTGTTAAATGTGGAGCATCATTGTATGATAAAACAGCAGTTTTTGTTTCCTCTGGTTTCATCATCAAGCCTAAAAGGGAGTTTTGTCCTGAGAGCTTGCTTTGTCTCTGTTTTTGCCCCGAGGTTAAGGCTTTATCTATGTTATGAAGCATAACTCCCCTATCAACTTCTGTAAAATCAAAAGCTCCTGCTTTTATAAGTGCTTCAAGTACTCTTTTATTCATATTTTTAGAATCAAGTCTTTCAGCTATGTCAAAAATATCGTGATACTCTCCGTTTTTTATCCTTTCTTCTACTATAGCTTTCGCTGAAGACTCTCCAACGTTTTTAATTCTTGCAAGACCAAATCTTATTTTTCCTTTTTCTTCTATTGCAAACTCTGATAAAGATTTATTTATGTGAGGTGGTAAAAGCTCAATGCCAAAATCTTTCATATCATTAAGAATGTTTAAAAATTTATCATCATTTTTTTCTGTTGTTAGTTTCACTGCAAAAAATTCTTCTGGATAATAGGTTTTTATATAAGCAGTCCAGTAAGTTAGATATGCGTAAGCTGTTGAATGGGACTTGTTAAATGAGTATGAAGCAAATTTTTCAATGTCATCCCAGAGCTGTGAAATTTTTTCTTTACTAAATCCTTTTTCAACAGCACCGTTTATAAATCTATCTTTCATTTTTGCCATAACATCGGCTTTTTTCTTACCGATGGCTTTTCTCAAGGTATCTGCTTCTGCCATTGTAAAGCCTGATAGAATGTTAGCCATGAACATTATTTGTTCTTGATAGACAATTAAACCGTAGGTTTCTTTAAAACATCTTTAACTTCTTCAAATGGATACTCAACTTTTTTCCTGCCGTGCTTTCTCTCTATATATTCATCAACCATTCCAGACATTAAAGGACCCGGTCTGAAAAGTGCCAAAATAGCTATAATTTCATCAAATTTATCTGGCTTTAGTTTTGCAAGGAGGTTCTGCATTCCTTTACTTTCAAGCTGGAACACTCCAGTTGTTTTGCCAGATTGAAGAAGTTTATAAACATTAGGGTCATCAAATCCAAGTTCTAAGAAGTTTAGGTCTATCCCGTGTCTTTCTTTAATAAGTTTTCTCATATAATCAAGTTCTGTAAGAGTTTTAAGACCCAAAAAGTCCATTTTAACAAGACCAAGCATCTCAAGGGTACTCATGTCAAACTGGGTAGCCTTAGTACCATCTTTATCAACATACACAGGAACATACTCATCAAGGGGCCCTGGAGCTATAACTATACCAGCTGCATGAATGCCTGTATGCCTTGCAGACCCTTCTAACTTTTTAGCTAAATCAAGGAGTTTTCTTACTCTTTCATCTGTTTCATACAGTTTTCTAAATTCAGGATTTGCTTCAAGGTTTTCTTCTATTGTTAATGTTGAACCCTGCACAGGTCCAGGAAGTATCATTTTTGCAATTTTATCTGCTTCAGAATATGGAAAACCTAAAACTCTTGCCACATCTCTTATAACCATTTTAGATTTCATAAAGTTGTAGGTAATTATCTGGGCAACAGCCTGTTCACCGTATTTATTTCTTACATATTCAATAATTTTAGGTCTATTTTCCATACAAAAGTCTATATCAATATCAGGCATTGAAATTCTGTCTGGATTTAAAAACCTCTCAAAAATAAGCCCATGTTGAAGGGGGTTAACATCAGTAATTCCAAGAGTATATGCAACAAGTGAACCTGCTGCAGAACCTCTCCCTGGGCCTACAGGAATACCATTTTCTTTTGCATGTTTTATAAAATCCTGTACTATAAGGAAATATTCAGGAAATCCCATCTGTTTAATAATATCTATTTCATATTTCAATCTTTTTTTGTATTCTTCATACTTTTCTTTTGATAAATCCTTTATTTTTTCAAGCCTTTTTTCAAGTCCTTCCCATGCAAGTTTTTCAAAATACTGTGCTTTTTCTTCTTCTGTTGCTTCCCTGTCAAGCCCGGGTATTTGATATTTTGGGAAAGATATCCTCTTGTATCTGCTGTTTCTATTTCAACATTACATTTTTCAGCAATTT
>NZ_ABHJ01000019.1:0-9298 GCF_000171895.1 Hydrogenivirga sp. 128-5-R1-1
AAACTCCTGATTTATCTGAATAAACAATTTTACCGTTGTAAAACGTGTACTTAACTTTTCCTCTTAATTTTCTTCCAATAAGTGGTGTATTTTTACTTTTAGAAAGTATAGTTTCTTCATTAACTTCCCAGCTTTCAAACGGGTCAAAAATTACAAGTTCTGCCGTTTCTCCTTCTTTAATTGCAGGAGGAGTGAGACCTATTTTTTTCATTGGCTCTGTAGAGAGAACTTCTATTGCCCTTTTCATATCAAAATAATCCTTTTTTACAAGTTTTAAAACGGTTGGAAGTGCAAACTGCAGACCTATCATTCCAGGAGGACAGTGCTGATGTTCAAGCATTTTTTCCTGATGGGCGTGCGGTGCATGGTCTGTTGCAACAAAATCAATGACTCCAGAGGCAAGCGCCCATCTGACTGCTTCTACATCCTCGTGTTCTCTAAGAGGAGGTGAAACTTTTGCTTTGCAGTCAAAATCAAGCCATTCATCGTCTGTTAAAGATAAATGATGTGGAGTAACTTCAGCTGTAATTTTTGCTCCAAGAGCTTTAGCCCATGCTACAGTTTCTACAGCAACTTTTGAAGAAATATGACATATATGTACAGGCATTCCTGTTCTAAGTGCGAGTATGCAGTCCCTTGCTACCATTGTATCTTCTGCTTCTGGAGGAAGTGGTGGAAGACCAAGTGCTGCTGCAATTTCCCCTTCGTGTGCCACCCCATTATTTGATAAACTTAAATCTTCACAGTGGTCTGCAACAAAGGAGCCTATTGAACCTGCATACTCCATTGCTTTTCTCATTATAAATGCATCCCATACAGGAGCCCCATCATCTGTAAAATAAACTGCCCCTGCATCTTTTAAAAGCCACATTTCTGTTAATTCTTTACCTTTTCTACCTTTTGTAACAGCAGCAGAAGGTAAAACCCTACAAAGTCCAACCTCTTCACCTTTTTCTATTATGTATCTAACAATAGAAACTTCATCTATAGCGGGCAGTGTATTTGGCATACATACAACTGTTGTGTATCCTCCGGCAACTGCTGCAATAGAACCTGTTCTTATGTCTTCTTTGTAAGTTTGCCCCGGGTCTCTAAAGTGAACGTGAATGTCGCAAAATGAAGGAGAAACTATCATATTTTCAGCATTTATAATTTCACACCCTGCAAAAGGCTCTATATTTTTATCTATCTTTTTTATTTTTCCCTTTTCAATAAGAATATCAAACTGGTTATTTATATTATTTTCAGGGTCAATAACATGTCCATTTTTTATTAGAATAAGGCTCAAAGCTATGCCTCCATAATATTAATTTAATATATTTTTTAAGCTTCCTTTTTGTTTGCTTTTAAGGTAAAAATTCCTAACACCAGCATAAAAATTCCAGCCAATATAACACTTCCAAAAATGATTAAATAATATAAGAATTCATTATTCATCTTCTCTACCTCCAAGCGTTATTAAAAATACAGCTATGGTAAAAATTATCAAGTATACAACTGCAAATATTAATGAAGATTTAGGAGAAAATTCACTTTTAACTATAGGTTGTAGAATGGCGAAAACAATAATTGCAACCCCTATATTTAAAAAATGTTTTCCTACTTCTTCAAAAGCTTTTTTTAATCCTTTTTCCCATTTCAATTTTTTATTACTTTTTACATAAACATTAATTCAAATTTTTACATTACATTTCTGATGCTTAATTTCAGGAATTTTATTTATATTCATTACTTTACCTGATAATCTTACCTATTCTGTTAAATCTAATCATAGGCTTTTGAAGGTCAATGGAAAAATAAACTACAAAGGCTCTTCCTATTATGTAGCTGTCAGGTACAAACCCCCAAAATCTACTGTCTCTACTGTTATCTCTGTTGTCTCCCATTACAAAATACTGTCCTTCTGGTACTTTTATAGGACCAAAATCTTTACCTTCATTTTCGTAAATTTCCATTGTTGTATAGCAGTATTTTTCATTATTATGATATTTTCTTATTGTACACTCGGTATATATTGGAACGTCCTCACCATGCTCAGAATAAATACCTGTCTTTTTCTTCGGCAAAGGTTTTCCATTTATATAAACAACATCATCTTTTACTTCTACAGTATCTCCAGGAAGTGCTATTATTCTTTTTATAAAGTCTATTTTTGGATTTTCAGGATATTTAAAAACAATAATGTCTCCTCTGTCAGGTTTAACAATTCTGTTTTTATAAGTGTAAAAATCTATACCTGTGAAAGGTATTCCAAAAGTCCAGTCTCCGTATACAAGTTTATTGACAAGTATAAAGTCTCCTACAAGAAGCGTAGGTTTCATTGAGCCTGAAGGAATATTAAAAGCCTGAACAAAGAATACCCTTATAAGAGAAACAGCTATAACAATATAAACAATTGTTTTTATTGTTGAAATGTACCCTTTATTTTCTTTCATTCAGTTATCTCCATAAACCTTTGTGTAATTTTACTGCTTTTCTAAAACACTGTCTGAACTGTTTTTCATACTTTACGTTTGGAGGTATAGTTAAAGGATACGCATATCCACTGCATATTATTTCTTTATTTACCATCGTGCCATCAGGAAGCCACACATAAGCTAAAAGTCTGCCGTATCTATCCTGAGGCTCAATGTCAAATTCTAAGAACACAGCCTTTCCTTTAGGAAGTAGATATTTTGTAAATTCTTTTGCTTTTTTCCCAAGCACTAAGATTTTTTTTACATTTGCTCCAGTTTCCCGAGCCTGAAGTTTAGCTCTTCTATTAATTCTGCTCTCTGGTGTGTCTATCCCTATTAGTCTTACTTTAAATCGTAAATTTTTTAATATTTTTCTATTGTTAAAAATAGTTTCAGGTATTTTTACAACTATGGTATCGCCGTCTATAACCCTTACAACATAAGCCTTTACAAAATCTTTTTTTATAATGTTTTTATTTTTTTGAAAAACAGGAAGCTCAAAGCTCCCTGCAGTATATGTTAAAAATAAAAGCAGAAGAAAAGCTATTTTATTTATTTTCAACTTCTGCCTCATCTGTTTCTGGATTTGGCTTTTTAACAGGAATTGGTTCTATTTTTACAAAGTTTTCTATTTCTATTTCAAAGTTATCAAGTATATTTTTAGCTACCTGACTGTCTGTATAAGCTTTATGTTTTATGAGAAGGTCTTTTAAGTCTTTTTTATCTTCCTCATCTAAAGATGTGATGTGAACATAAGACTTGTTTATATTATTTTCCATGTTTCCTTCAGGGTCATAAACATAAGCAACTCCGCCGGTCATAGCAGCTCCGAAGTTTTTGCCTGTCTTTCCTAAAACAACTACTTTTCCATTTGTCATATATTCACAACCGTGTTCTCCAACACCTTCAACAACTGCAATAGCTCCGCTGTTTCTAACGGCAAATCTTTCACCGGCAACTCCAGAAGCAAAAAGCATTCCTCCAGTTGCACCGTAAAGAACAGTATTTCCTAATATTACATTTTCATCTGATTTTCCTTTAAACTCTTTAGGAGGTTTTATAACAATTAATCCTCCGTTCATTCCCTTTCCAACGTAATCATTCGCCTGTCCAGTAAGTATTAGTTCAAGACCTTTTACGCAAAAAGCTCCAAAAGATTGACCTGCTGTTCCATGCAGATTTAACTCTATTTTTCCAGTTTTTAGACCTTTATCACCATATCTTTTTGCTATTTCATGGGCAACTTTTGTACCAATTGAGCGGTAAACATTCCTTACAACATAAAATCCTGAAAATACTTCATCTTTTTCTATTGCAGGAAGTGCATCTTTTAAAATTTCATCATCAAATGGTTTAGAAGGAGGGTCATTTCTATCTACAACAGATTTTATAGGCTTATCTTTTGGAGGAGTTGTAAGTATATATGATAAATCTACAAATTTTGCTTTATAGTGGTCAGATGGTATTTTAGGTTTAATTAAATCTGTTCTTCCAACTATATCATCTAAATGTTTATATCCCATATCTGCTAAAAACTGTCTTGTTTCATGGGCAAGATATTCTAAATATCTTATTACGTGTTCTGGTTTTCCTTTGTATTTTTCAATTAACACAGGGTCTTGAGTTGTAATTCCAACAGGACATGTGTTTAAATGACACTGTCTTGCCATTACACAGCCTTCTGCAATCATAAGGGCAGTTCCAAAGCCAAACTCTTCTGCTCCAAGTAAAGCTCCAAAAATTACATCTCGTCCTGTCTTTATACCACCATCTACTCTAAGTTTTACTCTTCCCCTAAGGTCATTCTCAATTAAAACTCTCTGGACTTCAGAAAGTCCAAGCTCCCAGACAGTCCCTGCATGTTTTATTGATACAAGAGGTGATGCTCCTGTTCCGCCGTCATGTCCTGATATATGGATAATATCTGCAAAAGCTTTTGCAACACCAGAAGCAATTGTACCAATTCCAGTTTCTGACACAAGTTTTACTATAACTTTTGCCCTTGGATTTATCATTTTAAGGTCATATATAAGCTGTGCTAAATCTTCTATAGAATAAATGTCGTGGTGTGGAGGAGGAGATATTAAAGTTGTTCCCGGTTTTGCTCTCCTTAAGAATCCAATGTAAACATCTACCTTCTTACCTGGAAGCTGCCCACCTTCTCCAGGTTTTGCTCCCTGTGCTATTTTAATTTCAATCTCCTCAGCACTGTTTAAGTATTCAGGTGTTACGCCAAATCTTCCTGATGCTACCTGTTTTATTTTGGAATTTTTAATTGTTCCATATCTTGCAGGGTCTTCTCCACCTTCCCCAGAATTAGATTTTGCTCCAATAGTATTCAATGCTTCTGCAATCGTTTCATGGGCTTCTCTACTTAACGCTCCAATAGACATACCAGCCCCAACAAATCTCTTCATTATATTTTCTACAGGTTCAACTTCCTCAACCGGAATTGGAGGTCTATCACTTACAATTTCAAATAAATCCCTTACATTAACAGGTTTTTCTAAATATGCATTTTCAGAAAATATTTTATACTCTTCCCAGCTTTCTCCTCTTACAGCTCTATGGAGTGCTGTTAGTGCTTTTGGATTCCATGAATGAAACTCACCGTTTCTTCTATGTCTGTATTCTCCTTCGTATCCTATCTTTACATTTTCTTTAAAGAAAATGTCGTTATATTTTAAAATTACTTCCTGAGCAATCTGTTTAACACCTATTCCTCCAAGCTGTGAAGGCGTGCCCGGGAAGTATTTATCTATAACTTCTTTAGAAAGTCCAAGAGCTTCAAAAAGTGCAGAACCTCTATAACTTTTTATTGTGGCTATTCCCATTTTTGACATTATTTTTAATAGCCCTTCATTTGTACCTTTTTTATATCTGCTTATAGCTTCTTCAAAGGACATATTTAATTTTTTATCTTCTTCAACAAGATTTCTTATTATTTGAACTGTTAGATAAGGATTTACAAGGGTTGCACCGTATCCTATTAGAAATGCAATGCTGTGGGTATCTCTTGCATCCGCAGTATCTGCAACTATACTAAATTTACTTCTTTTTCCTTGTCTTGACATATAAGAGTTTACTGCAGCTACTGCAAGTCCCATTGGAATAGGAGCTCCTTCTATTGATACATCTCTATCTGTCAAAATTATTATCTCTTTTCCTTTATCTACCGCTTCTTCAACCCTCCTGCATATTTCATCTAATTTAGGCTCTAAAGCGCTGTCGTAAGGCTCAAATATTGCAGGAATTGTTTCAACTTTATCTTTAAATATTTCCTTCAGCTCTTCAAGTTCATTATCAAATATTATTGGAGATTCAAATACAAGCTGGTCTGCATGTTTTGGTGTTTCTTTCAAAAAGTTCTCTTTTTTACCAACATAAGTTTTTAATGACATTACGCTTTTTTCTCTTATTGGATCAATTGGCGGGTTTGTAACCTGTGCAAATCTTTGTTTAAAATATGTTGATAAAAGTTTTGGTCTTTTTGATAAAACTGATATCGGAGCATCATTTCCCATTGAGTATATAGGCTCATTAGCCTTTTCTATCATCTCTTTTATGTAAAGGTTAATATGGTCTTTGTCATAACCGAACATCATTGCTTCTTTTGATACATCTTTCGGCTCAAGCTCAGGATAGTCTGTGGCAGGTGTGAATGTTTTAAGGTTTTCTTCAACCCATTTTTTGTACTCTTTGTTTTCTATGAGCTTATCTATAACTTCTTTTGAAGTATAAACTTTTCCTTCTTTTGTATCTACTGCTATTTTATCTCCAGGTCCCAGTCTTCCCTTATAAACTATTTTTTCTTCAGGAATGTCTACAACACCAACTTCAGAAGCTAAAATAACAGTATCCTCTGTAATAACGTATCTTGCCGGCCTAAGACCGTTTCTGTCAAGTTTTCCTATTACTACCTGACCATCTGTAAAGGCAAGGGCTGCTGGACCATCCCATGCTTCAAATATACAGGCAAAATATTCGTAAAATGCTTTTTCTTCCGGTGTTAGCCTGTCATCATTTTCAAATGCTCTTGGTACCAACGCATTAATTGCAGTTAAAGGGTCTTTACCAGAATGCACCAAAAACTCAAGGGCTTTATCTAAGGAGGCAGAATCACTTTCTTCATAATCAACTATAGGAAGAATAACATCTGCTAACTCCCCCCACACTTCTCTGACATCATCTGCTTTTCCATTTAGCCAGTTTCTATTTGCAGAAATTGTGTTAATCTCTCCATTATGGGCAAGCATCCTGAACGGCTGTGCAAGCCTCCAGTTTGGAAATGTGTTAGTAGAATATCTCTGGTGGAAAAGTGCAATAGCAGATTTGAAAGATTCATCTTGAAGGTCAGGATAAAAGTATCTTAATCTTGGTGCAGTAATCATACCTTTATAAACTATTGTCCGTGAAGATAGGCTTGGGATGTAAAGGTCTTCAGGTTTATATAACTTTTCAAGTCTTTTTCTTAGTATAAAAAGTTCTTTTTCAAAATTTTCTACATCTATTCCTTCTTTTGAAATAAATCCTTGAAAAATAGATGGTTTAGTACTTGCTGCAATTTCACCAAGCTCATCATGGTTTATTGGAACTTCTCTCCATCCTAAAAATTTAAAGTATTTATTAATAGTTTCTTCTATTTTTTCCCTAATTTCATTTTCTTTTCCAGGATTTATAAAAAAAACACCAACTGCAAAATCTTCTTCAGAAGGTATGTTATCTAAATGTTTTTTAAAAAATTCATATGGAATTTGGGTTAATATTCCTGCTCCATCTCCTGTTTTTCCATCAGCACTTACAGCTCCTCTATGGTCTAAATTTGCAAGAGCTGTTAAAGCATCTGATACAATATTATGAGATTTTTCTCCTTTTATATTAACAATGAAACCAACCCCGCAGGAGTCTCTTTCAAAAATTTCAATCAACCTTCTAACCTCTTATTCTTTAGTTGTAATCTATTATTATAATACTTAAATTAGTACTTTAACAATTTTTTGAAAACTGTACATTCTGTTATAATTTTTAATTACACAAAATTTAAACTTTCTGGCGGTGTATGCTTTCTACAATAGGAATAAAGAAGTTTTTATATATAAAGGATGTATCAATAGACCTTTTTAGAGGGTTAAATGTATTTACAGGTGAAACAGGTGTTGGTAAATCTTTAATTATAGATGCTATTGAGTTCACGCTGGGTAAAAAGGGAAAGTTTTCAGATAATGATTTTGTTGAGCTTGTGTTTGAAGACATAGAAAATGAGTTTACAGAAGATAAGACTTTAATAATTGCCCGTCAGATAAAAGATGGAAAAAGTGTTTATTTTCTAAATGGAAAAAGAGCAACACTCTCAACTATTAAAGAAGCAGTAAATAAAGTAATAGAAATACACGGACAGCATGCATATCAAAGCCTTTTCTCAAAGGAATATCCAAGACAGGTTCTTGATACTTATGCAGATTTAAATGAAAAAATAGAAGAATATCAAAAATTATTTAGAAAATACAAACAGCTTGAAAATTTAGAAAAAGAAATACTTCAAAAACAGTCAGATAGATTAAAAGAAATAGATATAATAAATTTCCAGCTTGAAGAACTTGAAAATGCACAGCTCAAAGAAGGAGAAAAACAGGAGCTTGAAGAAAGGTATAACTATCTTTCAAATATAGAAAATCTAAAATCTTCTGTTTTAGAAGCAAAATATAAAATTTTAGAAGAAGATGAGAGTATAGAAGAAAAATTAAGTTATGTTCTAAAACTGCTTTCACAGTTTATAGATACAAATGAAAATATAAAAAACAGCTATAACCTTCTTGAAGAAGCAAAAGCTTTAGTAAAAGAAGCCTTTTACAGCCTTGACGAGCTTGACTTTGATTACTCACAGGAAGAACTTTACAGTATAGAAGAAAGATTAAACCTAATAAACAAACTTGAACTTAAATATAACACAGATGTAAACGGACTTATTAAACTGCAGGAGCAGCTAAAAGAAAGATTAGAAAAACTTAATAACCTTGAATATGAACTTCCAAAAATACAAAAAGAAAAGGAAGAAATATATAAAAAAGTCTTAAATCTTGCAGAAGAAATTTCAAAAATAAGAAAAGAAAAAGCAAAACAGCTTGAAAAACTTGTTGAAAAGCATCTTTCAGAACTTGCCTTGAAAGATGCAAAATTTATAGTAAACCTTGAAGAATCAGAGCTAAATTTATATGGAAAAGATAAAATTCAGTTTTTATTTTCTGCAAATAAAGGGATTGAGCCTCAGCCATTAAATAAAGTTGCATCTGGTGGGGAACTTTCAAGAATATCACTTGTTTTAAAACTTATTTCAAATAAATCAAGTGATACTATAATATTTGATGAGGTTGATACAGGAATTGGCGGGAAAACTGCCGTTTATATGGCAAAAAAAATACATAGCCTCTCAAAAAATTTTCAAGTATTGCTTATTACACATCTTCCACAAATAGCAGTTTATGCAGACAGGCATTTTGTAGTAGATAAAATAACCATGGATGATGAAACAAATGCAGTTATTAAACTTGCTGAAGATAAGGAAAGGGAAAAAGAAATTGCAAGAATGCTCAGTGGAATGATAGATGAAAAGAGCCTTGAACATGCTAGAAAACTGCTGGAGTCTGCTAATTGAACTACAACTATAAATTAACAATAAGCTATTTAGGAACAAATTACCACGGCTGGCAGAGACAGCCAAAACACATAACTATACAGCAGGTAATAGAAGATAACTTAAAAGTTCTTGTTAAACACCCTGTTAAGCTTTATGCTTCAGGAAGGACAGATGCAGGTGTTCATGCACTTGGTCAAGTAGCAAACTT
>NZ_ABHJ01000018.1:0-14739 GCF_000171895.1 Hydrogenivirga sp. 128-5-R1-1
GCAGAGCAGTTCAAGAGAGCTACAACGAGCTCGGACCGGAAGGGGTCGCCATATTCTCCTCTGGTCAGTACACCATAATGGAGGGTTACGCCGCCCTCAAGCTCATGAAGGCAGGCTTCAGGTCTAACAACATAGACCCCAACGCAAGACACTGTATGGCTTCCGCCGTTGCAGCCTTCATACAGACCTTCGGTATAGACGAGCCCGCAGGATGTTACGACGACTTTGAGCTCACTGACACCTTCGTCCTCTGGGGCTCCAACATGGCGGAGATGCACCCTGTCCTCTGGGCGAGGGTCATAGACAGGAAGCTGTCCAACCCAGACAGGGTCAAGCTCGTCGTCCTGTCAACCTTCACCCACAGGTCTATAGACCTCGCGGACATACCCATAATCTTCAAGCCCAACACAGACCTCGCCATACAGAACTACATACTCAGGGAGATTGTCTACAACCACCCGGAGGCTATAGACTGGGACTTCGTGAAGAACCACTGTGCCTTCGCTACCGGGTACGTGGACATAGGTTACGGAATGAGGGGCAACCCCGAACACCCCAGATACACCGAGAAAGAGAAGGAGACCATGAGGAAGGAGCTCGTGAAGACCATATCCGAGGACGAGGCGGTAGCTCTCAAGTACCTGAACCTTAAGCCCGGCGACAAGCTCCACATGAAGCACAGGAAACAGGCGGGTAAGCACTGGACTATAACCTTTGAGGAGTTCAAGAAAGCCCTTGAGCCCTACACCCTTGACTACGTTGCGAGGGTCGCCAAGGGAGACCCCGACGAGCCTCTTGAGGAGTTCAAGAAGAAGCTGAAGGCTCTGGCAGACCTCTACATAGAGAAGGGAAGAAAGGTCGTCTCCTTCTGGACTATGGGATTCAACCAGCACACCAGGGGAACCTGGGTGAACGAACAGATATACGCCATACACCTCTTGCTCGGAAAGCATGCCAAGCCCGGTAACAGCGCTTTCTCCCTGACCGGACAACCCTCCGCCTGCGGAACGGCAAGGGAGGTAGGAACCTTCTCTCACAGGCTCCCCGCGGACATGGTCGTCTTCAATCCCAAGCACAGAAAGGTCACCGAGAAGATATGGAAGGTGCCCCACGGGACCATAAACCCCAAGGTGGGTTCCAACATAGTCCAGATAATGAGAGACCTTGAGGACGGAAAGATAAAGTGGGCTTGGGTTATGGTCTGTAACCCCTGGCAGGATACAGCCAACGCCAACCACTGGATAAAGGCAGCGAGGGAGATGGATAACTTCATAGTTGTATCCGACTCCTACCCGGGGATATCTGCCAAGGTCGCAGACCTGATACTGCCAGCGGCGATGATATACGAGAAGTGGGGTGCTTACGGTAACTCCGAAAGGAGAACCCAGCATTGGAAACAGCAGGTAACACCTCCCGGTGAGGCTATGCCCGACGAGTGGCACATAATAGAGTTCTCCAAGTTCTTCAAGCTGAAGGACTGCTGGAAGGAGTGGAAGCTCAGCGATGGAACAGTCCTTCCCAACGTCCTCAAAGAGGCTAAGAGGATGGGCTACGACCCAGACATGACCCTCTACGACGTCCTCTTCTCAAAGGACATCTTCAGGAAGACCATACCTCACGTGAACATAGAGTGGCCCCAGCCCGTTGCCTACCACCCCATAACGAAGGAGAAACACCTGAACACCTCCGCCGAAGGGGACAGCAGGAACGTCCTCGGAGCTGACGGAAAACCCTGGAAAGGTTACGGCTTCTTCATACAGAAGGCTCTGTGGGAGGAGTACAGGCTCTTTGGTCTCGGACACGCCCACGACCTCGCTGACTTTGATACCTACCACAAGGTCAGAGGTCTCAGGTGGCCCGTTGTGGACGGTAAAGAGACCCTCTGGAGGTTCAACGCCAAGTACGACCCTTACGCAAGGAAGTACGCCAAGGGCAAGGACTTCGCCTTCTACGGACCTGCCCTCAAGAAGATACCTGAGGGAACGCTCTACGGACCCAAGAAGGGAACGAAGGTTGACCTCACCAACAAGGCAAAGATATTCTTCAGACCGTACATGGAGCCCCCTGAGGTTCCCGACAAGGAGTACCCCTTCTGGCTCGCGACGGGAAGGGTGCTTGAGCACTGGCACTCTGGCACCATGACCATGAGGGTTCCCGAGCTCTACAGGGCTGTTCCCGAAGCTTACTGCTACATGCACCCCGAGGATGCCAAGAAGATAGGCGTTAAGGAAGGCGAGCTTGTGTGGATAGAGAGCAGGAGAGGAAGGATAAAGGCAAGGGTCAAGACGAGAGGAAGGAACAGACCGCCGAGAGGACTCGTTTTCGTACCCTGGTTTGACGAGAGGGTCTACATCAACAAGGTGACCCTTGACCAGAGGTGCCCCATATCCAAGCAGACCGACTACAAGAAGTGTGCGGTGAAGATCTATCCAGCGTGAGGTGAGCTAAGATGGCAAAGGACAGGTCCCCCACACCCAAGGGCGAGACGAGGAGGAAGTTCCTCGTCCGTGCCATGCAGGCTGTAGGAATATCCATAGTGGGGGGCGTTGTCTGGGGAGCCTTCGTAAAGGAAAACACCTACGACCCTCTGGTTTTGAGACCCCCGGGTGCCCTGCCCGGGGATGAATTCCTCAAGAAATGTATCAAGTGTGGGCTGTGCGTGGAGGCGTGCGCAAATAGACCTTCGGTTCCTTACAAGGACGGCAAAAAGATGGTTACCCTGAGACTCGCCGCACCTGGAGACAACAAACCCCTCGGCACTCCCTACTTCATACCCAGAGAGGTACCCTGCTACATGTGCGAGAACATACCCTGCGTTCCCGTGTGCCCAACAGGAGCCCTTGAACCAGACCTCGTCTCAACCCTGAAGGACGGCAAGAAGGAACTGGACATAACGAAGGCGAGGATGGGTGTGGCGGTCATAGACCAGAAGAACTGCATAGCTTACTGGGGACTCAGGTGTGACGCCTGTTACAGGGTGTGCCCGATCCTTGATAAGGCTATATACATAGAGATTTACAGGAACCCGAGGACGGGGAAGCACGCCTACCTCGTGCCCAAGATAGACCCTGATTACTGCACCGGTTGCGGTCTCTGTGAACATGCCTGTGTCACGGAAAAACCTGCAGTGTTTGTCCTGCCCAGAGAGGTGGCTCTCGGAAAGGCAGGGGAGCACTACCTCAAAGGGTGGGAGGAGGAAACCTCCGTTGAGGAGACGCCCAAGGGGACGAGAGGTCTTGGTCGTGGAAGCGCAGAAGACTACCTGAACACGGAGGACTTGCTCAATGAGTGATGAAAAGGAGAAGAAAGGCTTCCTCCATTTTCTCTACAAACACAGGTTCCTCATACTGAGGAGGGTATCTCAGGTCTCCATAATAGCCCTCTACATAGGCGGCAACATCTACGGCTGGAGCATACTCAAGGGAAACCTCAGCTCATCGGTTCTTTTTGACGCCATACCTCTCGCAGACCCCTTCGCCGTTCTCCAGATGTTCTTCGCCGGTGCCATTGTGGCGGCGGACGCCCTGATAGGGGCGGTACTCATACTCCTCTTTTACGCCCTAATAGGCGGACGTGCCTTCTGCAGCTGGGTTTGTCCCATGAACATAGTCACGGACTTTGCGAACTGGCTGAGGGTTAAGACGAAGATACACCGAGAGGAGTGGCAGCTCAGGCTGACGCGCAAAACGAGGTACATAGCCCTCGCACTCGCGCTCGTGCTCTCCTTCATACTCGCCATGCCCGCCTTTGAGTACGTGAGCCCAATATCCATACTCCACAGGGGGCTGATATTCGGTATGGGCCTCGGCTGGACGATGGTTCTCACCATATTCCTCTTTGACCTGTTCGTTATAAAGAACGGGTGGTGCGGTCACGTGTGCCCTCTGGGCGGTTTCTACTCACTCGTAACGAGACCGAGCCTCGTGAGGATTGACTACAACAAAGACAGGTGTACCGAGTGTATGGAGTGCGTGAAGATATGCCCGGAGAGCCAGGTTCTTCACATGGTAGGAAAACACAGCTCCCTGGTGAAGTCCGGGGAGTGTATAAACTGCGGAAGGTGCGTTGAGGTGTGCAACGACGATGCAATTTACTTCACCTTGAGATTTAGAAAGGAGGAAGTCAGCCATGAAGCTAAGTAAAGGTCTTGTTTTAGCGTCGGTAGGAGCTTCGGTGCTGTTTCTGGGTGTAGCCCAGGCTGTCAAAGAGGCTATATCGGAGGAGGAGCTCGGTTACAGGAACCAGACCCTCTACGACGAAAAGCCCGTAGCCCCTCCTAAGGTGGAGTTCATAAAAACTCCTCCCGGCAGCGGTAAGAAGTTTGCAAGGGCTTACGAAAACGCTCCACCTCAGATACCCCACTCCGTTGAGGGATTAATACCGATAAAGCCCGGGCAGAATGCCTGTCTCGGATGTCACATGCCCGACGTAGCCAAGTCCGTGGGTGCGACGCCCATACCCAAAACCCACATAGCCCTTGACCTCTTCACAAAGGGCGGTAAGAAGAAGGAGCTCAAGATTGACCCTGCGAGGTACCAGTGTGTAATGTGCCACGCAGCTCAGGCGGACGCTCCACCCCTCGTTAAGAACGTCTTCAAGCCCGAGTTCAGAGACCCACAGGCTAAGCAGAAGTCAACGCTCTTTGAACGCTGGAAAGAGGGGCTGCCTTGAACAGGAGAGAGTTCTTTACGGCTTTCGTGCCCTCCTCAAAGGGGGTGTCTATCAGACCCCCCTACACCGACGAGAAGACGGACTACTCCCCATGTAGGGAGTGCGATGCACCCTGTGTGAGCGAATGCGAGACCGGTGTAATCACGAGAGATGAGGAGGGCTTTCCCGTTTTATCTTTTACCAAGACAGGCTGTACCTACTGTGAGAGGTGTGCCGAGGTCTGTCCTTCGGGAGTTATATCCCGGGATAAGCCCGACAGGATAAGGGCGCAGGTGTTTATAGACCCTAAACTCTGCAGTGCGTGGAAAGGTGTGCTCTGCTTCTCCTGCAAGGAGCCTTGCATAGACAACGCCATAAGGTTTGAGGGACTCTACAAACCTGTCATAATCGCAGACAGGTGCACGAGCTGTGGGTTCTGCATCTCCGTTTGTCCTACGGGGGCGATAAAGGTGAGAGGCTATGAGGCTTAAATACCTTTTCCTGTTATTCCTCCTGACCCTGAGCGTCCACTCCGCGGAGCTTCTCAAGAAATTTGACGCCGGACACGCCGTAACGGACATGCTCTTCAGGGACGGTGTGCTCTTCGTGTCCACCGAACAGGGTGAGGTAAGGCTGATAAACTTTAGAAACGGCAAGCTCATAGAAACCATAAAACTGCCCAGCATACGAGACTTCATGGGCAATCCAATTCCACCGAAGGTCTATTCAATAGATATTTCCCCTTCGGGCAAGAGGATGCTCATAGTGAGTGAGGCGTCGGGGGGCTTCAGCGAGGTTTACCTCTATGAGAAGGGAAGAGGGCTTGAGAAGCTCATAGACCTCGGGAAGAACATGATCATAAAGAAGGGAAGGTTCTACAACGATAATCTTGCGGTCTTCGGACTGCTCGGTGACGAGATAGCTCTCTTTGATGTTGACGCTAAGAGGTTCATATACGTGGTGCAGGTTGGCACCTCGTCCCTCTCCGACATAAACCTGAGCGATGACAAGAACAAGGTGGCGGTTTCCGACGAGGGCGGTGTGGTTACGCTCGTCTCAGTTAAGGACGGCAAAGTCCTTAAGAGATTCAAGGGTGTGAACGTGGATAAGCTCTACGAGCTTGATTACAGAGATGAAAAGATACTTGTGGGCGGTAGGGACAGGAGGGTAGCCCTCTACTACACTGACACGGGAAGGTACAGGCGCTTTCCCTCGCGTTTCCTCGTCTTCTCTGTCGCAATGGACGAGAGCGCCAAGCTGGGAGCTTACCTCTACAACGAGGAGAACGATGTTCGCATAATTGAGCTTGATACGGGAAGGGAGCTTGACCTTTTAAAGGGGCACGAGTACCCCGTGAGCGTTATCTTATTCCTTGACGGGGTGGTAATTACCGGCTGTGACGACGGAAAGATATTTGTATGGAGGTATAAAAGATGAACATATCGGGAGTTGTGGTGAGGACATCTCCGGAGCACCTGGAGGAGGTTATCAGGAGTCTGGAAGAGTCGGGTATGTGCGACGTCCACTTCCATGACGACAAGGGCAGGATAATCGTCACCATAGAGGCTGAGACCACCGAGGACGAGGTGTTCAAGCTGAAGAGCATACAGGCTATAGAGCACGTCCTTTCCGCAGACCTCGTTTACGCTTACAGCGAAGAGGAGCTGGAAAAGGCAAAGGAAGAGCTCTCCATGGAGAAGGGAGAGATCCCGAGGATCATAGAAGAGGACGTTCCTGCGGAACGTGTGAAGTATTACGGGCACATATACAAGGACTACGAGTGATCAGCTCTCCTTAAGGGAGTTCACTATCTCCTGAACAGCCTTCTTGGCGTCGGCGAACAGCATCAGCGTGTTGTCCATAGCGAAGAGTGGGTTGGGGATCCCCGCAAAGCCGGGGCTCAGACTCCTCTTTATGACCACGACCGTCTTAGCCTTCCATACCTCAAGAACGGGCATACCCGCTATGGGGCTCTTGGGGTCTGTCTGGGCGAGCGGGTTTACGACGTCGTTCGCACCTATAACTATGACCACGTCCGTCTGTTCAAAGGTGGGGTTAGCCTCCTCAAGCTCCTTCATCTTGTCGTAGGGGATGTCAACCTCAGCCAGAAGGACGTTCATGTGCCCTGGCATCCTGCCGGCGACGGGGTGTATGGCAAACTCCACCTCAACTCCTTTGGACTCAAGGAGGTTGTATAGGTCTCTTACCGCATACTGAGCCTGAGCCACAGCCATGCCGTAACCGGGAACTATCACGACCCTCCTCGCACCCTCCAACAGCAGTGCGACCTCTTCCGGAGAGGTAGCCTTCACCTTTCCCGCGTATATGTCTTCTTCTTCAGTCTTCGCAACCTCACCGAAGCCCCCGAAGAGGACGTTCAGGAGAGACCTGTTCATAGCCTTGCACATGAGGTTCGTGAGGATTATTCCCGAAGCCCCCACGAGGGAACCGGATATTATCAGGGCGTTGTTCTGAAGGACGAAGCCGGTTGCCGCAGCTGCAAGTCCAGAGTAAGAGTTCAGGAGGGCTATCACCACGGGCATGTCCGCACCGCCTATGGCAACGGTCAGAAGCACCCCTAACACTGATGAAATCAAGACCACAGCCCAGTAGAGGTTTACGCTTTCCGGGTTCAGAACTATGTAAGCTCCCAGGGCTAAGGCTCCAAGCCCGAAGAGGGCTTTCACCACCTGCTCTCCCGGATAACGGAAGGGTCTCTCCTTTACGAGACCCTGGAGCTTCCCGAAAGCCACCATGCTTCCGAAGAAGGTGACCGCCCCGATTATCCCCGAAGCCACCGATGCGGTGGTCAGCAGATAATCCGGATTCTGTGCTTCGTAAAGGGCAGCTCCCGCAACGAGGGTTGATGCTCCGCCCCCGAGCCCGTTGAATATGGCAACCAGCTGGGGCATAGCGGTCATCTCAACTTTAAGGGCGAGGATGACACCCACGAGAGCACCTATAATGAGCCCCGCTATTATCACCGAGAAGTCCACTATCCTCTTGTCAAGGAGCGTTACCACCACGGCTATGAACATGCCCAGAGCACCAAGCATGTTCCCCCTCACCGCCGTCTTGGGGTGGGACAGTCCTTTCAATCCGAAGATGAACAGCGACGCAGCGAGTAGGTAGGCGAGGTTAACGAGAACCTTTTCCATGCTCAGTCTTTCCTCCTGAACATCTCAAGCATCCTGTGGGTTACGAGAAAGCCTCCAACAACGTTTATGGTTGCAAAAACGAGAGCCACGAAGCCCAACACGGTCGTCAGGGTTGAGTGCCCTGAGCCAGCGGATATGAGAGCCCCCACTATCGTTATGCCCGATATGGCGTTTGAGCCCGACATAAGGGGGGTGTGGAGGGTGGGTGGAACCTTCGTTATGACCTCAAAGCCCACGAACATGGAAAGAACGAAGATCGTAAAGTACATTATGAAGTCTTCCATCAGCTCGCTCCTCCGCCGACAAGCTCCTTTATCCTCTCGTTCACGAGTTCACCCTCTCTTAGGAGGAGGGTATCCCTCACTATGTCATCCTCCAAGTCTATATGGAATTCCCCGTCCTTAATAAGGAGGTTAAGAAAGTTGACGAGGTTTCTGGAGTACATCTGGCTCGCATCGTGGGGCACCTCAGCGGGCAGGTTGACAGCGCCCACTATCCTGACCCCGTACTTTTCCACCGTCTCTCCGGGGACGGTCAGCTCGCAGTTTCCCCCTCTCTCAGCCGCAAGGTCTACTATCACGGAGCCCGGCTTCATCCCCCTCACCATGTCCTCTGTGACTAGCACCGGTGCTCTTTTTCCGGGAACCATGGCGGTAGTTATGACCACGTCGCTCTCTCCCACGACCTCTTTCATCATCTCCCTCTGCCTTCTGTAAAACTCCTCGTCCATAGCCTTGGCGTAACCGCCCCTGTCTTCAGCCTGCTCGCTCTCAAGCCCCAGTTCAACGAACTTCGCTCCCAAACTGAGAACCTGCTCTTTGGCTGCAGGTCTTATGTCGTAAGCCTGAACTACCGCTCCGAGCCTTTTAGCGGTCGCTATAGCCTGAAGACCGGCAACTCCCGCCCCCACGACGAAGACCTTTGCGGGCAGAACGGTACCCGCTGCGGTCATGAGCATGGGAAACATCTTGGGAAGGAGGTTAGCCCCTATCAGGGCTGCCTTGTATCCGGCGACGGTAGCCATTGAGGAGAGGACGTCCATGCTTTGGGCTCTCGTGGTTCTGGGTATAAGCTCCATGGCGAAGGCGGTCAGATTTATAGACTTAACCCTATCAAGGAGCTCTCCCACCCCGAAGGGCTCTAAGAAACCGATCAGCACTTTGCCTGTGTATTTCTCAGCCTCTTCAAGGAAGTTCTCTTTATCTGCCATAAGCCCCCTAACCTTGAGAACTATCTGAGAGTTTCTGAGTACCTCTTCCCTGCTTGTGAGCTTGGCGCCCGCCTGAGAGTACTCTTCATCGGGAAAACCTGCTCTCTCACCGGCTCCCTCTTCTACGAGCACTTCAACGCCTTTCTTCTTGAGTTTCTGAACCTCTGAAGGGGTCAGGGAAACTCTCTTCTCGTTGGGATACGTTTCTTTGAGGACGCCGACAAACATGGTGTATAATTTTAGCATGAGGAAAGCGGTAATTGCCTCACTTGCGGTAGCACTGGTTCTTGGGGTAAAGTCCTGCGGTGAGCCCTACGATGCTGCGAAGGACGTGGTTGATGAGTTCATGGAAGAAATCCAGGAAGGGGAAGGTAGTGAAGCCATAGGTTTTCTTCATCCTTCCTTCAGGGACAACCTGTCAAAGGAACTGAGACTCCCTATACAGTTTACTGAACTCAAGCCCTCTCAGGTGCTCGCCTGTCTACTCAGCACGATGGGGGCTGAGATTGAGGAGGTTGATATAAAGGAGGGCAAACTCATAGGTGAGAACACAGCCCTCATAAAGGTTAAGGTTGAGGACAGGAGCGATATAGAGAAGATATTCAGCTTCGTCCTGATCAAGGAAGACGGGAAGTGGTTGATAGCGGACATAACCCCCTACGCACCCGAGCTTAAGAAGGAAGAGTGAACTTTCTCGTCTGGCAGACAGCCTACCTCGGCGACGTAATACTCGCAACACCCCTTATAAGGACTATACAGAAGAACTTCCCGGAAGCCCGTGTGTCCTTTGTGGGCAGACCCTTCATAAGGGAGCTATTCAAAGGCTGGGGGGTTGAACTTATGCCCTTTTCCAAAGGGTTTAAAGAAAGTTTCTCAATCCTTGGCAGGTTGAGGGGCTTTGATGTGGCGGTTGTTCCCCACAGGTCTCTCAGGACAGCCCTCATAATGCTGTTTTCCCGAATACCCGTCAGGGTCGGTTTTGACAGGTCTGAGTTTTCAGGAGCCTACACCCATGTGGTAGAGCACAGGTGGGAGCTCCACGAGGTAGATAGAAACCTTGAGCTCTTAAGACCTCTCGGTGTGAAAGAGTTTGTGAGGGAGACCTACCTGCCTCTTGAAGAGGAAGAGCTCCATGCTTCCCTTGAGAGGTTCGGTCTGAGCCATAAAGGGTACGTTGTCATAAACCCCTTCTCAAACTTTCCCTTGAAGGAGTGGAGCCTGGACAATTGGGCGCATCTGATAGGGTCTCTGAAGGATACGGAGGTTGTGGTTACGGGGCTGTCCTCGGACACGGAGAAGGCGAAAGTGCTCGGCGGAAAGGCTTCCTTTGTGAACCTGGTGGGCAGAACCAGCCTCAGAGAGCTTATGTCCCTTATCAAGGGTTCAAGGCTCGTCATATCAAACGATTCATCACCCGTTCACATAGCCAACGCCCTCGGAGTCCCAGCCGTCAGCGTCTACACGGCTACATCGTCTCGTTACGGCTTCTATCCTCTTATGGGCTCCTACCTTGACAATCCCGCGCCCTGCTCCCCCTGTTCGCCCAACCCTAAGAGGTGTAAGACGGGCACCTACGAGTGCCTAAGTCTTCCCTCCCCTGAGGCTGTCCTTGAACTTGTCAAGGAGCTCCTTTAAATTCAGGGTTTCTCTCCCTTCCGGGGGGTGCTCGTAAGCCCTGTAAACGCCTTCCTCTTCAACCACCCTGACGTTCTCCAGCTTCCTCCACCTGCCTGTATCCTTAGCCTTCACGTAGAGCTCCTTCACCTCACCCCTGGGTATGCTCTTGTTCTCCTTGAAGAAGTCTATCTCCTTCATAAGCTTTACCATGTGGTCACAGGAATCAAAGAAGTAGGTGTAGTTCCCTATCTTCATGGTGCAGAGTTCGTCCTCTTTGACTATCAAAACGTTGCATACGGGACACCTGCACTTCTCGGGGGGTGTAAAGTCCTTGGCCTTTTCGGGGTTCCTGCTCACGTAAAGTATGACGCCTCCGAGCACTCCGGCGGTAACGAGGAGGTCTGCGAGGGCTATGTACTCAAAGTAGTCCCTCGCGAGCAGCCCGGAGACGCTCACCACGAGGCTAAGGGCGACAACCCCGCCCACCATGTAGACGTACCTGAGTTTGTAACCTTTGAACATAAGGAATATGGTCGTTATTATCCCGAAGAACTCTACCACCCTGCTCAGGACTATCAGTATCGTCGTCTCCTTGAACATGATTAAAAAGTATCGTTAAGCGAGAGCTCCAAGTCAACTCGGAGTCAGGTCACATCTGAGTCTATACTTAAAGGCATGGGCAGGCTGGTACTCGCCTCCTCTTCTCCCAGGCGGCGGGAGATCCTATCCCTGCTCGGTCTGGACTTTGAGGTGATCCCTCCAAGCGTTGAGGAAGATGCGCAGGGACATCCCATAACCGTTGCAAGGGTTTTGTCTCGCAAGAAGGCTCTTGAAGTGTGGAAGGGAAACAGAGACGCCCTTGTGATCGGGGCGGATACCCTCGTGTTCGTTGGAAACAGGACTATAGGCAAGCCCCGTGATGAGGAGGAGGCTTACGAGATACTGAGCTTCCTATCGGGCAGGTGGCACAGGGTTGTTACCGCTGTGTCCTTCGTGGGTATGGGCGTCAGGGTCACGCTTCACGACGTTGCACGTGTGAGGTTCAGGGAGCTCTCACGGGAAGAGATATACGCTTACATAGATACGGGCGAGCCCATGGACAAGGCAGGGGCGTATGGAGTTCAAGGGTTTGGAGCGACCATAGTTGACAGGATAGATGGGAACTTCTACACGGTGATGGGTCTGCCCGTGGTCAAGGTTTACGGTGTGCTCAAAAACCTATCTATCTTATGAACTCAAGGAGGAACTCCCTTCCGTTCACGTGAACCTTCAGGAACTCAGGCAGTCCTTCGTAAAGGGCGAATTCCCTGTTCCTCTCTACAGCCACAACCCTGAACTCCTCAAAGGCTCCGAGTCTGTACAGCTCCTCTTCCTCAACCTCGTCTATCGCACCGTACGGATAGGGAAACTCGTAGTAGTAGAGCTCCCCTTCCTTATACAGGTAGGCACATTTGACGACCCCTTCGTTGAAGCTCCCACCGGAGGTTATCATGTAAAGTCCTTCCCTGTCCACCTTTATCTTCCTCGCACCAACGACCTTCCTCTGGAGTTCCCAGAAGAGAGAGGCTTCAGCTTTGAGCCTCTCTGAGCTCTCGGAGAGGCTGAGACTTGAGTTTACACCCCTTGAGAACACGAAGAGAAGTATGGAGAAGGTCAGACCTATCAGGGTCAGGACTACGAGGACTTCTATAAGGGTGAAGGCTCTACCTCTGCTCATATCTCACGAAGAAGAGACCACCGTAGGAGTAAACGACCTCCTCTATGGCGGGGAAGTCGGGAACCTTGGTTCTCTTCACCTTGAGACCTTCGTGATCTCTCCTCTTGAGCTTGCCATCCAGCAGGAGCATGGTTTCAAAGGTTCTTAAACCTTCCTCGTATTTGGAGCTCGCAAAGGACAGGGTCTCCAGAAGAACAGAGAAGGCGACGGCTATTATGGTGAGGGCTATGACCACCTCAATCAGCGTGAACCCCCTGTCACAGCTCCCAGACATCAATATCGTCCTCCGTTCCCTCCTCTCCGTCGGGACCCTTAGACCTGAGTTCATAGGGGTGTTTGACCCCGGGAGATAGGTATATGAACTCCCTATCCCAGCCGTCACGGGGCACCTTGTCCATATACTTCTTCCATCTTGGCGGGATCGGAGGGGTTGTGGGTTTCTCCACAAGAGCTTTCAAGCCCTGCTCCGTCGTCGGATACCTGCCGTTGTCTAACTTGTACTGCTCTAAGGCATCCTTTATGGCTTTCAACTGTATCTTCGTGGTCTCTATCTTGGCCTCGTCCACCCTGCCGGTTATACGGGGAACCACGAGGGCGGCTATAAGCCCGAGTATTATGAGAACCACGAGAACTTCTATCAGCGTGAACCCCCTGTTTTTGTTCTGATACTTCTCCTCAAGTCGCTTCTCCACCCGCTTCAGGAACCTGTTGTAGATCCCCTGCGACACGAGAACCACTATGACGAGAAAGGGAATACCTATAAGGGCAGCGAGTATGAGTACCTTCAACAGCCAGATTATCCACGCCCATACCGTTATGTCCTGCTCCATGTCTACCTCCTACTTAACCACTATATTCACAAGCTTGTTGTTTATGTAGATAAACTTCTTAACCTCTCTGCCGTCAAGGTAGCCTTTCACCCTGTCGTTCTCCAGAACTATCTCCTTGACCGTCTCCTCGTCTGCTCCGAAGGGAACCTTTACCTTAGCCCTGACCTTGCCGTTTATCTGGACGGGTATCTCAACCTCCTCCACCCTAAGGGCGTCCTCGTCAGGAATGGGAACGGGCTGTAAAACTATGAGCTCGTCGTGCCCTATCCTGTGCCAGAGTTCCTCGGATATGTGGGGGGCTATAGGAGACAGGAGAAGGAGTAAGGTTTCTACGCCCTCCTTTAAGACCTTCTCCTCGGTTTCGTTCTGGGGCTTGAAGTCTGTTAGCTCGTTCAGGAGCTTCATGATCTTGGCGATAGCCGTGTTGAACTGGTACCTCTTTTCCATATCAACGAGGTATTCCTTTATCGTCTGGTGGATAAGTCTCCTCAGGTCTTTAGATCTTCCCTGAAGCTCCCTTAGCTCCTCCCGGGAGTAATGAGTTCTCTTCAGCGTGTCCTCCCTCTCAATAACGAAGTTCCAGAGCCTGTTCAGGAACCTGTAGGCACCCTGTATCCCCTCGTCGGTCCACTCAAAGTCCTGCTCCGGAGGTGCGGCAAAGAGAATGTACAGCCTGACCGTATCTGCCCCGTATCGTTCCACAGCTTCCTCAGGGTCAACCACGTTGGCCTTTGATTTGGACATCTTTGCGGTCTCACCCACCTCCGACTCAAACTTCTTAAGGAGCTTATCTGCCTCAACACCGAGCTTCTGGAGCAGGAACAGGGCATTGTCACCTACGGAGAGCTGATTCGCACGTAGGAACTCACCGATCTTCATCAGGGATAAAATTATATCAGCCATGAGGAGAGCTATTGTGATTCCCGCCCGTCTCGGTTCCACACGCCTGCCGAGAAAACCCCTGGTTAATCTACGCGGAAAGCCCCTAATAAGGTGGGTCGTTGAGGGCTGTCTTGAGACGGGGGAGGAAGTAATTTTGGCTACGGACAGCGAGGAAGTAGGTGAGGCTGTTTCCGACTTGAAGTTGGAGGTGGTTCTGACTCCCCCCGAGCTACCCTCCGGTTCCGACAGGGTCGCCCACGTGGTCAGGGACAGAGACCTTGAGCTCGTAATAAACTATCAGGGGGACGAGCCCTTCGTTTACGGAGAGGATGTGTCCAGGGTCTTTGAGGAGCTTGAAGGTGGTGAAAGGGTAGTCACCCTCGGGAAGAGAGATGAGGAGTGTTACGAAAGGTCTTCAGATGTCAAGGTTGTGCTTGATAGAGACGGCTACGCCCTTTACTTTTCAAGGTCTCCGATCCCCTTCTTCAGAGAGCACGCCGAAGGCGTCTATCCGATAAAACACGTTGGTATATACGGTTTCAGGAGAGAAGCCCTCTTGGACTTTGTGTCAGGCGAAAGGGGAGTTTTGGAGGAAATTGAGGGGCTTGAACAGCTCAGATTGCTTGAAAAGGGTGTAAAGATAAAGGTTCTTATGACGGAAAACTACTACCACGG
>NZ_ABHJ01000017.1:0-15475 GCF_000171895.1 Hydrogenivirga sp. 128-5-R1-1
CCCTTCCGGATATGGTGAACACGTCCTCTATGGGCATGAGGAAGGGTTTGTCTGTGTCCCTCTTGGGGGTGGGTATGTACTCGTCCATCGCGTTAAGGAGTTCCTTTATGCTCTCTACCCACTTGCCGGGGGAGTTCTGTTCAAGTTCCTGTAACGCCCCAAGGGCTGAGCCTTTTATTACGGGTACTTCGTCCCCGGGAAACTCGTACTTGTTGAGGAGTTCCCTTACCTCAAGCTCAACGAGTTCAAGGAGTTCTTCGTCGTCTACCATGTCGCACTTGTTCATGTACACGACTATGTAGGGTACGTTAACCTGTCTGGCGAGCAGCACGTGCTCCCTTGTCTGGGGCATGGGTCCGTCCGCCGCTGAGACGACGAGTATCGCCCCGTCCATCTGGGCTGCCCCGGTTATCATGTTCTTGATGTAATCTGCGTGCCCAGGACAGTCAACGTGGGCATAGTGTCTCTTGGCTGTCTCGTACTCAACGTGGGTTATGTTTATGGTTATCCCTCTCTCTTTCTCTTCTGGTGCTTTATCTATCTCCTCGTACTTGTAGCACTCTGCCTTTCCTCCCTCTACCAGCCCTGCTGCAAGGGTGCAGGTTATGGCTGAGGTCAGCGTGCTCTTGCCGTGGTCTACGTGCCCTATCGTCCCTACGTTTACGTGCTCCTTCGTCCTCTCAAATTTCTCCTTCGCCATCTATACCAACCTCCTATCAGGCGCTCTTCCCTGCCATGCGTTCCCCGATAATCTTTTCAGCGATATGCTGAGGAACCTCTTCGTAATGGGAAAACTTCATTATAAAGGTTCCTCTTCCTTGTGTCAAGCTCCTGAGCGTGGTCGCGTAACCGAACATCTCCGCAAGGGGGACGTGTGCCTTCACGACCGTTATGACCCCCTTGTTCTCCATGCCCATGATCTTTCCGCGTCTGGAGTTGAGGTCTCCTATCACGTCACCCACGTAGTCTTCGGGAGTCTCTACCTCAACCTCCATTATGGGCTCAAGTATTACCGGGTCTGCCTTCTTGGCGGCGTCCTTGAAAGCCATAGAACCAGCTATCTGGAAGGCTATCTCGGAGGAGTCAACCTCGTGGTAAGAACCGTCGTAGAGCCTGACTTTTACATCAACCACAGGATAGCCAGCGAGTATTCCCCCTTCCATAGCCTCCTTTATACCCTTCTCAACGGCGGGGATGAACTCTTTGGGTATGACACCTCCTACTATCGCGTTCTCAAAGATAAAACCTTGACCTCTCTCAAGGGGCTCTATCTCAATTATCGCGTGTCCGTACTGACCTCTACCACCCGTCTGCCTTATGAACTTGCCCTCTCCGTTAGCCTTCTTGCGCACGGTCTCCTTGTAGGCAACCTGAGGTTTACCCACGTTGACCTCTATGTTGTACTCCCTCTTCATACGGTCAACCATTATCTCCAGGTGGAGCTCACCCATTCCGTGTATGAGGGTCTGTCCGGTCTCAGGATCGGAGCTCGCCCTGAAGGTGGGGTCTTCCTTCATGAACTTGTTTAGAACCTGAGAGAGCTTCTCCTGATCCTTCTTGGTCTTAGGCTCAATAGCCATGGATATGACGGGATCGGGGAACTCAAGCTTCTCAAGGATTATGGGGTGCTTCTCGTCCGAGAGGGTGTCTCCTGTGGCAGCGTCCAGACCGACAACGGCGCATATCTCCCCTGCGGCTACCTCCTGTATCTCTTCCCTCGTGTTGGCGTGCATGAGGAGAAGCCTTCCGACCCTCTGCTTTTCCCCCTTGGTCACGTTCAGAACGTAGGAGCCTGCCTTCAACTTCCCTGAAAACACCCTTATGTAGGTTAGCTGTCCAGCGTAGGGGTCAGACATAACCTTGAAGGCGTATGCGCAGAAGGGTTCATCGTCAGTGGGCTTCCTCTCCTCAGTCTCTCCCGTGTTAGGGTTGATTCCCTTTATGGGAGGAAGGTCTATCGGTGAGGGAAGGTAGTCTATGACCGCATCAAGGAGGGGCTGAACACCCTTATTCTTAAAGGCTGAACCACAGAGAACGGGAACGAGCTGTCTGTTTATCGTAGCCTTCCTTAAGGCGCTCCTGAGCTCATCAACGCTTATCTCCTGACCCTCAAGGTACTTCTCCATGAGCTCGTCGTCCGTTTCAACGATGGTCTCAACCATCTTCTCACGCCACTCCTGGGCTTTGTCCTTGAGATCGTCGGGTATGTCTCTGATCTCGTACTTGGCACCGAGGGTCTCTTCAAGCCATATTATCGCCTTCATCTCCATGAGGTCTACAACACCTTCGTAGTTGTCCTCCGCACCCACGGGCAGTTGGACTGCAACGGGCTTTATGGTCAGCTTCTCCTCTATCTCCTTAAAGACCCTGTAGAAGTCTGCCCCGAGCCTGTCCAGCTTGTTTATGAAGGCTATCCTCGGAACGTTGAACCTGTCAGCCCACCTCCAGTTTGCCTCGGACTGGGGCTGGACACCCTCAACAGCGGAGAAGATGAAAACTATTCCGTCCAGCACCTTCATGGAACGGACGACCTCAACGGAGAAGTCCACGTGTCCCGGGGTATCAATTATGTTTATCTGATACTTATCTCCATTTCTCTCCCAGAAGCAGGCTGTGGTAGCGGCGGTTATGGTTATGCCCCTCTCCTTCTCCTGCTCCATCCAGTCCATCGTGGCTGCACCTTCGTGCACCTCACCTATCTTGTAGGTTCTTCCCGTATAGTAGAGCACCCTTTCCGTAGTGGTAGTCTTACCCGCATCTATGTGCGCCACTATACCTATGTTTCTCAACTTCTCTATGGGCACCGCCCTTGCCATAACTTACCTCCTTACCATCTAAAGTGTGAAAAGACCATGTTCGCCTGAGCCATCTTGTGGGTGTCTTCCTTCTTCTTTATGGCTCCTCCCTTTCCGTCAAGGACATCAAGGAGTTCAGCCTTTAGCCTCTGAACCATAGTGTAGGAGCCCTTTCCTCTGGGTCTGTTTCTCGCAGCGTCAACGAGCCATCTTATGGCTAAGCTTATCTGTCTCCTTTCGGGAACCTCTATGGGAACCTGGTAGGTGGCACCACCCACACGCCTGGGTCTCACTTCCCACTGGGGCTTGAGGTTTTCTATAACCTTGTTCATAAGCTCAACGGGAGTCATACCCCTCTCCTGGGCAGCCTCCTCAAGGGCTGTGTAAACTATCCATTCCGCAACGCTCTTCTTACCGTCCTGCATGATCTTGTTTATGAGCTTCTGTATGAGGACGTCTCCATACTTAGGGTCGGGAGCTATCTCTCTAGGTGTAACGGGTCCTTTTCTGGGCATACCTTAACCTCCCTTCTCTTCCTTGGGTCTCTTTGCACCGTACTTGGAGCGGGACTGTCTCCTTCCCTGAACGCCTGCGGCGTCAAGGGTACCCCTTATAACCTTGTATCTAACACCGGGAAGGTCTTTGACCCTTCCGCCCCTCACGAGAACTATGGAATGCTCCTGAAGGTTGTGTCCCTCTCCGGGTATGTAGGCAGAAACCTCTATGCCGTTTGAAAGTCTCACCCTCGCAACCTTTCTGAGGGCTGAGTTCGGCTTCTTGGGTGTGACAGTGTAAACCCTTACGCAGACTCCCCTCTTCTGAGGGTTCCCTTCCAGAGCGGGAGACTTTGACTTCTTCTTCCTCTTCTCCCTTCCGTACTTGATAAGCTGATTAATCGTCGGCATACCGCTTTCCTCCTGAAAACACGCAATCAACTATTATAGCTCACTCTCCTTCTTCCTTCAAATCCTCTTCTTCCTGAGCTGGGGGTTCTTCGGTGAACAGGAGCTTCTGTCCCTCTTCAACGACGTCAACCCTTGAGTACTCGTCAACCCCAGTTCCTGCAGGTATGAGGTTTCCTATTATCACGTTCTCCTTGAGTCCGTACAGCTCGTCCGTTTGCCCTCGCAGGCGGCTTCGGTGAGAACCTTTGTCGTCTCCTGGAAGGAGGCTGCAGATATCCAGCTCCTCGTAGAGAGTGACGCCTTAGTTATTCCCACGAGGACGGGCTCCGCCTTGGGGAGCTTTCCTCCCTCTTCCTTGATCCTCTGGATCTCTTCTTCAAGCTCTTCCCTGTCAACTTCCTCATTCACAAGGAACCTGCTATCACCTGGGTCAACTATCCTCCTCTTTCTGAGCATCTGCTTGATGATTATCTCAAAGTGCTTGTCGCTTATATCAACACCCTGGAGTTTGTATACCATCTGAACTTCTTTGAGCAGGAACTTCTGAAGCTCCTCAACACCCTTAACCTTGAGCATCTCCTCTGGTATGGGTGTTCCGTCGGTCAAGGGCTCTCCAGCCTCAACCTCGTCTCCGTCCTTGACCAAGAGGTGCTTACCCTTGGGAACGAGATACTCCTTTTCAAGACCGGTTTCCCTGTTGTACACGATCACCCTGAAGCCCTTGCTTCCCTTCATCCTGACCTGTCCGTCTATGTCCGAGACTATGCTCTCAGTTATGTTCTGTCCCTTCTTTATGAACTGTCCGTGCCTGACGAGTATGAGCTCGTCTTTCTTTATAGCGTACTTACGGGTCTCGCCGGTGGATACGTTGTAGACTATGACCTCGTCCGCGTCCTCGTATATCTTAACGTAGCCGTCTATCTCAGAGATTATCGCAGGGTTCTTGGGCTTACGGGCTTCAAAGAGTTCCTCAACTCTGGGGAGACCTCCCACTATGTCTCTGACCTTAGCCATCTCTTTGGGTATCCTTGCAAGGACATCTCCGGGCTTTACCTTCAGGTCTTTGACCACGTAGTACCTGTGCTGTATCTTAGCATCCTCAGCCTCAGAACAGGTCGGGCAGACATGCCATTCAAGCTCCATCCTCTCAGAGGGTATGTTCAGAATTGAGTTCACCGGCAGGTCGTAGGTTAACTCCTTGCCTTTATCTGTAACAACTACGACCCTCGGTGTGTGGAGCATGGCATCCTTGGGTCTCATGAAGGATACGACGGTAGCCGTCTTTCCTGTCAGGGCGTCTCTCTCCTCTCTGACGGTAACGTCAAGGATTATGTCCCTGAGCTCAACCCTACCCTCTTCCTCGGCTATTATGTAGGTGTTGAAGGGATCCCATTCCGCGAGGGAAGTTCCCTCCTTTACCTTACTGCCCTCTTCAACGAGTATCTTCGCCCCGTAAGGGACAGCGTGTCTCTCAATTACCCTTCCTTCCTCGTCAACTATACCTATGGCTCCCTCTCTGGATATGTTTATGAGGTCTCCCTTCCTGTTCTTTATCAGTCTAAGGTTGTAGAACTTCACCTCTCCAGAGGTCTCTGCCACGAGGACGTTCTGAACCTTCTGGGCTGTAGCAGCACCACCTATGTGGAAGGTCCTCATCGTGAGCTGGGTTCCGGGCTCTCCTATGGACTGGGCGGCTATAACGCCCACAGCCTCTCCAACGGAGACTATCTTCCTCTGGGATAGATCCCATCCGTAACACATGGCACATACGCCGCGCCTTGACTCACAGGAGAGGGGTGACCTCACCCTTACCTTCTCAACACCGCTTCTCGCTATCTTCTCGGCGAGCTTCTCGTCTATGACGTCGTTCCTCTTGGCTACAAGCTCTCCCGTGTAGGGGTCCTTTACGTCCTCGGCGAGAACCCTTCCGAATATCCTGTCCTTGAGGGGCACCTTCTCCTCACCGCCCTCAACGATGGGCTCAACCTCTATTCCCTTAAGGGTTCCGCAGTCGTGTTCGGTCACAGTTATGTCCTGGGCTACGTCAACGAGCCTCCTGGTAAGGTATCCCGCAAAGGCTGTCTTCAATGCCGTGTCCGCCAGACCTTTCCTTGCACCGTAGGTGGATATGAAGTACTCAAGGACTGATAGTCCCTCACGGAAGTTGGAGATTATGGGGGTCTCTATGAACTCTCCCGAGTGCTTAGCCATGAGACCCCTCATCCCTGCAAGCTGTCTTATCTGGTCTCTGTTACCTCTCGCACCCGAGTTTGCCATCATGAATATGGGGTTGAAGACGCCGGGGTACTTCTTGCCGTTCTCTACCCTCTCCGTCTGTTCTATCTCGTCAAACATCGCCTTGGATATCTGGTTGGTAGCCTCAGACCAGATGTCTATGATCTTGTTGTAACGCTCCTTGTTGGTAATTATGTTGTTGACGTACTGGTTCCATATCTCGTCGGTCTCCTTGAGGGCTTTCTCTATCACACCTTTCTTGACTTCCGGTATCTGCAGGTCTTCCACACCTATGGATATACCCGCCATGGTCGCCCTCACGAAGCCCAGCTCCTTCACCCTGTCAAGGAACTTGACCGTTTCCTCGTTACCCACCTGTATGTAAAGCTCTGTTATAAGCTTTGAGAGGTTCTTCTTGTCAAGGGTGTGGTTCACGAAGGGGACACCTTCGGGCATTATGGAGTTGAAGAGAACCCTTCCGGGTGTGGTATCTATCAACCTGCCGTCAAGCTTTACCTTTACGCCAGCGTGTATGTCAACCTTACCCATATCAAGGGCTTTGAGCACCTCTTCCCTTGAGGAGAACACCTTGCCCTCACCCTTTCTTCCGGGTATGGGGTCTTGGGTCATGTAGTAGGTTCCGAGGATCATATCCTGAGAGGGCATGGTAAGCGGCTTTCCGTGGGCGGGAGAGAGAATGTTCTGGGTTGAAAGCATGAGTATGTAGGACTCCAGCTGTGCCTCCACGCCGAGGGGAACGTGCACAGCCATCTGGTCTCCGTCAAAGTCCGCGTTGAAGGGTGGACAGACGAGGGGGTGCAGTCTGATAGCCTTGCCTTCCACAAGGGTGGGCTCAAAAGCCTGAACGGAAGGTCTGTGAAGCGTAGGAGCCCTGTTGAGGAGAACCGGGTGCTGTTTCACGACCTCTTCAAGGCACTCCCACACCTCCGGAGCCCTCTGCTCAACGAGCTTCTTGGCATTCCTTATTGAGGTGGCGTAGCCCTTCTCCTCAAGCCTCCTGTAAACGAAGGGCTTGAAAAGTTCAAGAGCCATTATCTTGGGTAGTCCACACTGGTGCATCTCCAGTTCGGGACCCACAACTATGACGGAACGACCGGAGTAGTCAACCCTCTTACCGAGAAGGTTCTGCCTGAACCTTCCCTGCTTACCCTTAAGGTAGTCCGCCAGCGACTTGAGAGGTCTTCCGTTCTGGGTTACCACCCTTCCCCTCTTTCCGTTGTCTATGAGGGCGTCAACTGCCTCCTGGAGCATCCTCTTCTCGTTCCTTATGATTATCTCGGGGGCATCCAGCTCTATGAGACGCTTGAGCCTGTTGTTCCTGTTTATGAGCCTCCTGTAGAGGTCGTTCAGGTCTGATGTGGCGAACCTGCCTCCGTCAAGGGCAACGAGGGGTCTGAGGTCTGGAGGTAGAACGGGTATGACCTCAAGTATCATCCACTCAGGTCTGTTGTCGCTCTTTATAAAGCCGTCAACGAGCTTGAGTATCCTGAGGTACTTCCTGACCCTCTGCTCGGAGACTTCCTTCAGGACGGTAGTTCTTATGTCCTCCTTGATCCTCTCAAATATCGGGATATTCTTCTTAGCCCTGACGTTCTCGTAGTATGTCCTCAGTGCCTCCTTGCCCGTAAGGTACTCGTCACCCTTGTCCTCCTTGGACAGCTCTCCCGTTTCAACGTTCAGGTAGAGCTCCTCGTTGAGTATCGCGTGTACAGCCTGCTCAAGGGAAAGCCCCATCTCCTCAAGGTTAGGGAACAGGACGCCGAACTCGTTGAAGTCCTGAGCTATAGTCCTGATTATCTTCTCGTAGAGGTTCTTGTACTGGGTCTCAACGTTCTTCCCGAGGTCTTCAAAACCTATGCTGTAGGGCTTTATAAGGGACTTGAGCTTTTTGGAGTATTCGTGGAGGTCAAGCTGAGACAGGACGGTGCTCACTATTTCAGCACCCATGCCGTACTCGTACTTTTCGTCTATTGTGAAAGAGTACTCCTCTTCAAACTCCTGCTCGGTTACCACGTGAAGCTTGACCCACTTGGTAGTGGTTCCATCGTTGAGTGGTATGGTGTCCTCCATGTGGAGGAAAGCCTCTTCCTCCTCCTCCGTGGGATACTCTATAACGAGGTAGGACTCAAAGTAGATAACCCTCTCCACGTCCCTTGAGGTCAGGTTGAGGAGCGTCCCTATCTTTGATGGAGTTGATTTCAAGAACCATATATGAGCTACCGGTGCGGCGAGCTCTATGTGACCGAACCTCTTCCTCCTCTCGTAGGAGAGGGTAACCTCAACACCACACCTATCACATACCGTTCCCTCGTATCTCTTGCCCCTGTATTTTCCACACAGACACTCGTAGTCCTTTACCGGTCCGAATATCTTTGCGCAGAAGAGTCCGTCCTTTTCGGGTTTCAGAGTTCTGTAGTTAAGGGTCTCAGGACGCTTAACCTCCCCGTTAGACCAGCTCCTGACCTCCTCTGGGGAGGCAAGGAGGAGCTTGATCCTCTCAAAGGGGAAAAGTCCTCTTCTTCTCTGATTCATTTTTCTTCCTCCTCTTTCATCTCAACCTGGTCACACCCCACGTTCTCGCCGTTCACACACCTGACGTCAAGGCTCAAAGCCTTCAGCTCCCTAACGAGAACTCTGAAGGACTCAGGTATGCCCGGCGAGTAGGTGTACCTGCCCTTAACTATCGCCTCATACACCTTGCTCCTACCCTCTATGTCGTCGGACTTGACTGTGAGCATCTCCTGAAGAGTGTAAGCAGCCCCATGCGCTTCAAGTGCCCACACTTCCATCTCTCCGAGTCTCTGACCACCGAACTGAGCCCTTCCTCCGAGAGGCTGCTGGGTAACGAGGGAGTAGGGACCCGTTGACCTGGCGTGAACCTTGTCGTCAACCATGTGTATGAGCTTGAGCATGTGCATGTAGCCCACCGTAACCTCAAAGTCAAAGGGCTCTCCCGTTCTTCCATCGTAGAGGGTGCTCTTGCCATTCTCGGGAAGACCAGCACGCTTTAGGAGCTTCTTTATAGCCTCTTCCTCTGCACCCTCAAAGGCAGGGGTTGCCATGGGCACGCCCTTCTCTGCGTAGTCCTTCACGAGGGCGTAGAACTCGTCGTCGGATAGGGAGTTCAGGAATTCCTCTATGAACTTGGCGTTCTCCCCGGTTATGTCGCCTATGGCATATATCTCCTTGAACCACTTGGTAAGCTTCTTCCTGTCAAGTCCCTGAGAGATCATATCACCTATCTTTCTTCCAAGACCTCTCGCAGCCCAACCGAGGTGGGTCTCAAGTATCTGACCCACGTTCATTCTTGAGGGAACACCGAGAGGGTTCAGAACGACATCCACGGGCGTTCCGTCGGGCAGGAAGGGCATGTCCTCAACGGGAAGGACGACAGATATAACGCCCTTGTTACCGTGTCTTCCAGCCATCTTGTCACCGACCTTTATCTTCCTCTTCTGGGCTATGTAAACCTTCACGAGGGTGATAACACCGGGCGGCAGATCTCCCTTCCTGTAAAGGGACTTCTTCTTCTCGTCGTATATCTTGGTAAGCATCTGCATCTGGGTCTTAGCCTTGTTCACCACTTCGGTTATCTGATTTATGAGCTTCTTACTCTTGAAGAAGTTGTCGGGCTTGGAAATTATGAAGTTAAGGAAGGAGCTGAGAAACTTCTCGTCTATCTTTGTTCCGGCCTTGTAGGTCTTCTTTCTCAGGGTAACGTCCTTCTCTATCTTCTTACCGAGAACGAGACCTTTGAGAACTTTGTTCCTTCCGTCAATTATGAGGTTCTTCCTTCTCTCAAGCTCCTCCTTGAGGGCTTCCATCTCCTCCCTCTCAACGGTGTCCACGAGCATGTTCCTTCTCTCTCCGGTTCTGCGCGTGAATATCTGAACGTCTATCACCACACCCTCAACACCGGGAGGACACCTGAGCGAGGAATCCTTCACGTCCTTTGACTTCTCTCCGAATATAGCCTGTAATAGCTTCTCCTCAGGCGTTAGCTGGGTCTCCCCCTTGGGAGTGACCTTACCAACCAGTATGTCTCCGGGCTTTACGTAGGTTCCAACCCTGACTATACCGAGCTCGTCAAGGTGTGCGAGAGCCTTCTCCGGCACTCCAGGTATCTGCCTTGATATCTCCTCCTCTCCGAGCTTGGTCTCCCTCGCCTCAACCTCAAGCTCCTCTATATGTATGGACGTGAAGACGTCCTCTTTAACGAGCCTCTCCGATATGACTATGGCGTCCTCAAAGTTGTACCCTCTCCAAGGCATGAAGGCTACGAGAACGTCCTTACCGAGGGCGAGCTCACCCCTGAAGGTGGACTGACCGTCGGCTATAACCTCTCCAGCCTTTATCTCCTGTCCCTTCTCAACGAGAGGCCTCTGGTTCACACAGGTGTTCTGGTTCGTCCTCTGAAACTTCTTGAGATCGTATATGTCTATACCGAAGTCAAGAGGGTCGTTGGGGTCTATCTCTTCGGGATTAACCCTGACCACTATCCTTGCACTGTTGACCTCTTCAACCACGCCGCCCCTCTTGGCTGTCAGCACCGAGTGGGAGTCCCTCGCCACCTTCTTCTCCATACCCGTACCTATGAGGGGTGCCTGGGTGAATATGAGGGGTACCGCCTGCCTCTGCATGTTTGATCCCATCAGAGCCCTGTTAGCGTCGTCGTGCTCAAGGAAGGGAATGAGCGATGCAGAAACTGATATAACCTGCCTCGGTGATACGTCTATGTAGTTCACCTGCTCGGGCTTCACTATCCTTATGTCGTTCTTGTGTCTCGCGAGAACCCTTTCGGTCAGTATCTTGCCCTTCTCATCGGTGGGCGTGCTCTGAGCTATGACGAAATCTTCCTCCTCATAGGCGGCAAGGTAGTCTATGTCGTTGGTGACGGTGCCGTTCTCAACCTTCCTGTAGGGTGTTATCAGGAAACCGTACTCGTTAACCTGAGCGTAGACGGTCATAGATGTAACGAGACCTATGTTCTGACCCTCAGGCGTCTCTATGGGACATATCCTTCCGTAGTGAGAGGGGTGGACGTCCCTTATCTCAAACTTTGCACTCTCCCTCGTGAGACCGCCGGGTCCCAGAGCGGATAGCCTCCTCTTGTGGGTGAGAGCGGAAAGAGGGTTGGCGTTATCAAGATACTGGGAGAGTTGTCCTCCCTTAAGGAACTCCGTTATAGAGTTGGTAACGTACCTGGGGTTTATGAGGTCTTGGGGTCTTATGTTGGGGTCTTCCGGGTTTATAACAGCGACCCTGTCCCTGAAGACCTTCTCCATCTTGGCTATACCTGTCCTAACCTGATTCTCAAGGAGCTCTCCCACAGACCTAACCCTTCTGTTACCGAGATGAGCTATGTCGTCCTTTCTCTCTCTTCTGAACCGGAGGTCTATCAGGTACTTGAGTATGTTTATGAGGTCAACGGGAAGTATAAACCTCGCCTCTTCCTCCGTGTAGTCCTTTATCTTTACCTCTTTTACCTTCTTGCTCTTGAATATGTCTTTGAGGACTTCCTTCGTGAGCCTCGTACCCTCCTTGTACTTGCCAACGTCTTCGGCAAGCGCAACGGGAGGCAGCTTATCAAGGAGGTCAACGTCCGCAGGCTTCAGGGTCTTGGGCAGTTTATGAACCTTGGCGTTTATCTTTACCCTTCCAACCTTGGATAGGTCGTACCTCGTTATGTGTCCGAAGAAGACCTCAAAGTAGGAGCGTGCCCTCTCAATCAGGTTCTCAATCTCCATGGTCATCGTCTCTACGAGGCGGAGCTTCTTGTATATCTCCATGTAGCCGTAATCTTTAAGGGTAAACTCGGAGGGCACCTTCACCACGCTCATCCTGTCCGGTTCCCTGGGGGTAGTCTCGTTGGCAAGGGTGTCAACGACTATCTTTGCGTAAGGGCTTTTAACCGCGTTCTCGTTGGGAAGTATGGTCACAGCCTCAACCTTTATCCTCTCGTCCTTCAGGAGGAGCTCAAGACCTTCCCACTCCTCTATGTATCTCTCCTCTATAAACTCCTTCTCCTTGTCAGAGTCCTCAAGCTTCGCCCTGTACCTGAGTATGGCAAATATGTAGTGGTGTTCAAGGTCTTCAGGTCTATACTCTTCTCCCGTTTCTGTATCTATGAGGGCTCCCTTCTGAAGGGTCAGCTTTCTTACGCCCTCGTAGAAGTTGGACAGGATCTCGTAGGCGGTTTCAAACCCCCACGCCCTCAGTATAGCTATACCGCTTATCTTCTTTCTGTCAACCCTCGCGTGGAACGTGTCTGTGGTTCCAGAGAGCTCAAACTCTATTCTTGAACCCTTATCGGGTATTATGCTCGCTCTGTAGATGATCCTCGTTATCGTTGCATCCTTCTGCTTCTCCTCCTTCTCCTCAAAGAATACGCCCGTTGACCTTATAAGCTGGTTAACTATTACCCTCTCGCTCCCGTTTATTATGAAAGAGCCCCAGTCGGTCATAAGGGGTATCTCACCGAAGTAAACCTTCTTGGGTGGAGTCTCCCTCTCCTTTCCATCCTCCTTGCTCTTCACCTTCAGCTTGAACATTACCCTAAGGGGAGCCGAATAGGTCAGCCCCTTTATCCTGCACTCATCAGGGGTGTACTTCTCCTTATATACAAGCTTTCCTCCACACTTGGGACAATCCACTCCCCAGCCTGCAAGGAAGTCCGACTCGGGTTTGTATCCGCAAGCGTTGCACTCCCAGTCCCCTATCTCGTATCCGAGGTACTCCATGTGTATGTTTCCATCCGGATCAA
Source organism: Hydrogenivirga sp. 128-5-R1-1 (assembly GCF_000171895.1). NCBI lineage: Bacteria > Pseudomonadati > Aquificota > Aquificia > Aquificales > Aquificaceae > Hydrogenivirga > Hydrogenivirga sp. 128-5-R1-1. The sequence goes on from NZ_ABHJ01000017.1 coordinate 12,720, forward strand.
CGAAGGGAAAGGACGTCCTGAGTATGTACTCAAGCCCTATGTTCTCCCTCTCGTGGGGTGCCTTTTTTAGTTGAATGAAGTTTTCAAAGGAACTTTTTGGTACACTTAATAGGTAGGGAGGTTCTATGATCTCATCACGCCTCCCGAAAAATTTTCTTGGAAGAGCAACATTCTTCATACTTTCCACCCCTTACTGGTTTAGTGGCAAATTAATTATTTTATCACACGGACTAAAGAACGCAGAAAAGGGCATCCTCTTTGAGGACGCCCCGTTCTCTGAAGAAAAGGTTTGGACGTAATCCACTATTACTTCAGCTCTACCTCTGCTCCTGCCTCTTCCAGCTTGGACTTTATCTGTTCAGCCTCCTCTTTGGAGACCCCTTCCTTGATGGGTTTTGGAGCGTTGTCAACAAGCTCCTTAGCCTCTTTGAGTCCGAGTCCTGTTATCTCCCTGACCACCTTGATGACCTGTATCTTGTTGCCTCCGGGAGACTTGAGCACAACGTCAAACTCGGTCTTCTCCTCCGCAGCGGCACCTGCACCTGCACCTGCGGCACCTCCGGCAGGAGCTGCGGCTACCATAGCTGCAGCTGAAACGCCGAATTCTTCTTCAAGTTTTTTAACAAGCTCGGCAACCTCAAGAACGCTCATGTTCTTGATAGCCTCTACAATCTCGTCGATGGTGAGTGTAGCCATAACCAAACCTCCTTAAGATTTTTGCTCTTCTATAGCTTTCAAAGTTAAAACGAGCTTCTGGGGCACAGCCTTCAAGGTCATTGCGAGCTGAGTTACGGGCGCCATCAGAACACCCATAAGCTTGCGACAAGCTCTTCCTGCTGGGAAGCTCAGCGAGCGCAACCACATCTTCGGGGGTCATATACCTGTTGTTAAGAAGACCACCCTTGACCTTCTCCTTGTACTCCTTATCAAAAGCCTCTTTTAAGAACTCTATTAGGGTCTTCGTGGTTGAAACCACATCCTCGTAAGCGAAGAGAGCTGCGCTCGGACCAACGAAGAGGTCTCTGTGATCAACGAGGGGTGTATCCTCAAAGGCTCTGTAAAGCAGGGTATTCCTGCCCACCACCACCTCTCCGTTGACAGCCCTTATCTTAGCCCTGAGCTCAGACAGGGGGAAGGCGTCTATTCCCTGAAAGTTGAAGAAGACCACAAAGCCGTTTGACTTCTGAAACTTATCCCTGTACGAGGCTACGAGCTCCTTCTTCTTTAAAAGGCTCTTCCTTGCTTCCTCTGCCATGGCTCCTCTCCTTTAAGCTGCAAGCTCTTGCAGCTTCTTCATAGTTTCGGGAATATCTATCTTTATGCCGGGTCCCATAGTTGTAGAAACAGTAATGGACTTTACGTACTGACCCTTGGCACCCGGCGGTTTCGCCCTTACGACCGCATCTATGGCAGCGTATATGTTCTCCGCAAGCTTGTCCTTGTCAAAGGATACCTTGCCTACAGGCATGTGGATATTTCCAGCCTTGTCCACCTTGAACTCAACACGACCTTTCTTGGCATCCTTTATAGCCTGCTCCACGTTCTTGGTGACCGTTCCGGTCTTGGGGTTAGGCATGAGTCCTCTGGGACCGAGGATCCTACCGAGCTTTGCCACCTTGGACATTATCTCGGGGGTAGCTATCACCACGTCGTAATCTATCCACTCCTCTTTGAGTATCTTGTTTATGAGGTTCTCTCCGCCAACGTAGTCCGCACCTGCCTCCTCAGCCTTCTTGGCGTCCTCACCCTCAGCGAGGACGAGAACCTTTATGGGCTTGCCGAGTCCGTGGGGAAGAACGACCGAACCCCTGACCATCTGGTCGGCGTACTTGGGATCCACGTTCAGCCGCATGGCGAGCTCAACGGTCTCGTCAAAACCTCTCTGGGCGACCTCCGCAACCTTCTTGAGTATGTCCACAGCTTCCTCTACGCTGTATGTCTTATTCCTGTCAAAGAGCTCCAGAGCCTTAAGGTACTTCTTTCCTCTCTTCGCCATGGCACTACTCCTTACATTCCTTCTATCTCAATACCCATGCTTCTCGCCGTGCCTGCGACAGTCCTCATCGCAGCCTGAAGGTCATCGGTATTCATGTCCTTCAACTTGGTCTTGGCTATCTCCTCAACCTGCTTCGCCGTAACCTTCCCAACCTTCTGCCTCTTGGGATCAGAAGCTCCCTTATCTATGCCCGCCGCCTTCTTCAGCAGGTAAGACACCGGAGGTGTCTTCATTATAAAGGTAAAGCTCCTGTCCTGATAAACGGTTATCACGACGGGAACCACCGTGCCCGGCTCAAAGTCTTTGCTGGCAGCATTGAACTGCTTGACGAACTCCATTATGTTAACGCCGTGCTGACCGAGAGCCGGACCGACAGGTGGTGCGGGAGATGCCTGCTGAGCAGGGAGCATAAGCTCAATAGTTCCTACCACCTTTTTAGCCATTTCAGAGCCTCCTAAATCTTCTCAACCTGTGTAAAGTCAAGCTCAACGGGTGTAAGCCTTCCGAATATGCTTATGAGAACCGTGAGCTTTTCCCTCTCTGGGTGCACTTCCTCAACCGTTCCCGTAAAGTTCATGAAGGGACCCTCTATGACCCTAACCTGGTCTCCCTTCTCAAACTCAACCTTGCGGGTCTTCACGCCCTTCTGAACCTGCTCCAGGATCCTGTTTACCTCCTCCTCCTTCAGGGGAACCACCTTTCCACCGACAAGAACGGGCTTGTATATGTGAGGAGTCTTCTCTATAGCCCGGAGGAGCTT
>NZ_ABHJ01000016.1:0-16800 GCF_000171895.1 Hydrogenivirga sp. 128-5-R1-1
GTAAAGGAGGTGGAAGCGATGAGGAGAGGGTTAGCTGTATGGACACCCTTTGCGGAGCTTGAAAGGATCAGGAGAGAGTTTGATAGGCTTTTAGAGGACGTATTCCCGGCAGGGGATAAGGAGCAGATACTTGCGCCACCGGTTGACGTTTACGAAACCGACTCCGAGGTGGTGGTAAAGGCTGAACTCCCCGGCGTAAAGAAGGAGGACATTGACATCACGATTAAGGAAAACGCTGTTCACCTGAAAGCTGAGAGGAAGGAAGAGAGAGAGGAGAAGACGGAGAACGTTTACAGGGTAGAGAGGTTCTACGGAACAATAGAGAGGATAGTTCCCCTGCCCACGGAGGTTAAGCCCGAAGAGGCTAAAGCCGAATACAAGGACGGAGTCCTGGAGATAAGGATTCCCAAAGTGAAGGTCTCTAAAGAGGCTAAAGTTCAGGTCAGCTAACGAGAGAGGGGAGCCTTTCAACGGAGGCTCCCAGCTCCCTTAACTTCTTTTCAAGCCTTTCGTAACCTCTATCAAGGTGGTGTATGTCCCTTATGACAGTTGTGCCACGGGCTACCAGCCCGGCAAGAACGAGGGATGCAGAGGCTCGCAGGTCGGTGGATATGACCTCCGCTCCGGTCAGTTCCCTTACCCCCTCTATGTGAGCCGACCTGCCCCTCACCTCTATATTAGCTCCCATCTTCTTCAGCTCGTAAACGTGCTGAAACCTGTTTTCAAATATGCTCTCGTATATCATAGACCTACCCTCTGTCACCGAGAGCATAACCATGAATTGAGCCTGCATGTCGGTGGGAAATCCGGGGTACTCTTCGGTGATTATCTCAAGGGGCTTGAGTTCTCCCACCTTTACGACCCTGAGCCTGTCGGCACCGAGCCTTTCAACCCTTGCCCCCGCTTCCTCCAGCTTACCTATTACCGCACCGAGGTGTTCCGGCAGCACGTTCTCCAGCTCAACCTCACCGCCGGTCAGCAGTGATGCCACCATGAGGGTTCCCGCCTCAATCCTGTCGGGTATTACCCTGTGGTGAAAGCCCTTCAGCTCCTCAGAGCCCTCAACTACGGCAGTCCTGCCCTCTATCTCTATACTTGCCCCCATCTTCCTGAGGACTTCCACGAGGTCTATAACCTCCGGTTCAAGGGCTATGTTCTTCAGGATGCTCCTCCCCTCAACACCGCTCAGGTATAGGAGGGCATTCTCCGTTCCAGTAACCGTCACGAGTTCAAACTCAAACTCTGCAGGCTTCTTTCTCTCCACCTCTATGTTGACGTATCCGTCCTTAACGAGAACCTGAGCACCCGCGCTAACAAAGAACTTCAGGTGTTGGTCTATAGGTCTTGCACCTATTGAGCACCCACCGGGCAGAGCTACCCGTGCCCTTCCGAACCTTGCGAGGAGAGGTCCCATGCTCAGGACTGAAGCCCTCATCTTCTTGACGATGCTCTCCGGGGTTTCGTACCTGTCTATACCCGAAGGGTCTATAAGAACCCTCCCGTTCAGCCTGTCTCCCTCCGCACCGAGGAGGTGTATAAGCTCACAGGCGTTCTTCACATCAAGGAGGTCGGGGACGTCCTCTATCACGCAGGTCTCTTTCGTGAGTATAGTTGAGAAGATTATGGGAAGGCTGGCGTTCTTAGCTCCGGATACTCTTACCCTTCCCTTTAGGGTCGCTCCTCCCTCTATGAGGAAGGCATCAGAGGAATATGAGGTGGTGTTCATCATCCTTTGGAATTATTATCTTAACAATATCGCCCTTCCTGTCGTAAAAGAGCAGTATCCCCTCGTCCTCCTCCTGGGAATGAATGGGTTCGTTTGAGTAGATGACGATTATCCTGTCCTCTTCCTCAATCACCCTCGGGTAGGTCATATCCTCACCACCACGCAGGTAAGGGCTTCCCTAACACCTTCAAGGGAGTGTATCTTGTTTATCACGAGCCTTCCCAGCTCGTCCTGATTGGGAACTTCAACGAAGACTATTATGTCGTAGGGTCCGGTGACCACGTCGGCCGTCTTGACGCCTTCAAAGGTTGAGAGTGCGAGCATTATTGAGGGTATCTCTCTCGGGTCTGCCTTTATGAGGACGTACGCCCTTATGGCGTTCTCCCCCTCAAGCTCCATCAGCTCTGTTATAGACATAGGATAAACTTTCTCTTCCGTTGACATCCTTTACCTCCTCGTTGAATATCCTGAATATTATAGATGCTGCATCTGGATTTCTCTTCATTTCCCTGATAGCTCTGAAGACGAGCCTCCGCATGTAGGGGTTTTCCCTCTCCATTTCCCTCGTTTTCTCCTTGAGTTTGAGTATGAACGGCTCTATCTTCAGACTCTCCATCCAGTTCATAAACTTCTTAACCTCGTCCCAGAGGATTATCTCTCCCCTCTTTGCCTCCCTCAGTCTGTCCTTGAGGTTGCTCTCCACGACCTCCCTGAGGTCGTCTATATCGTAAAGGAAGACCTCGTCTATGCTGCCGACGGAGGGCTCTATGTTCCTGGGCACGGATATGTCTATCAGAAACATGGGTTCGTAATTTCTGCGCTTCATAGCCCTCTTGATGAGTTCCTCAGTGAGGACGTACCTGTCGGCGCCCGTTGAGACTATGACTATGTCCATGTTAGGCAGGAAGTCCTCAAGCTCTTCAAAGCGGAGAGCGTTGCCACCGAGCTCCTGGGAAAGTTTTAAAGCTCTCTCATAGGTTCTGTTCGTTATGAAGACCTGACAGCCTATCCTCTTGAGGTAGTTAGCGGCGAGCTCTCCCATCTCTCCCGCACCCACAAGGAGGACTTTAGCCTTCTTCAGGTCTCCGAATATCTTCTTGGCAAGCTCAACGGCTGCGTAGCTCACGGATACGGCGTTCCTGCTTATACCCGTCTCCAGCCTGACCCTCTTGGAAGCCCTCAGGGCTTTTTCAAAGAGCCTGTTGAGTATCTTCCCGGTGGTTCCAAGCTCACGGGCTATGCCGAAGGACTCCTTGAACTGGGCGACTATCTGGGGTTCCCCCACCACCATGGAGTCAAGGCTTGAGGCGACCTTGAAGACGTGAAACACAGCCTCCTCTCCCCTGCGTAAGAATATGTGTTTCCTTGCTTCCTTGAGTCCTTTTTCTTCCAAAAATAAAGAGAGAAGTAAGTCAACGTTCTCTTCCATCGTGGAGTATGCGTATATCTCAACCCTGTTGCAGGTGGATAGTATGCAGAGCTCCTCCACGCCCGAGCGGGTCTTCAACAAAGGGAGCAGGGTTCTTATCTCCTCTGGGTTGCATGCCAGCCCTTCCCTCACCTCAACCGGGGCCGTTTTAAAGTTAACCCCGAGGGCGTATATGTCTCCCATCACACTTTAAATTATATTCCCCGAACCTTACCTTTGTCATAATGGGTTAAAATACAGCCTTATGAGGGGAGTTTACCTTTTAGTTCTGGTATTAATATTCCTTACAGGGTGCGCCTCAACCACGAAGACGCCCATACACAAGATAATCAATTCGGACATAGTCAGGACGAAGGTAGTTCTCTTGGAGAGGGACAACGTGGAGTTCGCCTATCAGAAGGCTGCAGTTAGAGCCTTTGAGGCGGAGCTCCTTAAAAAGCCCGTGACCTTCGCTATAAGGAGCACCTTCAGCGGCAAGGAGATAGATTTCGTCCTCATAACGCGTAAGGAAGTTCAGAAGATACCCGCCGAAATACCCCAGGAGATAGTCAGGATAGGGGAAGAATCGGACATAAACACACTCATAGTCCTTGAGCCCCTGAAGGTAAACTTCTCAGAGGGGTCTTCCAAAAGAGGGGAAGAGTTCTGCGTGACGAGGAGGGCTGAAGTTCTTATAGGAGCGAAGGTCTTTGAAACCAAAACAGGTAACCTCATATTCGGTGGAGTTTACGAGGGAAAGGCTAAAGCCCGTCAGTGCTCCAAGGGTATAAGGAGAACCGACGAGCTACCCTCAAAGGATGCCCTTATCCTTAAGGCTCTTAGGAGGGCTGCTATAAAGTTCGCTGGGGAGTTCTGGAGCTCTCTATAGGGTATCCGTAGTCCTTGAGAGATAGCTCCATGATCTTTACGGGGGGCTCACACCCTGTCCATATCCTAAAGCTCTCCGCACCCTGATACACCAGCATAGGAAACCCCGTGACGTACTTGCACCCCTTTCCCTTAGCCGCCTTGATGAGGGGGGTCTCTCTGTAGATTATGTCTATTACGACCTGTTCTCCCCTCAGGAGGTCGTAGTTGAACAGGGGAGGGTCTCCCTCTTTAAGACCCACGCTCGTCGTATTGACCACGACCTGGCATTCTGCAAGGGCGTCTTCCAGGTCATCAACCACATCGGCGTTGAAATCACGGGAAAGTTTAAGGGCTTTCTCCTTCGTCCTGTTCCAGAGGAAGACCTCCGCCTTAGCTCTATTGAGGGCGTAAAGCACTGCACGGGAAGCGCCGCCAGCCCCCAGGACTAAAACCTTCCTGCCTTCCAGAGTCGTCACGAGCTCCGCCGACCTCAGAAAGCCGAGCCAATCTGTGTTGTAAGCCTCTATTGAGCCGTCCCTGAAGAGGAGGGTATTCGCTGCCCCTATCTTCTTGACCTCCTCGCTCAGAGAGTCGGAGAACTCAAGCACCGCTTCCTTATGGGGTACAGTGACGTTAAGCCCCTTGAAGTTTTCCATGACCTTTAGCCCGTTTATCAGGTCTCCGAGCCCCTCGGGGCTGATCTCTATTGGTATGTAAACGGCCTCAAGTCCGAGATGTCTGAAGGCTGCATTCTGAAAGACGGGAGAGAGAGAATGCCTTACGGGGTAGCCGACAACTCCGTATATCTCGGCTGAACCCTTCAGGTTCATGAAAGCTCTATCTTGGAGGGTAGTATCTCAACCTTCCTGACCCAGTTGAGGTTACCCTTCAGGGCTATGTCCACCACGTTCTTAAGAGAGACGTCAACCACGGGACAGTCAGAGCAACCTCCCACAAACTGGAGATATACAACGCCGTCCTCAATGTTAACTATCTTGAGGCTTCCCTGATGGTCCTTGAGAGCGGGTCTTATCTTCTCAAGAACCTTCTCAACCTCGTCAAACTCTCTCTTTACCATCACAGTTCCTCCAGCTTTTTATTATAAAGAGACTGAATTTCTCTTACCACGCTCCCGAACTCCTCCTCCCCAACGCCTGCAAGCCTTAAAAAGCCCTTAAGGGAAAGCTTGTCAACAACCACGTCCTCAATATCAAGCTCAACTATCTTGCTGTAGCCGTGCTCCTTAAGTATATCCCTCGCCTCGGGGAACAGCTCAAAGAGCTCCTTCAGAAGTATGTCGTCGGTGATCTTAATGGTCGTCATGTCAGCTCCTTTACCTTCTTCACAAATAGATGATACTCTCCATCCTCCTCGTACATGCCGAGAAATTCCTGACCCGTGGAGTTACACCACGCGGGTATGTCTTCAACCACGCCCGGGTCGTCAGCTATCAGCTCAAGAACCTGTCCTATTTCCATCTCCTTTACCTGCTTTGCGGTTTCGGCTATGGGCACGGGACAGTAAGTCCCAGTCACGTCGTGGACGACGTCCGGTTTTATCTCGTCAACCTTCATCTCACCGCTCCTTCTTTGTTGTATACCTTAAATTGTTCTATCACTTCATCTTCCAGGGGTTTACCCCTGAGCACTATAGTTCTATCTCCGAGCTTCATCTCTATATCACATTCTTCCCTCTTAGAGTACCTCGCTATGATGTCCGCTATAATCTGGAGCTCCTCCTCGGGGGGGTAACCCTTTATAAGGGCGAACGTCCCCCTGCCATCCCTCCTGTAGGCATGGCTGTATCTGTTCTTGAAACCCTTCAGGAAGTTTACCTCTCCCTCGTTTCTTGCAATTATCATCTTCACTCCCGAAGGGAGTCTTATATGGCGTCCCACGGAGAACAGTATGAGGTCGTCCCGCGTTATACTGCCTTCGGTCGCAAAGGCTTCTCTAAACCTGAAAGCGTAGTTCTCATCGGTTAGGTAACAGCACCCTCCTGCAGGTTGTTCGTACTCCTCTATGCCGAACCTTTTAGCGAGCTCCATCTGCACCTTTCTACCCCTTCCCATTATCCCGTAGAGCTTATCCCTGTCAACCCAGCCCTTTATTTCGGGGATCGTGGGAGGCAGTCTCTTCGCAGATAGAGGTCTAAGTATGTAGCCCTCAAGCCCTGATTCCTTCTCTATGAGCTTAAGTCTGTCCGGTGTCTGACTCATGGGTCTCTGATAGAGAACCTCGCCGGTTATTACGAAGTGGTAGCCCTCCCTTTCCATTATCTCCTTTGCCTTCTTGAGCATGAATATCCTGCAATCTATGCAAGGATTCACATTCTTCCCGTACCCGAACTTAGGGTTCAAGACAATATTGTAGTAGTCCTCAGATATGTCAACTATATCCAGGGGAACTCCGAGCTGGGCTGCCGCCTTTAACGCAGGATTGACGTACTGCCGCCCGTCCTTCTTCGTGAGACCAAGGCGCCTCTTATGCTCCGTTATGCAGAAGCCTGTGTAGAAGTGAAGCGCCTTGACCTCTACCCCCTGCTCCTGAAGTATGCGGACGGCTAAGCTACTGTCAAGCCCTCCACTCAGAAGAGCGACAGCCCGTACCCTTTCCATCTTATGTGCTGAGGAACTCAAATTCGCCCTGTTCCTCCTCTTCCTCTTCTTCGTAACAGTCAGGTATCTTGGCAGCTTCCTCTTCCCTGCCCTGCTTCATCAGGTAATCCTTTATGGCAACGTGAAGTGTCTCAAGACCAAGGTTGGTGCAGTGTATCTTCTGGGGAGGTAGCCCCCCGAGTTCATCAAATATGTCCTTGTAAGTAAGGTTCAGGGCGTAGTTTATGTCCTTTCCCTTTATCATCTCGGTGAGCTGGGAGCTGACAGCTATGGCGGAACCACAACCGAAGGTCTTAAACCTGACGTCCTCTATCACATCGTTCTCGGGATTCACCTTTATGGTAAAGAGCATAGCGTCCCCACATGCAGGGTTACCACACTGCCCCACACCGTTAGCATCTTCAAGAACACCAACGTTTCTGGGGTTCAGGAAGTGGTCAAGTACTTTCTCATTGTATTCAAAGCTCATTTCAGCACCTCCTTAGGCTTTAGATTTTACAGATATTAATATCTGTTTGCACAGGCACTCAGTTATGATAGAGGTCAAGTGGTAAAGGCTTATACCACGGAGTTTAAGGGGTATATTAGAATTTTAAGGGGAGATGAGGGTTTTACTTATAGAGGACGACCCCGTCCTCGGGGAAAGCCTCAAGGAGTTCCTTGAGAGGGAGGGCTGTGAAGTAAGGTGGATACAGGACGACAGGGAATTTTACGATCCCACAGTTGCCGAAGCCTACGATGTGGTCGTGTTAGACCTGATGCTGAGGTTTGGAAGTGGTGAGGACATACTTAGGAAAATCCGCGATTATGGAATTGATACTCCCGTATTGATACTAACCGCAAAAAGGTCTATGCGAGACAAAGAAGTTTGCTTTGGCTTGGGAGCTGACGATTATCTAACTAAACCCTTTGACCCAAAGGAGCTCATGCTCAGGATAAAAGCACTCCTTAGAAGAGTTCAAAACAAGAAAATTGTAAAGATCGGTGACACGGAGATACACCTTGAAAGACTTGTTCTAAAGAAGGGTAACATTGAAATAAAGCTTACAAAGACAGCGTGGGAATTACTATTGCTCTTACTGAAAAATAAAGGTAAAGTAGTTAGCAACGAAACCATACTCAATTGTATATGGGAAGATAGACCTGTCGGAACTGAAGTAGTGAGGGCATACATAAAGGAGTTAAGAAAAGTGTTACCACCGGGATCAATTAAGACCTTTAGAGGCATAGGGTATATGCTGGATGAAGTCTGAAATTAAGATATTCATAACCACGCTTTTAGTCATTATCCTATCGTTATCGGCTATTAATGTTATTGGGATACTTTTTTTAAAAAAAACAATAAGACAGTTCATTTACGACAATGCGTATTGTTATATCAGCATCCCCAGACATATGCCCGATTACGTGCAGGTTTCAAATGAACTCATAATTGATGCAAAGAGCAAGACGCTGATCACGAAATTTGGAGACAGGTACATATACATTAACGAAACCGCTCTAAACGAGCGTATCTACAAAACAGTAATGCCGGTACTTATATGGGAAGCACTCCTTATCTTTGTAACCATGTATGCCTTCCAGATACTTGTCCTTAAGAACGTGAACGCAGAAAGGGAAAGGCGGGAATTAACAGAAGTAATGCTTTTAGCTATAACCCATAAGCTTGGAAACTTCTTAGCCTCTGTAAGGTTAAATTTGTCCATATTAGCTTCCAAATACAAAGACCCCCCAATTGAGAGGCTATTACGAAGCACAGAAGATATATCTTACAGTTACCAGAAGACTGTAAATACATTAAATTTACTTAACTATGCCAGCCTGTCTAAGGAAAAAATAGACATAAAGAGCTTAATACAGGACGCAATACTTACAAAGTACACAGATAAAGTTATACTAACGCTGGGGAGAGTCGGACATATACACTCTAACAAACAATATCTTGAAATATTGTTGTCCAATTTGGTTGAAAACGCAATAAAGTATTCGGAAAAATTTGTGCACATTAAGGTTTGTTACCATAAGGGTAAAACTTACATATTTATAAGAAATGACATATCCGATGTTGAGGGTGGTTCTGGACTTGGGTTGCGAATATCAAAGTACATAGCACAGAGGCTCGGCATAAAGATGCGACTCCGAGTTAAAAGGACTTTCCTGGTTGTGCTTGAGTTTTGATATCCTGGTTTCACGAAAATTTCACGTGCATGTGCGAGTATTTTTAACATGAGGGGATTAAACGTAGTCCTAATTTATACACTTCTTGCCTTAGGAGTATCCTTCGGTTTAACCCAAAAGGAGATCATGCAGAGGTACTGTAGCGTGCCCCCTTACGTGGAGATAGCCTCTAAACCAAACATTATCATAGTTATGGACTACTCAGGTAGTATGCAGCTGCCTGCTCACTTTAGCTGTGGGTGGGATAGTTTCGGTGGGACAAGGGTAGCTGCCTGTGATGATACAAACACTGACTATGAAACCAAGAACTATGATCAGACGGATTCTAATGGAAACTATATATGGTACTACGGCTACTTCAACCCCCGTAAGTACTACAGGTACAACTCAACAGGTGGATACTGGGAAGAGAACAACAGCTGCACATATACAGACAACGTTGGTGGGGCTGATTGTGTATCGGGCAGCCTGTTGAACTGGATATCCATGTCAAGGTACGACGTTGCATTAAAAGCCCTTACAGGGGGAAAAGCGGAATTCAAAGATGAGCCTCCTATTGGTCAGACCGGATCAGAAGACTTCTATCTGTTAAAGCCAAGAGGAGCTTACAGAAGGATTCAGGAAAATACTCTTGGGTGTAGGTTTTATATAAGGCCCAATAACTACTTAAGCATAAATACTGCATCGGAGCTTAATAACAACGATATGCAGATAACTATAAGTAATGTAAGCGATACAAATAAATGCAAGGTGGGTGAAATAATAGACGCATGGCTTAGGGTTAAGGTATCAGTTGACGAGAAGAAAGGAATATTACAAAAGAATGCCGATATAGCTGATTATGCTTTAATAGTTTACTCTGCCAGTGGTATAAGTGAATTTAACAGAAGAGGGGAAATAAGGTTCGGTTTCCACGAATATAGGGCAAAGGATCCTTTAGATGCAATGGATGACTTGGCTTCAAGACTGGAAAATGAGGTTCCATGGGGAGCGACACCAACGGGTCCTGCACTGTGTGAAACTATTGACTATATAGCCCAAGACGATTCTTATGGGGGGGATAACTGTACTTCAAATTATGAAAGCAACACTGGTTACATAAATAAGGGTTCTGAAGTAGACCCCTTCTGGGATACCAAGTTTGGTGAGCTGTCGCCCTGTAAACAAAACGTTGTTATCCTTATATCCGATGGGTATTGGAACAACGGCAATGATCCAGACAGAACTGCCAGGTATATGCACATAAACGACCTCAGGAGTGATTTGGGGGGAAGACAATCAGTTGATATATTTACCCTCTTTGCATTCTCTAATAGCGGAAATGGTAAGAACTCTATGCAAACCGTAGCAGCTGCAGGTTCTTTCTTAGACGAAGATGGAGACAACAATCCTTACGATGTAAACGTGAGCAGCGATAGTAGAGACATATCTTTCCCCAGGCCCAACTGTGACCCAGATGGGACTTACGACAACAGGTGTAAAGAATGGGACAAAGACAAAGATGGCATACCCGACTATTTCTACTCTGCCGAGAGCGGTGAAGAGTTTGAAAAAGCCCTGGCAGACATACTTGCGTCAATAGTTAAGTACAACTACTCCGGAGGTTCCTTGGGTGTTCTTGCAGAGAGGAGTAAAGGAGGGAACCTCGTTGCCAAGTACAGGGGACTGGTTATAGGACAGGCTCTATTTTACACACGAAAAAATGGTGTGGACTGGACAGGCAAGCTGTTCGGGTACTGGCTCTATCTACAAGACCTAACCCTGAGGGAGGATAGCGATAACAACTTCATACTGAACAAAACAAAGGATAAAATACTGGAGTTTAAACTTAACGATAAGCTGGAACTAAATATAGATGTATTCAACGTGACCGACTACGGAGAGAAAGACACCCTGTTTAATACATATAAAGACCCGGAAGATGTAAACTACCTGTTTGAGTTCGGTGAAGAGCTTTGGAAGACCGATGCTTCAAATAGAGTTATATACTTTCCCGACCTTAACTGCGATGTTAATACAAATCCTACCTGTTTGAAGGAATTTTCAAGCACAAATGCTGATGAGTTTGTAAAAAACGAAGGTGGTTATACATTAGCACTATTGGGCTTACCTGATCCTTGCATACCGCAAAGTGCAAGTGATACCGTATGCACCAATTGGCAGAGTGCCACGTCCGGTGTGGATATGTTCAATAGCCTGATAGACACGTGTTTAAATAGCAACAACGATTACTCAACAATGATTGACTACATAAGAGGGGTGGATCCAGGAAATGGGCTTAGAAGCAAGACAGTAAACACAAAAACTTGGAAACTTGGAGACATTATGTTTTCAACACCCATATTTGTCCAATACCCAAACACGAGTGTGGTTTACGTGGGAGCGAACGATGGTATGCTCCATGCCTTTGAAGTAGGCTCGCTGACCACCGAAAATATAGACTTCCTTAGCGGGGACATAGTTAAACTTGTGACTAATGACAACACAGGCAAAGAGCTGTGGGCGTTTGTGCCTTACAACTTAGTACCCTATTTAAGGTTCCTATCTGATAATTTCTACTGCCATCTCTACTATGTTGATCTTACTCCTTATCTGTACAAAGATGGAAATAGATTATACCTTATAGGTGGTTACAGGCTTGGAGCGGCAACCGGAGGAACAGGGAGCAGTGATGTAAATCCACCGTTCTGGAGCTGCCCCTCTGAAGGGGTTAATGACTTAAAGGATATATGTGCTAATACTTGTAATCTAACAACGGAATGCAGCAACTTTGATAGCTTAAATAACTCTCCCTGTTATGGGCTGTCTGGTTACTTTATGCTTGATATAACAGACCCAAAGGATCCGATCTTTATGTGGGAGTTTACAGACCCTAAACTTGGCTTTGCATATTCAGGTCCGGGAATAATAAAGAAATCAAATAATACCTATGTAATGTTTGCCTCTGGACCTACGGATCACAAAGGGGGTTCAACTCAAAACCTCACTATATTTATATTGGACTTATACACAGGTAGTTTGACCCGCACCATTGACACCTTCACCTCAAGCCAGGCAGGTAGTGGTACCGGCAGCCAAATAAACAATGCATTCGGAGGCAGACTATTTACAGAAGGCATAGATATAGACGGGGACGGTTATACAGATTACATAGCATTTGGTTATGCAGAACAAAGTGGTAGCCAGTGGGGTGGTGGGCTGATATTCGGTGATGTGCGAGATTCAGATCCTAAAAAATGGAAATTCACAAAATACTTTGAGAGCGAAAATGCTCCTATAACTGCAAAGGTTGAGTCTATGAAGTGCTTTAACAATTATTACTTATTCTTCGGTTCAGGGAAATGGTTCTCAAAGCTTGATGATAACATTAAGAGCCAGCAAAACCATATATACGGTGTGGCATTAAAGTGTGACGCCAACGGGTGTAAACCAAACGCAAACTTCGCGTCAAATTCATCTTCTGCCTGCACAACGAACCCATCACCCCAAAGTTGGAAGATAGCGTTAGAAGAGGCTACAAGCTCATACCTTAGAGAGAAGGTAATAACCGACCCTGTGGTCATGGAGGACTTCAATGTAGTCCTCTTTACTTCCACGCGCCCCTTGAATAACAGCTGTAAGTTTGGAGGTAAGACAAGAATATGGGCACTGAACTGTGCAACGGGACAAGCTCTCAATGATACTTGTGATGCTTATCCGTTAAATACGAGTAAAATCAAGGGAAAGATTATCCTCCCGCTCTCAGGTGGAGACATAAAGACAATAGACATAACCAAGCTGGGCAACGCTTCCTCTGAGGAATTTATTGGAACGCCTCCAGAAACGGCACCACCAGTCATAGGAGGAGGAGGAAATAAAAATAATGGAGGTGGAGGTGGAAATGGAAGTGGAGGTGGAGGCGGTAGTGGAAAAGGTAAAATACTTTTATGGATAGAAAAATGAAAGGGATAACTCTTATTGAACTTATCGTAGTGATTGCTATTCTTGCAATAATATTAGGTATTTCTATACCTAACTTTAATAAGTGGAGAAAAAGAATAAGTGTAGAGGGTGACGTTAAAAAAATATATTCATTTATTCAACTTAAAAGGAAAGAGGCATTTGTTAAAAGACAATCTTATGTGATAGAGGCAAGTGGCAAACAGGTTTGTTCTAAAATTGGCAATGTTATAGATAAATGTATTGAACTGGCTAACAATTTTAGTGGGCAAATGGAAATAACAAGCAAAGGTGTGATAAAAAACACTAGCCAAAACCGAACCATAAGTTTAGATGATGATATAGACTCAGATTACGACTGTGTTAAAGGTCATTTAGTTAGAGTTAAGATGGGGAAAATGGAAAATGGAGAATGTAAAGTTAAATAGAGGTTTCACTATAGTAGAAACTCTGGTAGGAACGTTTATATTTGTTGTGGTTTTGCTTGGCTTGCTAAATGGCTTAATGGTTGCGAAAATGGTTGACACCAGGAATCTTCTCATTGTTGAGGCTAAAACCGTTGCTCAGGAGTGTTTAGAAAGCTTAAGGGGTAAAATGTTAGATCTAAATTTAGAACTGGATTGTAATGTTTCACAGGTAATAAATGTAAGTGTACCCTGTACAAACAACGCTGGAGCAAACTTATATAAAGTTGCAATTAGAGATTCTAAACACACATTCAAAATAATTTGGGATCTTATACCCGTAGATGAGTCTATTGGATTATATCAAGTAGATGTGTTAGTTTGCTGGGACTTTATAGGTAAACAGTATCTGTACAGACTAAAGTCTGTGATTGAGTATTAGTCATGAATAGTAGAGGTGTAACTTTAATTGAGCTTCTTGTAGGCATTGTCATAACATTGCTCATTTTGGGGGCGATATATCAAACTTATATCAATCTATTCAAAGGTTTTAAGGTGTCCTCAGAAACTGCTGAGTCTCAGATAGAAACGGATATAGCACTAGAGATTATGAGAATTGATATTGAACATGCTGGTTATGGTATTGGGGCTAACGAGCTTAAGCTCCCTATTGAATGGGACAGCACAAACAGTTCCTTAACATTGAGGAGCGTATTAAATCTCACGCGAGAGCTGTATTCTCCATGGATTTTGGTCAAATGTGATTCCAGTTCATGTAGCGTAGTATTAAATCCTGACAATGTAGATGTTTACAATTCAAATTTTGTTTTCATAAATGCAGATTCTGAGAATTTTACAGTCAACGGTAATATTGCAAGTCTTAACTCTGCAGCAAGCCCAGGTTCATACATTGGAGTTATGTATGAAGATTTACCCAATGGGTGCTCTTCTCAAGTTTGTTATGAAATAACTTACGAGCTTACCAATGATACATTGCCTACATGTCATCCAAGTACACGGAACTTAAAACGCAAGGTTGATAATGGTCCAGGTGTTAGTGTGCTTCATTGTGTTTCCGATTTCAAAGTTACTTTTGACATAGATACAAATGGAGATGGAGTTATAGATAGTTATAATGCTCTTTTTGAAGATTTAGATTCAGATGGAAATGGTGTGGATAGAAACGAGGTTTTTTATCAGATAAAGAAGGTTAACGTTTATATACTAGCCCACGAAGGCACTAAGGATAGGAACTTCTCATTTACAAATTACACATCATGCTCTACAGATGTTTCTGCTAAGTGTGTCAGTATTGGAAACCAAGAATTGAAATTGCCTTTATCTGATTTTGAAAATTACAGATGGCGTACTATCAAGCTATCTGTTAAACCCATGAACTTGGGAGGTAAGTAGGCTTGAAATCACAGAACGGAATAGCTTTTGTATCCGCTGTCATTTTAAGCTTCGTGGCTATGAGCTTCATAGCTGCACTTATGTATATTATTACTCAAAGTGTGCAGATATCTGGCACTACTAAAAAGTATGTATCATCTCTTGAAGTGGCAAAAGGTATAGCTGATTACATTATAGCCCATGTAAGACAAGAACCTGTAGCCCTTACATGTAACAATCTGCCTTGTTCTACTACAAATAACAATATCGACATTGTAGGTGTTGTGTTGCCCGATTATATTGTAACAGCTAAATTTCTGGGAGAATCTTCAGGCTTGAACTCCATAATCTATGCATTTAGGATAGAAGTCTCAAGAAAGGGAAGCACAGATAAGGCTGTAATTGAATTTATATACAAGAAAGAGCTTTAAAATTATAAAATTATTCTGTTATAATAGAAGGGGTTATGAATATAAGTAGTTCTATATCTTGTATATGCTTGCTTTCTTGACCAAATAGCCACTTAAGTATGGGTACTCTCACAAGACCTGCAACACCCTCTTTCGTGTTTCTATTCAGTGAATCTATAATGCCACCTATAACTATAGTATCACCGTTGTTAACTATAACCTTGGTGCTAACTTGCTTTTTGATTATAGTAGGTCCTATGGGAGTTTGAACACCAGGAATTTCTTGCTTAAGCTCCATATCAAGTAGTATCCTTCCATCGGGGGATATTATCGGAAGTACATTAAGCTCCAGAACAGCTTCTTTAAACTGAATACTTGGCACAGAACTTCCCCCCGCTATAACAGCTGTCTGGTATGGGATTTCCTGACCCTGCTTTATCACCGCATTCTGCCCATTTATAGTAACTATAGTAGGTTTAGCAAGACTCTTGATTTTTCCAAGTCTCTCAAAAGCAGACAATCTCAAATTTAGTGCGTTTAGAGCGCCCTTAGCGTACGTAAACGTCAGTATGCCTCCCGGGGTCGCACTCAAACTGGGTGTTATAGCTCCTGCCTGACCAACTCCAAGGTTTACACCAGCTCCACCCGACCAGCTCTGCTGAACCTTCGCGTTTGAAAGAAGGGCACTCCAGTTTATCCCAAGCTCCCGCACGACCTCTTTCCTGACCTCAAGTATGCGCGCCTCTATCTTCACCTGCGGTGGCACGTCGCTTATGTACTCACTGAACTGCTCTTTTATCTTTTCTATAATTTCAGGGTAGTCCGTTAGCATCACCGCGTTGAACTCTTTCAGGATTGGCGTTACCTTCTCCTTTGCCTGAGCCTGCTGACCCTGACCCTGGGCAGTTTCAATCTTTACAGCCCCTCCCGTAAGCACGAGCCCTGCCTCAGACCTTATAGGTTCTATCATCTTTATGAATTCCGCCGGGCTTATATACCTCAGATAGAATATCTCTGTGACAGGCTTCCGTGCAGCGGGGGAGGTTACCAGAAACTCCTTTAAAACTTCTTCGTACTTCTTGATCCTCTCGGTCGTGTCTGTTATAACGAGAGCGTTAAAGGTTGGAGCTTTGGTTATAAGGGTCTCCTTTGATATATGGGGCGCAAGCAACTGCTCAGCATCGTCTATGTTTATCGTTTTAAGGTAGAACACCTTAGTAACCACAGCCTCGGGGCGTTCTTCTATACCTATAGCCTTCTCGGCAAGGAGCTTGTCAATGTATTTCTTTAAAGTCTTCTCAAGCTTTTTAATGTTCTTCTCGCTGTCTCGCACATACAGAGTCTTAAGGGTCTTATCTATAACTATCTCCGCCGATGCGCTAACCCTTCTCTTGAGGAGCTCTATTATCTTCTCTATGTCAGACTCATCAAGCTCTCCTATGCTTATCTCAAGCTCTCCAGCTCTGGTTATCTTGTAAATATCATCGTTTACGGGAACAGCTATAAGCCCATACTCTTTAAGGATGAGATTGAACGCTTCATTAACACTGAGAGGTTTCTGTATGTATATATTCACGTCTGTTTTAAGTAAGTCCTTTATATTCGGGTCTATTATCACGTTTTTCTTCACGACCTTAGCGAGGGCTTTTACCACTGTGTCAAGCTTAACGCCCTCAAACTTCATCTCCTCAATAGTCTGTGAGATTGAAAGGGAAAATATCATAAGTAGCAATACTAATAACCTTTTCATTTCTTCTTCCCTCCCTTCTTGAGGACTTCCTCAGGCTCATACTCCGTTCTTATAAGCTTCACTGTGCCACCCCTGCCTTCAACCACTATGTACCTCTCCTGCACGC
>NZ_ABHJ01000015.1:0-24967 GCF_000171895.1 Hydrogenivirga sp. 128-5-R1-1
ATCTATCCTCTGATTTATCCTGTCAATATCCTTCTTGATATTACCCACTTCTTCTCTCATCTCCTGACGTAGCTGGTTTATCTCATCTTTGACCTCTTGTCTGAGCTGGTTCATTTCCTGTCTGAGTTGGTTTATTTCCTGCCTGAGCTGGTTCACTTCCTGCCTGAGCTGTCCTGTCTCTTCTTTCATCTCCTGTCTCAGCTGTCCTATCTCTTCACGCACCTCCTGTCTGAGCTGCCCTATCTGGATGTCAACCTTCTGGTTCAACTGGTCTATCTTCTGGTTCAGATACTTGAAGTCGCTCTCCTGTCTTTCCTCTATCTTTTCAAGTTTTCTATATATGTCCCTCGTCCTCTCGTCCACTATGTCGTATACAACCTCTAAAGTTATCTTCTTTACGATCCCCTTCGTCCACTCGCGCATGGTTTAATTATAGGCTCCTTACCTTATCTCTTCCACAGCCTTCTTCCTTTCATAGACTCTCGGTATGAGAAGGGCATAGCCCTTGTGCTGCCAGTGAAGGAGTTCGGTTATAGCGGAGGGAACGAGCTCTATAAAGGGTGGAAAGTCCTCGGGTTTATATCCGTAAATGAGCTCCGCTGCCATGGAACAGACCTTGAACTTCACGCCATACATCTCCATGCTCTCTATCCTGTCCCACACATCCCTGTACTTCTCCCTGTTCTTATTGACCAGCGTTGTTATCTCCGTCCCGTGGACTACCACCACTATGTCTATGTCTTCACCCGGTATAAACTCGTAGGGCTCCCCTGACAGGACGTATATGATGTTTGAAACCCATTCAAGGGCTGGCTTTATTTTTTCAGGCTCGTCAAAGTAGAACTCAACCACGACCTTGAAGGGTGCCTGATAGGGCGTCTGAACGAAGGCAGGCTTATCCTGAGGGAAGGAGAGACCCAGCGTAAATAAGAGAAAGAGAAAAACTTTCCTCATGGCTCACCTCCCTATGGTTTAAAGTTATCTGCGGATTATACTTTCAGTTATGAGAGGGAACAGGAGAACCAACAATGTGGAAGGTGTTTGAAGAACTTGGCAAGTGGTTCCTTAACCTTGCGCTTATTGACCTTGCCACTATAGTATTTCGTCCACTCATAGAGGGAAACGCTGAGCATTCCAGAATAGGGATAGTATCTGCCTTGTCCGCTGTATTAGTTGGATCTATGTTTTTGTATGCATCCACAAAATTAAGGAGGAGCGATGATGGGGCTTAAAGAGTTTTACATCTTTGTTTTAGTTTTGTCAATCGTTATGGGATTATTAGGCACAGTTGTTTACTTATGGGAAAAAAGACGCATGCGTAAGCCTACAACCTGAATGTGCTATACTTTCAGTATGAGAACGGTTATAAGGGGAAAGGTCTGGAAGTTTGGAGACAACGTTGATACCGACCAGATAATACCGGCAAGGTATCTGAATACATCCGACCCTTACGAACTCGCCAAGCATGTCATGGAGGACTCAGAGCACCCGGACTTCGCCGAAAAGCACCAGGAGGGCGACATAATAGTTGCGGGCAAGAACTTCGGTTCGGGCTCTTCAAGGGAACATGCCCCGATAGCGATAAAGTTCGCGGGTGTGCCCGTCGTTATAGCCAAGTCCTTCGCGAGGATATTCTTCAGGAACGCCATAAACATAGGTCTTCCAATAGTTGAGGCTCCCGAAGCGGTGGACGAGATAAACCAGGGAGACGAGATAGAAGTTGACCTTGAGAAGGGAGTGGTAAAAAACCTGACCACAGGTAAGGAGTATCAGGCAACCAAGTTTCCGGAGGAGCTCCAGGCGATACTGCGGGCGGGCGGACTCATGGAGTATGCGAAGGAAAGGCTCAAGAGCGGTTAAGGACTCCGACCCGGAAAGCGTCCCCTTAGCGGTTCGCTCACTCGGAAAGGGTGAGTTTATCGTAGCACCGACGGACACCATATACGGGATTCTGGCCGACGCCCTGAACTACAACTCCGTTGCAGGACTAAAGAGGCTGAGAAGACCCTCAGGAAGACCCTTCATAGTCTTAATTCCCGACCTTTCATGGGTAGCAAAGCTCGGGCTTGAGGCGAGGAAGGAGAACCTGAAACTTTTATCCCTCCCCGGGATAACGGTCGTGTTCAGGAAAAAGACGGGTCTGTATCACTGGTTGGGGGTGGACAGCCTTGCGGTGAGATACCCCCGAAGGGGGTTCATATACAGACTTCTGAAGAGGTACGGGAAACCCTTGGTTGCACCGAGCGCAAATCCGGAAGGACTTCCCCCCGCAAGGGATGTAGGAGAAGCGATGGGCTACTTCGGGGACGCTGTTTCCCTTTACGTGGACGGAGGGAGGATAGAGGGCACACCCTCAACCATAATAAAAGCTGAGGAAAAACTGGAGGTCATTAGAAGGGGCTCATTGAGCCCGGACAACTTGAGAAGGCTCCTCAGACTTCAATCACCTTTCCCGGATTAAAGAGGTTCTTGGGGTCAAAGAGGAGCTTTATCCCCTTCAGGAGCTCGTAGCCTGTGTCTCCGAACTGCCATTTAAGGAACTTCTTCTTGGTAAGACCTACGCCGTGCTCACCGGTTATAGAGCCGTGGTAGTTAAGGGCGAGCTCAAAGACTTCGTCCACAGCCCTCTCAGCCCTCTCCTCCTCTTCCGGGCTGGCTTTATCGTAGAGGAAGTTCACGTGCAGGTTTCCGTCTCCTATGTGTCCGAAGACCACCATGAGGAGGTCGTACTTCTTCGCTATCTCCCTCAGCTTGGGGAGCGCCTCGGCGAGGTATGTTCTGGGGAATACTATGTCTTCGTTTATCTTACCCGTCTTAAGGTTCCCAAGGGCGGGTCCGAGGTTCTTCCTCGCCGTCCATAGTTTCTGGGCTTCCTCCTCACTCTCCGCCACTCTAACTTCCACCCCGAGGGAAGACAGGAGCCTTCCGACCTCTTCTATCTGCTCCCTGACGGCGGTCTTGGAGCCGTCTACCTCTATAAGAAGAAGGGCTTCAACATCCCTGGGGAGTCCCACGGGTTTGTAGTCCTCCACAGCCTTTATGGCGTCCCTGTCCATAAACTCCAGAGCTGAGGGGAATATACCGGACGTCATTATCGCGGTGACAGCCTTCCCTACGTCTTCAAGGTTATTGAAGAGGGCGAGAGCGGTTGACCTCGCAGGGGGAAGAGGTATAAGCTTCAGGGTAGCCTCCGTAAGCAGTCCGAGAGTCCCCTCGGAACCCACGAAGAGCTTCGTTATATCGTACCCGGCAACGTCCTTAAGTATGGGGTTGCCCGTCCTTATGAGCTCTCCTCCCTTTATCACAGCCTCTATACCGAGGACGTACTCCCTCGTTACCCCGTACTTGAGACACCTGGGACCCCCAGCGTTCTCGGCTATGTTCCCGCCTATGGTTGAGTACTTGAAGGAAGAAGGATCGGGCGGGTAGAAGAGCCCCAGCTTTTCCACGTGCCTTTGAAAGTCGTAGGTCACCACACCCGGCTGGACTCTTGCGGTTGCGTTGTCCACGTCCACCTCAAAGCCGTTCATCCTCTCAAAGGAGACCACTACACCTCTCTCGGAGGTCGGGACAGCCCCTCCGGTGAGACCTGAGCCAGCCCCCCTCGGGAACATAGGTATGCCTTCCTCGTAACAGACTTCAACGAGCCTCACCACGTCCTCTCTGTCCTCCGGGAACACAACCGCCGAAGGAACAGCCCTCTCTATAGGTATGGGTGTGGCGTCGTAGGAATAGAGCTTCCTCTCCACTATGGAGCGGTTAACCTTGTCCCTGCCAAGGGCACTCTCTATCTTAGACACAGCGTCTTTCTTGAGTATCCCGAACATAGGGAACAATATATCACCCCTCCTTAACCGGGATTATGTTCGTGAACATGGTGGAGTTGGGAACGAGCACCCTCTCTCCGTCACCCTCAAGAACCGTATAGCGCAGGTTTATCTCAAGAACCTCCCCTTCGTAAGAGCCCACCCTTATCCTGTCACCTACCCTGAAAGGGCTGTACAGGATTATGAGCACTCCGGCGAGGAGGTTTGAGATTATGTCCTTCATGGCAAAGCCCAGGGCAAAACCCGTAAGTCCAAGACCGGTGATGAGAGCGGTAACGTCAACCCCGACAACACCCAAGGAGGTCAGAACACCTAAGACGAGTATGGACATGTAAGAAAAGTTGGCGAGCAGGTTGAGAACGTTTACTCTGTCCTCGCCGAGCTTAACTCTCAAGGACATGACCTTTGACCTTACGAAGGAAGCCAGAAACAGGGACAGCAGGAACGCCAAGAGCCCCACAAGTAGCTTAGGCATCAACTCCTCTCCCATACCACTCCCAGCCTCCGTTTAAAATATTCTCCCATGAGAAAGTGGATATTTATAGGCTTGTTTTTACTTATAATTGCTTTTGTAATGTTCTCCGCACTGATATCAAGGGTGCCCGTAGGAGAAAGGGTTGCCATCATAAACATAAAGGGCGTCATAGTTAACCCGATCCCTACCGTCAGGAAGATAGAGCGCCTGAGAAAGGATAAGAGTGTTAAAGCTCTCGTTATAAGAGTTGACTCTCCCGGGGGATCCGTTGGGGCTTCTCAGGAGATATACAGGGCTATAGAAAGGTTCAAGGCGGAGGGCAAGCCTGTGGTGGTATCCATGGGTAACGTGGCTGCCTCAGGAGGATACTACGTCTCAGCACCGGCGGACTACATACTCGCAAATCCGGGAACCATAACGGGGAGCATAGGGGTGATAATCCAGCACGTAGCTTACAGGGAGCTCATGGAGAAGATAGGGGTAAAGGCTACGGCTATAAAGACGGGTAAGTTTAAGGATACACTGAACCCCTTCAGAGAGCTGACACCGGAGGAGAAGGAGTACCTTCAGGAAACCATAGGTGAGGCTTACGAGCAGTTCCTGAAAGCTATCCTCAAGTACAGGGGAAACAAGATAGGAGAGGAGAAGCTCAGGAGCGTTGCCGACGGGCGCGTTCTTACTGGGGAAAGGGCTAAGGAATTGGGTCTCGTGGACGAGCTGGGCGGCATAGAGGATGCTGTTCAGAAGGCTAAGGAGATCGCCGGTGTTCCCAAGGCGAGGGAGTTCTTCGTGCCCGAGGAAAAAAGCCTCCTCCAGAAGGTTCTGGGCGGTGAGATAGAAGAGCTTAAGATACTCAACTCTTACAGCCCCCTCTTTTACCTGATGAGCTTCTGAGATGGAGTTCCTTGTAGATAGAACGGACGGGGACACACTCTTCAGGCTCGTGCTCGGACTTGTGGTGCCGAGACCTATAGGCTGGGTGTCTACCGTTAGCAGAGAGGGCGTTTACAACTTAGCCCCTTTCAGCTTCTTCAACGCGGTGAACGATGAACCACCCGTATTCATGATCTCCGTGGGAGACAGAGATGACGGAAGCCTGAAGGACACCGTCAGGAATATCCTTGACACTGAAGAGTTCGTTATAAACCTCGTGTCAGAAGACCTGTTCAGAAACATGCTCATAACCGCTGAGGAGTTCCCGCCTGAGGTTGACGAGTTCAAAAAAGCTGGGCTGACGCCTGAGCCGGCAAAGCTTGTAAAGGCTCCCCGTATCAAGGAGGCGAAAGCCGCCTTTGAGTGCAAACTCTTCAAACACGAGAAGGTTTACGACATGCACCTCATACTCGGGGAGGCTAAGCTCATAAGGGTTGAGGAGGGTGTTGCAGACAGGGAAGGAAGAATAGACTACGAGAAGCTCAGGCCGGTGGGGAGGTTGATGGGGAGCTACTACCTGAGAGTACTGCCTGATCGCCTATTAAAAGTATGAATGTTGCAGTAGTATACAACGAAGACTTCACAAAGGTATTCAGTCTTAGAAACAGACCGGCGAGGGAGAGGTACGAACGTAAGGTCGTTGAAAAAATAGCCAAGGTTGTGAGCTCAAGAGGACACAGGGTAGAAGTTTTTGATGCCAACCTTGAACTCTGTGAGAAACTGCTAAATTTCGTTGAGGAATGCAAGGTGGATAATGTCATTGTGTTCAATTTATCCTACGGTACCCAAGGAGAAAGCAGGTACTCCCACGTGCCAGCTATGTTGGAGATGCTTGGAATAATGTATACAGGTTCAGGACCGTTTGGTCATGCGATAGCCTTGGACAAAGTTAGCACAAAACTCGTTTTTAAGGAATATGGAATACCAACGCCTGAATTTGTCGTTATATCTCCCTATCAAAAAATTCCTGAGGGACTAAGCTTCCCACTGGTAGTTAAGCCACGAATGGAAGCTCAATCCTTGGGTGTTAATTTGGTAAGAAACTACAGAGAGCTTGAAGACACTCTCACCCACGTGTGGGAAGAATTCGGACAGGAAGCCTTAGTGGAAGAGTTCATAAGAGGTCCCGAGTACGAGGTCAGCCTTATTGGAAACGGAAAATACATAAAAGCCTTGCCGATCACAGGTATATACCTCGGAGACGACCCGGAAGCTATATACTCCAGAGAGGCAAAACTAAAATACCACCCTGAACAGTTCTGCCCTGCAGCGATAAAAGGCGAGCTTGCCAGAAGGTTAGTAGAGCTCTCCATTAAAGCTTTTAATGCTTTACATCTAAGAGACTATGCGAGGTTTGACCTGAGGCTTGGAGAGGATGGCAAACCCTATTTCTTTGAGGTAAACTCAATGGCAAGCTTAAATCCCTCCGGCTCTTTCTTTTGTGCAGCTAAAGCTGCCGGTTTAAGCTATGACCAGCTGATCTTTAAGATACTCCATTCATCCCTCCGGAGGTACGGGGTAGATGTTAGACTTTGAAAGGATAGAGGGAGAATTTAAACCTTCAGAAGACGGTAAGTTTTCTGAGGCTGGGAACTGCATGGTATCAACCGCCCACCCTGAAGCCACCAAAGCGGGAGTGGAAATTCTCAGGGCAGGAGGGAACGCTGTTGATGCTGCCTGTGCCTCCGCGCTTGCCCTCTCAGTATGTGAACCTCAGGCAAGCGGTATAGGTGGGCAAACGATGATGCTCATATACACGGGAAGAAAGATCGTATCCATAGATGGTTCTTCAAGGGCACCTTCCTTAGCGCATGTAAGCGCCATATATGAAGAAGACAAAGAGGTCGGTTACAGAGCATCTACCGTTCCAAGTACCCTCGCAGTCCTCGGGTATGTACACAAAAGATACGGCTCTCTTCCCTGGAGTATGGTGTGCGAGCATGCTATAAGGCTCGCTTACGAAGGATATCCTATAACTAAACTTCAACACGACCTTCAAGTCAAAGAGCTTCCAAACTTCAAAAAGGTTAAGTCCTTTTCTGGTGGGAAGTACTTCCTGAAGGATGGAAAGCCCTATAGACCGGGGGAGGTTTTTAAACAGCCCGATCTGGGTAGGCTTCTGGAAGATATAGCCAATAATGGTTTTGAGTACTTCTACCAAGGAAAGCCCGCAAAAATTATAGACGCTGACATGAGGGAGAATGGAGGGCTTTTAAGGTATGATGACCTCGCCTTAATACCTTTACCCATAGAGAGGCAAGCTGTTAAGGGCAGTTATAGAGGATTAAAGATATACAGTATGCCGCCGCCGGGTGCAGGGAGACCTCTTATCTATGCCCTTCACATGTTAGATGCGGTCAGAGCCGATAAACTTCGTAAGGACAAAATATTTAGAGTTCATATCCTTATAGAGTTTGTGAGAGAAGCTCTCTTGGAATGGACAGGCAGGCCTTACGACCCGAACTTTTATCCCCAGATACCTCCAGAAAGGATGTTGAATAAGAAGTATGCTGAAAAGATTGCAAAAAGGATTATGAGCTCTGTGGACGTACATTTACCAATCCATGAAACTCTCGATGAGCTTATGGGTGAGACGACCCATCTATCAGTCATGGATTCCGACGGTATGGTTGTTAGTCTGACCCAGTCAATAGAGAGGGTTTACGGAAGTAAAGCAGCTGCGGAAGGGTTAGGATTCTTGTACAACAACTACCTAATGGACTATGACTACAGAAAGGTTGAGCATCCCTACTACCTGAGACCCAACTCCATACCTTGGGCAAGTGTAGCTCCTTCCATAGTTTTCCTAGGAAACGAACCATGGCTTGTAATGGGTAGCCCCGGTAGTGAAAGAATATTCTCTGCGCTGACTCAATTTTTACTGCACACTGTTGATTTTAGTTATTCAATAGATAGGTCTGTTTCAGCTCCCAGACTACACGCTTCTTTAGGGGGGTTGGTCTCACTGGAAGAAGGATATAGAGATAGTGAAGTACTGGAATATTTGAAAAGAGAGGGGTACAGAGTTGATTTCAAGGAACCCTTCTTCTTTGGGTCTATACACGCGATACTCAAAACGAGAAGAGGAACCTTTCAGGGTGTAGCTGACCCACGAAGGGATGGAACTGCGGAGGGTTTTTGATGCTTCCCTGCCTGATATCGGTGCCCCATGGGGGAACAAAAATCCCACGTGAGGTAAGAAAACTCGTAATCCTGTCTCCAAGAGATATCTTGGAGGATGGAGATCCGTTTACACCTGAGCTTTATGACCTGGATGTTGAGTCAAAGCTGGTTATGGAGATTGCAAGGGCTATCGTTGACGTAAACAGAGCACCAGACGATACGCCTCCAAATAACCCAGACGGAGTAGTGAAGAGTGAAACCGCATTCGGTAAGAAGGTTTATAGGGAATTTCCCGACAGGAAACTCATAGAAATACTGCTCAACAGATACTATTTTCCTTTTCACAGGAAGATAGTAAAGGAGCTTAAAAGGGAAAATGTGCTTATAGCTTTTGACTGCCACTCTATGGCTCCAATAGCCCCAAAGGTCGCTCCCGACAAAGGCAGAAGGCCTTCTTTCTGTCTTGGCAACTATTACGGGAGGGCTTGTTCAATGGAAACGACAGAGACGCTTAGGGAATGTCTTACTGAAGTTTTTGAACTTCCACATGAAGAGGTTGAGATAAATGAGCCCTTCGCGGGAGGATACATTACAAGGACTTACGGTATGAACCCAAAGCCTTGGATACAGATAGAGATAAACAGAGATATGTATATGAACTGGGAAGAGCTAAAGAAGGATGAGGAAAAACTTGAAGACGTTAGAAAAAAACTCCAGATGAGTCTGAAGCTATTCTTTGAGAGAGCCAGCCTATAAAATATATACATGCTCGTAAAACACTTCTCAGACAAAGACCTCTTCTATAAGTTTCTCAAGGAACGCGTAGGCGTATTCTTCAAAGAGGCTGAGGAGAGATCCCTTGAGGGTGTATTCCACTGCCTTTACTTCCAGCACGAGGGTAATCCTGAACCCATATACCTATCCGCCCAGAAGAGTTGCGTCACGGTGTTTTCAAACGGAGACAGGTTCGTCCTGTGTGGCAGCGAAGCTAACCTCAGAAATATATGTGCAGAGCTCGTAAACTACCCGGAGACCAAGAAGCTCGCGAGGGAGATACTGGAGAGTTTTATAAGATTTAGGAAAAAGAACTTTCAGATAAATTACAACGGGAAGATACTTCCCCTGGGGCTCAAGACGGCAATAATGGGCGTGCTGAACGTTACCCCTGACTCCTTCTCGGACGGGGGAGAGTTCACAAAACCCGAGAAAGCCTTCACGAGAGCCTTGGAGATGTACGAAGAGGGGGCTGAGATAATAGACATAGGTGGGGAGTCAACGAGACCGGGTTCTGAAAGGATAGACGCCCGCCAAGAGCTGGAGCGTGTCCTGCCCGTGCTCAGGCTAATAAGGAAGGAGCTGCCCGAAGTCTGGATATCGGTTGACACTTACAAGGCGGAGGTGGCGAGAGCCTGTCTTGAAGAGGGGGCTGACATAGTGAACGACGTGAGCGGCGGCATTTTTGATGAGGAGATATTTAGGGTTGTATCCCAGTTCGGGTGTCCATACGTCCTCACCCACATAAAGGGCAGACCGGAGATATGGAAGAGCGAGCCCCTCCTATACGAGGACGTAGTCGGGGAGATAGTGGAGTGGCTGAATAAGAGGATGCTCCTTCTTCTGGAAACCGGTTACAGGAGGGAGGACAACCTCATTTTAGACCCGGGTATAGGCTTCGGAAAACAGCCCGAGCACAACGTGGAGATACTCAGGAGGTTTGAGGAGTTAAAGGTGTTGGGAAAGCCGCTGCTTGTAGGGGTATCAAGGAAGTCCTTTGTGGGACTCGTGCTTGAGGGCTTCCTTAACAAACAGACCACACCCAAGGAGAGACTCTTCGGAAGCCTCGGGGCGGTTGCACCTGCAGTTCTGCAGGGAGCCCACATAGTAAGGGCTCACGATGTTAGGGAGACGAGGGAGTTCTTAGCCCTCCTTGACGCTGTGAGGACCTACGATGTTCTTTGAGCTTCTCAGGGAGCTTTTCGGTCTCAGAGACCTTATAGACATAATCGCGGTAGCGATATTCATATATGCCGTAATCTACTTTCTCGTAGTAACGAAGGGCTTTCAAATACTCAGAGCCCTCGTACTGATAGGTGTTCTGTGGTTTGTAGCTGAGGTAGTTCAGTTAAGAACCCTATCGTGGATATTTGAGAAGCTATGGACGCTCGGGCTGTTCGCCATAGTGGTCATATTCCAGCCCGAGATAAGGAAAGCCCTCGCTCGTATAAGCGAGAAGACCAAAGTGATAAAGTTCTCCTCCCTGGAAGAGAGGACGATAGAGAGGATCGTGAGGGCGTGCAGGTTCATGTCGGACAGACAGATAGGAGCCCTCATAGTGGTGGAGAGAAGCCAGAACGTAGAGGACATAATAGAGGGTTGCGTTTACATAGATGCGACCGTCTCCGTGGAGCTTCTGATAACCATATTCTACCCGATGACACCCCTCCACGACGGTGCCGTGGTCATCAGGGGAGACAGGATAGCCTTCGCATCCTGCGTGCTTCCCCTCTCAAAGGCGGCGGAACTCCCCAAGAAGTATGGAACAAGGCACAGAGCCGCCCTCGGCATAAGCGAGGAGAGTGACGCCATAGCCGTGGTGGTCTCCGAGGAAACAGGCGAGATATCCCTCGCCGTTGAAGGCAACCTTGAGAGGAACTTAGACCCTGAGATACTCAGAGACAGGCTTGAAAAACTTATGGGGTTGAAAGATGAGGCTTCTTAGAGAGCTGTTTATAAGGGACTGGAAGTACAAGCTTGCCGCACTGCTGATATCCGTTTCCCTGTGGAGCGTGGTAAACTTCGGGAGCAGAACGGCGATAACGGTCTCAAGGTACGTTGAGGTCAGAAACCCAAAACCGGAGTTCGTATACAGGCTAAATCCCGACAGGGTTGACATAACCGTTTACGTTATAGAAAAGCTGTTGCTGTCCAGGTTAATAGAAGAGGTGAAGGCTTACGTTGACGTCTCAGAGATAAACAAACCGGGGGTATACAAGCTCAGGGTTCATGCGGAAACCGCTATCCCAGTCCTGATACACCCGACGAGTGCAGAACCGCCGATAGTTAAGGTGGAGGTTTTGAAAAGACCGCCCCGATAGGGGCGGTGGGTTTATCAGCCGCAGCTGAAAGAGCTACCGCATCCGCAACCACCGGTGGCGTTGGGGTTCCTTATGGTGAATCCGCCACCCATGAAGTCAACCACGTAATCAAGCTCAGCACCGTTGACGTAAGGCATAGAGAAGGCGTCTATGACGACCTTGACGTCGCCCTGTTCAAATACGTGATCACCCTCCTCTATGGTGTCGTCAAAACCCATGGCGTACTGAAAGCCTGAGCATCCACCGGGCACTACCCTGACCCTGAGGATGGGATTCTCTATGTTGTTTTCCTGAGCGACCTTTTTAATCTCCTCAGCTGCCTTCTCGGTAACCTTGAATACCATCGTAGTCTGTTGCTCTTGCATACTTCTGACCTCCTTTATAAGAATTTGCTTATAAGATACTTCAAGAAGATAACCTCTTTATGACGTAAGTCAAGGGAAAGAAGAGCATGCCGACAACGAACCCCAGGAAGAAGGATATAAGGACGACGAGCCCCACCGGCAGGGCTGGCGTTTTGGTTTCACCCCAGAGGACTATCTCAACGTTCTGACCGGAGTTTATCAGGAAGAAGTAGAAGGACACACCGAACACCACGAGGAAGAGCAGGATCGCAAGGAGGTTTCTCATCTCTTAAGATTGTGAACCAGCTTCTCAAGAAGTTCAAGGGCTTTTAGGCTCGGTGTAGGATCCGCTAAGCCCTTCCATGCTATCTCGTAAGCGGTTCCGTGGTCTGGAGAGGTTCTGGGGAAAGGTATCCCTATGGTGAGGTTAACACCCTCCTTAAAGGCGAGAAGCTTGAAGGGTATAAGCCCCTGATCGTGGTACATACACAGGAAGAGGTCAAAGTCATCAATCCTGAGGAAGGCTGTATCGGGCACGAGTGGTCCTTCCACTTTATATCCCTTATTTTTCATCTCTTCAATCGCGGGCAGGATCTCCTCCACGTCCTCCCTGCCCATATCACCCATCTCACCCGCATGGGGGTTGAGACCGAGGACGCCCACGGTCGGTTCCTCTCCAAAGAGTCTTTTAAACTCTCTGAAGATGAGATTGAGCTTAGAGAGGACTTTTTCCCTCTTCACAGCTGAAGGCACGTCCCTAAGAGGGACATGGGTCGTGAGCAGGACGACCCTGATCCTGTCGGAGTACATAACCATGGCGTAGTCCGTTGTGTTTGTAGCCTGTGCGAGGTACTCCGTCTGCCCTGGATAGCTGAAGCCAGCCCTCGTAGCCCAGAACTTGTTTATCGGCATGGTGAGCAGTCCCTCTATGTGCCCGCACACTGCGTCCACCACAGCCCTTGCAAGGTAAGCCACAGCAACCTTTCCCGAGCTCACAGATGGTTGGGGGACGGGTCTTTCCGAGATGTTTAAGTCCAGCAGGTAAACCCCCGGAGAATCAACCCTCTCCGCTCCATGAACCTTTTCGTAGTGGAAGTCAACCCCGAGTAAGTCAGCCGCCTCCAGCAGTGTCTTCTCCTCCCCGTAAATCAGGTAGGCTGTATCGTTACGGAAATTGTTGTATATCCTGAGGATCAGCTCGGGACCTACACCCGCAGGGTCTCCTATGGTTATACCGATCCTATTCATAGTATTCAGCCCCGCAGTTTTCCGTTTCCCAGACCACAACCTTCCGCAGGGCAGGGTACCTATCCTTAAGGACGCCGTAAAGCCACCTTGCCACGTTCTCCGCGCTGGGGGAGAACTCAAATACCTCGTTCAGGAGCCTGTAATCGGGCAGGGTTTCCTGCAGAAACCTGTCTATCTCAACGAAGTCTATTCCCATGCCACCTCTGTCAAGCTCATGGGCGTCTATGTAAACCTCAACCTCCCAGGTGTGACCGTGAAGAGGTTCAGGGCTCCCATGGTAATCCGTAAGGAAGTGAGCTGCGTTAAACTTCCTCTTTACCCTTATCGTCCACGGCATGCTTGTTCACCTCTTTGTGAACCTTTTTTGAAAGGTACATCCTCTCGTCGGCAACGTCTATCAGCTTCTCAAAGGTGTCTCCATCCTGAGGGAAACAGGCGTAGCCCACGCTGAGGGTTATCTTTATGTCCTCGTACATCACGTAGAAGCCGGTAGCGAGCCTGTTCACCACGTCCAGAACCTCCGAGCTCTTACCTGCCGGAAGAACCACGAGGAACTCGTCGCCGCCCCACCGGGCAACCAAGTCGTAGTCCCTCAGGGCTAACCTGAGCTCCCTGACCACTATCTTAAGAGCCTTGTCCCCGGCGTCGTGCCCGTAGGTGTCGTTCACCTTTTTAAAGTCGTTCAGATCCACGAGGAGTATGGCGAACTCACTCTTGAGCCTCCTTGACTTCTTGAACTCCTCGTTTATGTACTCAATTATGAACTTCCTGTTGTAGGCTCCCGTGAGAGGATCGTAGAAGGCTGCCTCCTCAAGGTCTTTCAGGGACATCAGGGACAGCCTTATGAGGGAGAAGCCTATGAGAAAAGCGCCCAAGGAGGTCATAGCCTCAGCCCAAGGGGAGAGCAGGTTGCCAGTCCAAACTATGTGTACCTTGGGGACGGTTAGCCCGAGGAATCCGACCGAGAGAATTATAAAGTCCTTTAAAACCTTCCTTGACCAGGCAAGTCCGAGCGACAGACCCGCAAGTATGGCGAGCAGTAGCGTCTCAAGAGCGAAGAAGTCTTCAAAGGTCATCTATATCCTCTCCCCTTAGAAGACGCTGGGCGTAGTTCACACAGCTGAGAACCATGAACATGAGTGCGTGTTTGTGGGTTTCCTCAAAGTTTTCCTTCACCCAGAGCGTCCCGTCTTCCCTCTCCACGACGGATATGTATTTTAGTGCTTCCTCCGCGAGGGCTTTGTTCTGGACTTTCCTAAGGATCCTCTCCCTGACCCAATCGGGTAACGGTTTTTCCACATCGGGCATCAAGAAACCTCCAGCAAATCCGATACAAAGAGGGGTCTAACTCCAAACAACAACCTCCCGACCTTCAAGGCATAAGTATATCCCAAAACCATGTAAAA
This sequence comes from Hydrogenivirga sp. 128-5-R1-1, assembly GCF_000171895.1. Classification (NCBI taxonomy): domain Bacteria; kingdom Pseudomonadati; phylum Aquificota; class Aquificia; order Aquificales; family Aquificaceae; genus Hydrogenivirga; species Hydrogenivirga sp. 128-5-R1-1. The sequence continues at coordinate 14,452 of NZ_ABHJ01000015.1, forward strand.
GTCATTCCTAAGCTGGGAAAATTTCGCATTTGAGCCGATGGACTCTCCTACGGCTCCTTCTTCGGAAAGGAGCACCATGTAAGTGTTGCTGAAGGGGGAATAGACCTTAATAGACCTGTCCTCAACCCACACGAAGGAGGGCTTCTCAGAAAAGGATATGAGGTTAGTTCCCTCTTTTATAGCCTTGAGAAGGTCTTCCTTGCTCTCAACCCTCTCTCTGCTAATTACGAAGTTTCTGACCATAGAAAAGGAGGTCTCGTAGTCAGGTATCATAAGCCTCTTCCTGACCTCGCGAAGGTAGAGCTTTACGTGATGATCCAGACCCGCCACGACCTTACTCCTCCACCCTTCCTCAAAGAACCTTTTCGTATACAGCCCAGTGTCTATCAGCTTGGTGAAGTTCCTTACGAGCCTCTTGCCTAAAAGAGGATAAAGCAACAGAGATATCAGTATGTAAAGTACAAGCCTCGCCTTGTGTTCAAGGAGGGCATCCCTGAGGTCTATAAGCTCAAAGAGGTAATCCCTCCTCTTCTCCAGCCTCCACCTGTACTTCCCCCTGAAGTGATGGGCTATAACCCTGAGCTCACCCACCTCAAGGAGGTCTCCGAGGAGGTTTCCCTCCTCGTCGTTCAGCTTCACCTCCCTGCCGGCGATAAGCCTGTCATCTGCGAAGCCCTTTATGGTGTCGTTATCGTGGTCGGTAACTATGACGTAGTCTATACCACATCTGTCCCGCGCTCTGATGACATCCTCCGGCTTGCCAAGGGAGTCGTAGGAAAACTGGGTGTGTATGTGAAGGACGTAGGAGTAAATAAAGACATCTGGCGGATCGAGCAGATGGGCTCCTCTATCAGCATTGCCCACAAACCTCACCGGGAAGAGGAAAAACCATATCAGAAGGCAGAGTAGTATTAAAAGGAGTAAGAATATAACCTCTATCATTTAAGATTTACAGCTTCTCTCACTTCTTCCATGGTCTCCTGGGCTACGTTCCTCGCCCTTATAGAACCCTCTATAAAAGTTTTTTCAACTTCCTTGAGGTTTTTCTTTATCTCTTCCCTTCTTTCGCGGAGCGGAGAGAGGAAGTGCTCCAGACCCTCAAGCATCATCTTCTTACAGTCCACACACCCGAGCTTACCAGACCTGCAGTCCTTGTCTATCTGCTCTATTTTGGCTGCGTCTTTAGTGAAGAGCTTGTGATACATGAATACGGGACATATATCCGGTCTTCCTGGGTCGTTCCTGCGTAGCTTCTGTGGGTCGGTGAACATCTTCATCACCTTCAGCTGAACCTCTCCCTCGGTGTCCGCAAAGAATATGGCATTGTTGTACGATTTGCTCATCTTCCTTCCGTCCGTGCCCGGAACCTTAGGGGTTTCGGTAAGGAGAGCCTCCGGCTCTGGGAAGACCTCTCCGTAGAGGTAGTTGAACCTTCTCGCTATCTCACGGGTCAGCTCTATGTGGGGAAGCTGGTCTTCTCCAACGGGTACGCCTTCTCCCTTGTATATGAGTATGTCCGCAGCCTGAAGGACGGGGTATCCGAGGAAGCCGTAGGTGTCTGTCTCGTAGAAGTCCTTTTTAGAAACGTTCAAGTTCTTTAAAAGCTCAGGCTCTATCTCTCCCTCAAAGAGGGCGGCTATGAAGGTATCGGCGAGGTCGTCCAGAAGGTGCTCCTCAAAGCGTTCAAAGTCCTCCACCTTGTAAGGGATCATGTTCATGAACTCCCTGACCACGTCCCTGAGTCCTCCCCTGAACTGAAGGGCTATGTCCTGGAGCTTGAGGAGGTTGTACTTCATGTCTTTATAAGTTGGGTTCCACTCAAGCCAGCTCTTGGGAGTTATCATGGAGAAGAGGAGGTGGAGCTCCGCGTGCTCTTTGACCTTTGACTGGATAAACAGGACGCTCTTTTCAGGGTCAAGTCCGAGGGTGAGCCAGTCAACCATGAGCTCCTTTATGTTCCTCTGGAGCTCGTTCGTCTTCTTGTAGGCGGTCGTGAGAGCGTGCCAGTCCGCCACGAAGAAGAAGGTGTCATGTTCTTCCTGTAGCTGAACCCAGTTCTTTATAACGCCGAAGTAGTGCCCGAGGTGGAGCTTTCCCGTGGGTCTCATTCCGCTGACTATTCTCATGGGAAGTATTTTACTTTATGTTCTCAGTAAGCACTTCCTCTTGAGGCTATGTTGACCACAGCGATAATCCTCTCATCTTCCAACAAAGCAAATATAACCCTGAAGTCTCCCACCCTCAATCTGTAAAAACCTTTAAGCTCTCCAACCAGAGGTTTCACGTTTCTGTGAAGTATCGGGTTCTCTGCATTACTGAGTGCCCGCAAGGAACCATTTATCCGTGCTCCCGTTTTTCTGTCAAGCCTCTTAAATTTCTTCTCTGCAGTTGAAGACAGCTTAATCGTCCAGCTCACTGAGCTTCTTTCCTCCCCCTCTTTTTATTTCCTCAAGACCCTCCCTGCATTCTTCAAGAAAATTAGGTATAGAGAGAAGCTCAAGTGTCTCCCTGTGTCTGTTTATGTACTCGTCTATTAGCTCGTTGATTATATCGTTTATCCTCTTACCTTCGTACCCTGCTATAGCTCTTAAAAGTCTCGCTTTCTCTTCGCTAAGCCTTACCGTCGTGGTAACTCTCTTCATACGAAGGAATATGACTTCATGATGTCATTAAGTCAAGTTTTTACGTCAAGCCTGTGGGCCCTTCCTATAAGCTCCCTGAACTCCCTAATTCCTTTCTCCTTCATGAAGTTTTCTATCCCCTCTATTACCCTTAAGGGAGCGAGAGGGTCGTAGAAGTTGGCGGTTCCTATCTGGACTGCGGACGCCCCTGCATATACGTGTTCCAGAGCGTCCTCGTGGGTGGTTATCCCCCCCACACCGATTATAGGAATCCGATGTCCAAACTTCTCAAAGGTCTGCCATACCATCCTGACGGCTATCGGAAATATAGCGGGTCCCGAAAGTCCACCCGTCTTGGTGGAGAGTTCAGGTCTCTCCTTGTGAATGTTTATCCTCATGCCCAAGAGCGTATTTATCAGGACGAGTCCATCTGCACCAGAGTCTATGCAAACTTTGGCAAACTCGGTCACATCGGTGACGTTTGGGGAAAGCTTTACCAAAAGTGGTTTTTTAATGTTCTTTTTTATATTCTCCACAAGGTTTCCAAGCACCTGAGGGTCGTGTCCGAAGGCTATTCCACCCTTCTTCACGTTGGGGCAGGAGACGTTCAGCTCGTAGGCAACAACCTTATCCGCAGACTCAAGAGCTTTGCATACCTCTACATACTCCTCCTCAGTTTCACCGAAGACGTTCACTATGAAGTGGGTATCTATCTTCTCAATCTCAGGGTAGAGTTCCTTTAAAAACTTCTCCACACCAGGGTTCTGGAGTCCTATTGAGTTGAGCATACCGCAGGGGGTCTCCACTATCCTGGGAGTTTCGTTCCCGAGCCTTGGTCTGAGGGATATTCCCTTGGTAACCACCGCACCGAGCCTGGACAGGTCGTATATCTCCCTCGCCTCAAGCCCATAACCGAAGGTTCCGCTCGCAGTCCACACAGGGTTTTTAAACTTTATACCGAAGAGGGTTATGGTGAGATCAGCTGTCATATCCTAAATTAGTATAGGTTATTAAGGAGGGGGCTTTGTTGTTAGATAAACTGCCTCTTATCCTATACCTTCTGGCTTTGACGGGTGCGGTTGCCTACTTTATATACACAGTCCTGAGGTTCAGAAAAGACCTCAACAGACCCTCCGTGGAAGCCAGATACTCCGTACCACCTTACGTCGCAATCAGCATAGGACTCTTCTTTATACTCATAGCACTCCCCTTCTACTACAAGGAGTGGAGAAATATACCCAGAGTGTTTTTTGAAAACCCCGTAACTATCTCTTTCATAGTATTCACACTCGTGGGTGTCGGACTCATTCTCTACGCCCTGCGGAAGACTATCAGGCGCATAAGGGTGTCCAAGGAAGTGGTGGTTGAAGAGGAGGAACTAACTCCCGGAGGTGTATTGAGCGGTATACTTAGGATAAAAGGTCTGGAAGCTGTAAGGGAACCTTTAAAAGCCAGCCTCGTACTCCAGCAAGCCTACGTGGTCTCCCATAGGGAGAAAAGGATAGGCGAGAAACCTGTATGGTCGCAGAGTATAGAAACCTACCCTGTTATATTCAGAAACTTCACCGAGATACCATTCAAGTTTGACTTAGGTGAGGACTTCCCTCCTGAGGACAGCTGGGAGGAGGGCTACGAGCTTGCGATCGTGGTTGAGGGAAATGAGTTCGGGGTTGAAACCTTCTTTCTTAAGAGAAAGGGAGAGCCCATAAACTATATACCCGAAGACCTATTTAACACTGGGAATGTGCGAAGCGTAGGTGAGATAATAGCGGAGAGGGAATACGCAAATTCCTGGTACAACCTGGCAACCACCTCATTTGTGGTTCTCTTTGCCCTGTTCATGTGGTTCATGCTACGTTCCGGAAACATCCTTAAAGACCCTTTATCCGCTATCGCCGGTCTCATAGCAAGCGGTTTTGTATTGCTGATGATATTTTTCCTGCCCGTCTATATCATGGCTCTAAAACTAAGAGGCAGGTCAGCGGAGGAAAGAAAGAAAGGTGCCAAGGGCGTGCTGAACATGGCAGTGCTCTTGATAATAACCTTCGGTGGTGTATGGGGCTACGCTATATACAGACACCTCCAGGGAGACAGCAAGCTCCTGGAGATGATCTTTGACCTTGTCCTCTCGCGTTTGGTGGACGGCATCCTCGGTATGTTCGTCCTGCTGGGTTTATTCGGCGTGGTGGTGAGCATAAGAGGCGTACTACACAGATCCCCTTAGAGGATACCCTGAAGGGCTTCCTCCCTCTGTCTGCAGGTGGGACATTCACCGCAGGGCGGTTCCGTTCCTCTGTAACAGGAGTAGGTCTTTTCGTAAGGAACTCCCAGCTCTTTACCCAACAAGGCTATCTCCCTCTTACTCATTCCCAAGAAGGGTGCCCACACGTGTATCCTCACCTTCTTCTTGGCTGTTAGGATTGATCCGGCGTTTATGGCAGACTCCGCGGAGGTTATGAACTCCGGTCTGCAGTCGGGGTAGGGCGTGTCAAGGGCGTGAACTCCTATGCCTATGTGATCAATTTCAAGGGCGTCCGCAAAGGCGCTGGCTATGGAGAGGAAGTTCAGGTTCCTCATGGGCACGGTGGTTATGGGCGGTTCGTTCTCCGGGTAGTCCTCCGAGGGGACTTCAACGCTCTCATCTATCAGGGCGCTTCCCTTTATGCTCTCGTATATGGGGAGCTTGACGATTATGTGTTCCTCTACCTCAGCGAGTTCTGCGAGACCTTTTGCGTACTTGAGCTCTACCTGATGCCTCTGCCCGTAATCAAAGGAGATAGCCCAAACTTTGTCAAACTCCCTTTTGGCGAGCCAGAGGAGGGTGGCGGAGTCCATTCCTCCAGAGAGGAGCACTATGGCTTTCTTCATGCTTAAATTTTAATCTATGAACATACTCAAAGAGTACAGGCTTATCCCTCTGGAGGAACAGAACGGGACTCTCAAGCTTCTCGTTCCCAAGTCCTTCAGCGAGGAGGAGGTGGAGGAGATAAGGTTCAGGACGGGTAAGGACGTGGAGCTTGTTGTTCTTCCAGACGAAGAATTTGCCAAGGAGCTTCAGGAGAGGCTCTCGGCGGAGGACATACATATAGAGGGAGAGGAGGAGGAAACCAAAGAGGGGCTTGACCTCCTTCAGGCGCAGGACGACAGCCCGGCGGTTAGCTTGGTCAATCAGGTTCTCATAAAGGCGAGCACGGTGGGAGCCTCTGACGTTCACTTTGAGCCCTACGAGGACGAGGCGGTGGTTCGTCTCAGGATGGACGGGGTTTTACATGATGTTCTCAAGATACCTTCCTCCACCTACCAGAACGTCGTCTCAAGGATAAAGGTGATGTCCAACCTGAACGTTGCGGAGAAGAGGGTTCCTCAGGACGGACGCATACGCGTGAAGATAGGAAGCAAAGACCTTGACATAAGGGTCTCCGTGGTTCCCACGGTCTTTGGAGAGAGGGTAGTCCTCAGACTTCTTGACAAAACGGGCGCACTTTTGACCCTTCAGCAGCTGGGATTATCAAAAGAAGACAGGGAGAAGGTGGAGAGGCTCGCCAAGAAGCCCTACGGGATAGTTCTCGTCACGGGTCCCACGGGTGCGGGTAAGTCCACAACCCTGTATGCGATGCTTCTGTATGTGAAAGACCCTAAGAAGAACATAATTACCATAGAGGATCCCGTTGAGTATCAGATAAAGGGTATAAGCCAGATACAGGTGAACCCTAAGGTGGGTCTGACCTTCGCCAGCGGGCTGAGATCCGTCCTCAGGCAAGACCCAGACATAATAATGGTGGGTGAGATAAGGGACGCTGAGACCGCAGACATAGCCGTCCACGCCGCTCTCACGGGGCACCTCGTCCTCTCAACCCTCCACACCAACGACGCACCTTCCGCCATCACCAGACTCTCGGACATGGAGATAGAGCCTTTCCTTATCGCCAGCTCCCTTGAGGGTGTGATAGCCCAGAGGCTTGTGAGGAGGATATGCCAGCACTGCAAAGAGCCCTACAAGCCCGACGATGAGGAACTGAAAGAGCTCGGTGTAGAAGGCTACGAGGGAGAGTTTTACAGAGGAAGGGGTTGTGACCAGTGTCTCGGGACTGGCTACAGGGGAAGGATAGGGGTTTACGAGGTGCTTGAGCTGGACGAAGACCTGAAGGCTCTTATAACCAGAACTCAAGACTCCAACGAGATAAAGAAGGTGGCAAGGGAGAAGGGATACAAAACCATGTTAGAGGACGGAATAGAGAAGGTTAAGAAGGGTATAACCACCTCCAGCGAGCTATTGAGCGTTATAAGGAGTTAAAAAGGCTTTTCCGGAACCTTCTCCCAGTCCTTTAGGAAGAGCTCTATACCTTTATCTGTGAGAGGATGTTTGAAGAGCTTTTCAAGAACCGCAAAAGGAACTGTGCAGATGTCAGCACCTATCAGAGCGGACTCAAGGACGTGCATGGGGTGTCTGACGCTCGCAACGATTATCTCTGTGTCCACCTCGTAGTTGTAAAAGATCTCTTTTATCTCCCTTATGAGCTTCATACCTTCGCCGGATATATCGTCAATCCTTCCAACGAAGGGTGATACGTAGGAAGCCCCAGCTTTTGCCGCTATCAGAGCCTGCATAGGAGAAAACACAAGGGTAACGTTCGTAGGTATCCCTTCGGACTCAAGAGTTTGAACTGCCTTCATACCCTCCGGGGTCATGGGTATCTTGACGACCACGTTCTCCCCGAGCTCAGCAAGGAGCCTCCCCTCCTTTATCATTCCCTCAGCATCAAGGGACACGGTCTCAAGGCTCACGGGACCGTCAACTTCCTCAAGTATTTCCTTTACAACCTCCTTGAAAGGTCTTCCCGTCTTTGAAACGAGGGTGGGGTTCGTGGTGACTCCGTCCAGTATCCCCCAGCTGTTGGCTGTCCTTATCTGCTCTATGTCCGCGGTATCAAGAAAGAACTTCATGCCTTTACCTCCTGAAGTATATTCTCAGCTTTTTTAAAGCCAAGGAACGCCTTTTTTACCTTTCCGTCCTTAACGACCACCGTGGTGGGCGTCCCTAAAACACCCAGTTGACTTGCTACCTGAAGCCCCTCCCTGTTGGAGACGTCCACCTTCTTTACCTTCACCTTTTTTGAAAGCTCGTCTATGACGGGGTTCATTCTATGGCAGGCTCCGCAGTTGGGAGAGTAAAAATAGACGACCACGTTCCTGCCGAATTTTGTAAGTTCCTTGCCTACGAGCTTCTTTGCTCTCCATCGGGCGAAGAGCTGAACCGACAGCATAAGGAGCATGACGCCTGCTACCGCTATGAGGAATATGTTTAAAAGCTCCATCAAGATGAATATTTTAAACCAACCGCTGAGAAGAGCTGTCGTAGTTCACGCTGGCTCAGTTCTCTCCACTTGCCGGGGGGGAGTTTGCCCAGTTTGAGGGTGCCAAGGGCTATGCGTTTGAGCTTTATGACAGGGTGCCCGAAGGAGGCTAAGAACCTCTTTACTATGTGCTTCCTGCCCTCGTGAAAGACTATCTCCAAAAGGGTGTTGTCTCCCTCGTAGCGGACGATCCTGACGTCGTCGGGTTTGGCGAAGCCGTCTTCTAATTCAGCGCCGTGTTTCATCTTCCGGAGGGTGTTCTTGGAAACTTTACCTTTAACGAGGGCTAAATAGACCTTCGGTAGCTTGTATCTCGGGTGCAGAACCCTGTTGGCAAGTTCGCCGTCGTTGGTCAGGAGCAACAGACCTTCGGTGTTGTAGTCCAGCCTTCCCACGGGGAACACCCTCTCGGGGACGTCCTTTATAAGTTCCTCTATGGTCTTCTTACCGCTCTGGGATTTTCCCAGCTGAGTGAGGTAACAGCAAGGTTTGTTAAGGATTATGTATATCTTGCGGGGTGGCTTTACCTCTTTGCCGTCCACCTCTACCCTGTCCACCTCGGGGTCAATTTTGACACCGAGGTCTCTTACAACCTCTCCGTTTACCTTAACCCTGCCCTCCTCTATGAGCTTATCCGCCTTTCTGCGGGAGGTTACACCGCACATGGAGAGGTAGCGATTGAGACGGACGATCATGTAGAGAGTTTACTCGCTTTCCAAGTCTTTTATGAGCTCCTCCTTGACCTCAGGCGGTAGCTCTGTCATCGCCTTGTAGTTCTCGTGGTTTATCTCTATCCTGACGGGTTCTCTTTTGAAAGCCTCCACCTGCTCGGGCGTGAGCGTCCACTTGAGGAAGTGAACGACGGAGGCTTTGCCCTCCTCGTAGTCCATCTGGCTCTTCTCGTCCGCTTCCGCCTTTATGGTGTACTTGTTGCCTATGTGAAGATATACAGCATCGTGTATGCCCACCAGCTTGGGTAGGGTTGCCTTCCTCTCTTTCTCGTCGGGTATCTCTATGAAGAATGTGGCTGAAAGCTGGTTTTTCTCGGGTATGAGGTCGTTGTAGGTGTCTATCTCAAACTGAACGTCCTTGTCCTCAACTATCCTCTCTATCCTGATCATCTCTTGGATCTGGAACCAGACGGTATCGTAGTTCTCAAAGACGAGGGTCACCTTATCGCCCAAGTGAACCCTCCTTCTCTTCTTGAGCTGGGTTATCTCCTTGACCTTTTCTGGTCTGACCTTTTCGTACTCGTAGATGTTTAAGATGTCTTTGAACTCAACCTTTCTCATCTCACTCTCCTCCGTATGCCCTGTAAAGAACCTCAAGGGGGTGAAGGGGTTCTTTACCCGTTCCCAGCTCTATCATGTGGCTCGCGAGGGGGCAGTCGGAGACGTAAAGATCCGCATCCTGAGCCTTCAGGTCGTCAAAGAGGCGAGAACCTACCTTGTAGGCGTAATCAAAGGTCTCCTTCTTAACGCCGAAGGTGCCGTCGTGTCCCGAGCACCTGTCCACTATCCTAACCTTTGTGTCCGGTATCAGCCTGAGTAGTGCCACGCCCTTGTATCCCACGTTCAGGGACTTCAGGTGACAAGGTATATGGTAGGCGATGCTTCCCATGGAGACCCTGAAGTCTTTGTTAAACTTGCCCTCTTCGTTCAGCTTCCATAGATACTCATGGACGTCGTAGACCTTCTCCGCAACCGCCTTGGCGTCCGGGTCGTCGGGTAGGAGCAGTGGGTATTCGTACTTTATCTGGAGGGCACAGGTAGGTATGGGGACTATTATGTCAAAGCCTGCATCAACGTATGGTTTTAGTCTCTGGACGTTCCTCTTAGCCTTCTCTATGGCGGAGTCAAGGTCTCCTATGTCAAAGTAGGGTATGCCACAGCATTCCTGAGACTCGGGCAGTTCCATGTGAACGTCGTTCTTCTCAAGAACCCTCGTTAGGGCTATGCCCTTCTGGAGGAAGTTGTAGTTCAAGAGACAGGTTGAAAAGAGAACCACCCTTCCGTTCTCACCCTTGACGGGTCTTCTGTTCTTCCTGAACCAAGAGACGAAGCTCTCGGTGTTGAACTTGGGAAGCTTTGCCCTCTGGTCTATACCCATGAAGTTTTCCAGAACCACCCTGACGGGTTTTGTGTCCATGAGAGTATTTACCACGTGTGCCTGGGGTCCCACGTTGAGCTTGCCGTTGAGGTCTGTGTTTACCATCAGCTTGTCGGTGATCTTTGCGCCATCCTTCTTGAACTTCCAAGCCTTGTATCTGAGGGAGAGGTGGGGGAAGTCCAACTTCCACTCGTGGGGAGGTGTGTATGGGCATCTAAAGTAACACTGCTTGCAGTGAAAGCATAGCTCAAGGGGTTTTGCCAGCTCTTCTCTCGTTAATTTCTCAAGGTCATCGTCCTTGGCGTCCACCGCATCAAAGAGGGCGGGAAAGGAGGGGCAGAAACTCACGCACATCCTGCAGTCTTTGCACTTGGAGTAAACCCTCTTAGCCTCTTCCCAGAGGGCGGATTCATCGTAAAATTTGGGGTCTTT
>NZ_ABHJ01000014.1:0-33412 GCF_000171895.1 Hydrogenivirga sp. 128-5-R1-1
GCCTTCTCTGTGGTCTTCTCTATGCATTTTATAACGATGCCCTTGAATCCTTTCCTCTCTAAAAAGGAGAGACCCTCTATGGTCGTTCCCCCCGGAGAGGACACCTTCACGCTCCACTCGTTGGGGTTGCCCCCAAGCTTCCTGAGGAGCTCAGCGCTGCCGAGGACTGTATCGGTAGCTATCTTCAGGGCTTCTTCGTAGCCAAAGCCCTCTCTCACCCCTGCGAGTGCCAAGGCGTCTATGAAGTGGAACACGAAGGCTGGTCCGCTACCTGCAAGGGCTGTGAAGCTGTCAAAGAGAGGTTCGGGCACTTCGTAAATGCTTCCGCACCTGGAGAGGGCTTTCAGTAGCTCCTCAAACTCCTCCTCGGTCAGGTTTCCGTTGTGGGTGAGGGCTATCGTTCCCCTGCCCACGAGGACGTTTATGTTGGGCATGAGCCTAACTATCTTGGCGTTAGTTCCGAGACGTTCTTCGTAGAAGCTCAGCTCAAGCCCCGCGGCTATAGAAACTAATATCCTGTTGCCGAAGTTCTCCTTTACCTCCTCAAGTACGCTGCCGACGTCCTTAGGTTTGACAGCTATAATCACAGCTTCGCTGTTATTTATCAGGAAGTAAAGGTTCTGAGCCACGGCGAAGCCGTCCTTTACAGCCTCCTCCCTCTTGACCTCGCTGACGTCGTAAACGGACACGTTCTCCCTGCCCAGACTCTCGGCGAGGGCTTTTGTAAAAGCTCTGCCCATGTTCCCGTACCCTATTACACCTACCCTCATGAGAACCTCTCCGTGAAAAGTTCTTCAAACCTATCGTAATCTCTGCAAACTACGAAGACCTCCTGAACAGAGGTGCCGTTCTTATAGAGGAGCTTGTAACCGCTCAACGTCCTGTACTTAAGGAAAAGCCCCTTTGAGCCCCTACCTTTGTTCTGTCTGACTATCCTGCCCGGGATTATGCTCTCAACGATCTCCCACCTGCCGAGCTCCTGCAGAGGTTTGTCCAGACCTTCAAGGAGGTGGTGTTCAACCTTGAGCTTTCCACTCTTTCTCCTGCGCATGATATAATAAGATAGCTTAGAACGCACCTTTCCCGCTTGGGTTGCCCTTCGGGGTTCATCGGGAAAGGGAGGCAAAACCCAAGGAGGTGTACTATGGCAGTAGTCTCTATGAAAGAGCTCCTGGAGGCAGGAGTTCACTTCGGACATTCCAAGTCCCGCTGGAATCCCAAGATGGCACCGTACCTTTACGGTGTTAAGAACGGAATTCACATCATTGACCTCAACAGAACCCTCGTCCTGCTTGAGGAGGCTTATAACTTCGTCTCCGACAGCGTAGCTCAGGGGGCAGACATCGTCTTCGTGGGCACTAAGAGGCAGGCGAAGGAGATAATCAGAGAAGAGGCAGAGAGGTGTGGAGCCTACTACGTTAACGAGAGGTGGGTTGGAGGACTGCTCACCAACTTCCAGACCGTCAGGAGGAGCATCCAGAAGCTGAACAAGCTGGAGAGGATGGAGGCGGAAGGTGTCTTTGACGTCCTGCCCAAGAAGGAGGTCAGGAGACTGAGAAGGCAGATGGAGAAGATGAGGAAGCTCTACGGCGGTATAAGGGAGATGACCAAGCTTCCCGACCTCATGTGGGTGGTGGACACCATAAGGGAATCCATAGCCATACAGGAGGCTAAGAAGCTGGGAATACCCGTTGTGGCTATAGCGGACTCAAACTGCGACCCGGACGTAATAGACTACATAATCCCGGGAAACGACGACGCCATAAAGTCAATAAAGCTGTTGACCTCCAAGATAGCTGACGCTGTGGAGGAAGGCAGGAACAGGAGAGAGAGCGCCGAAGAGGTTGAGGCACGCAAAGAGCGTAAGGTCGTTACCGTTGAAGAGCACGAGAAGGAGCTCTTTGAGAAGGCTATGGCTATGTCCGAGAAGTACGAAGAGATTGACAAGGATATGGTGGACTACGAGTAATGCTGGTAGCCCTCGTTATGGCTGTTTGTTTGGCTTCCTGCGGTGCGGGAAGCTACTGGCTGTATAGAAAAACTCAGAAACTGGAGGTTCAGAGATGGCTGTAAGCATGGCTGATGTTAAGAAGCTCAGAGAGATGACCGGAGCCGGTATGCTTGATTGTAAGAACGCCCTTGAGGAAGCCCAGGGCGATATAGAGAAAGCCAAGGAGATACTCAGGGTAAAGGGTCTTGCGAAGGCTGAGAAGAAGGCTGGTAGGGAGACCAAGGAAGGTCTTATCAGGGTCAGGGTTACCGAAGACAGGAAGAAGGGTGCCATGATTGAGCTAAACTGCGAAACGGACTTCGTCGCGAGGAACGAGGAGTTCCAGAAGCTCGCCGATGAAATTCTGGAGCACATACTAAGCCTTGACGAAAACGCCAACAGGGAAGGCGAGGGCTCCGACATACTTTCTCAAAAGTTCTTCAAGGAGGAAGGCAAGACCGTTGAGGAGCTGATAAAGGAAGCGATAGCCAAGATAGGCGAGAACATAAGGCTTACAAGGTACTGCAGGTACGACACGGGGGACTACCTCCACTCTTACCTTCACGGTGGGGGCAGGATAGGTGTTCTCCTTGAGTTCAAGGCGCCTCAGGTAAACGACGATGTGATCAGGCTCGTTCAGGATGTCGCCATGCAGATAGCTGCCATGAGACCGGAGTTCGTCAGCGTTGAGACCATACCCTCCGATGTCCTTGAGAGGGAAAAGAGTATCCTCAAGGAGCAGGCGAAACAGGAGGGTAAACCCGAGCACATCCTTGAAAAGATAGTTCAGGGAAAGCTCAAGAAGTTTTATCAGGAGAAGGTTCTCCTTGAGCAAGCCTTCATAAAGGACGACAAGAAGACCGTTGGGCAGGTCATAAAGGAGTCGGGTCTTGGAGTTGAGATAAAGAGGTTCTGCAGGTTTGAGCTCGGTGGACTCTGATGGATGGTGAGAGGCCGAAGTACAGGAGGATACTGCTTAAGCTCTCTGGGGAGGCTTTCGCCGGGGAGCAGGGGTACGGCATAGACCCCGACTTCCTTGAGTACATATCTCACGAGATAAAGGGCGTGCACGACCTCGGTGTTGAGGTCGCCGTAGTCATAGGGGGAGGAAACATATTCAGGGGTTTTCAGGGAGAAGGTATAGGTATAGACAGAGCCACCGCCGATTACATGGGCATGCTCGCTACGGTTATAAACGCCTTAGCCCTTCAATCAGCCCTTGAGCGCCACGGGAACATACCCACGAGGGTTCTGTCCGCCATAGAGATGAGGCAGGTATCCGAGCCTTACATAAGGAGGAGGGCTGTCAGACACCTTGAGAAGGGGAGGGTGGTTATATTTGCAGGCGGAACGGGGAACCCATTCTTCTCAACCGACACCGCCGCCGCCCTGCGGGCTGCAGAGGTTGATGCGGAGGTTCTCCTCAAAGCTACGAAGGTGGGAGGTATCTACGATAAAGACCCTGAGAAAAACCCCGATGCCGTTCTCATAAAGGAGATAACCTACCTTGAGGTGATAAACAGAGGTATAAGGGTGATGGATCACACAGCCCTGACTATGTGCAAGGAGAACAGGATACCTATAATAGTTTTTAATATTAGAGAAAAGGGAAATCTAAGGTCTGTAGTTCTCGGTGAGGACGTGGGCTCTGTGGTAAGGGGGTAAAAGAGATGGTCAAGGAGATAGAGGACATACTCAGAGAGACCGAAAAGGACATGAGAAAGAGCGTTGAGCACTTCCGTGGGGAGATAGCCGGTATAAGGACGGGCAGGGCTTCAACAGCCCTCGTGGAGGAGCTGAAGGTTGAGTACTACGGCTCTAGAGTTCCCCTTAAGCAGCTGGGCAACATATCCGTACCCGAGCACAACCAGATACTCATTCAGGTCTGGGACAACAACGCTATACCGGCTATAGAGAAGACTATAAGGGAAGAGCTCAACCTTAACCCGAACACCCAGGGTAACACCATACGTATAAACCTGCCACCCCTCACTGAGGAGAGGAGGAAGGAACTCGCCAGGATGCTCCACAAGCTCGCTGAGGAGGCGAGGGTAGCCGTGAGAAACATAAGGAGAGACGCCAAAGAGCTGATAGAGGAGCTTGAGGGCATATCCGAGGACGAGAAGAAGAGGGCTCTTGAAAGGCTTCAGAAGCTCACCGATAAACACATAGACGAGATAAACAAACTCCTTGAGAAGAAGGAAGAGGAGATAATGACCGTATGATACTCAACCGCGACATACTCATAGGAATAGCCATAGCGGTTCTCATAGCCACCGCCGTAGGCGGTTTTAATTACTGGAAGAAGTATCAGGAGAAGAAGCTGGACGAGGTAGCCGAGCTCGTTTACCTCTACGAGAAGGGTGAACTGAAGAGGGAGGATGTAGAGCAGAAGATCAAGGGAACACCTTACTACGCCTACTTTCTCGCTATAACGGGGGCTGAACCCTCCGAGGTGGTAAAGCATCTGGAGGACGATGACCTCAGAAAGCTCTTCGTGGAGAAGGACGCCTTCGGCGTTTATTCCGAAAAGAAGTACGAAGAAGCCTTGAAAGAACTCTCCCAGATAAATAAGGAGGACTTCAACTACCCTTCAGCCTTAATGCTCCGGGCTTTTATAAACGAAGACAGAGGCGAGAAGAAACAGGCTTTGAGCCTTTACGAGGAGCTCGTGAAGGATTATCCGAACTCCTACTTCGCTCGCATAGCCAAAGCCCGTTCCCTTATGCTGGGTAAGGATTAAGCGGGTAGAGCAGGCGCGGGCTTCAGCTTCAAGAGGAACTTAGTGCCGTCCTCTCTAACTACCTCAACGGACTTGACTGTTCCCGTTTCCTCCTCAACGTATATCTCCACCGGGTTCTGGATGAGGTGGTCGTGCCTGCCCTCCGCAAACTGAATTTCAAAGACGTTGTCCTTAGGGTCGTAGGATAGACCTTCCAGGAAGCTCCACTCTGTTTCCACCTGATCCCCGAGCTCCTCGCTCACGAACTCTAACTGAGCTTTAACGCCTTTCAGGTGTTTCGTGACCTCGTTGAAGAAGCCTTCCCACTCGGACTTTTCTAACTTCCTCGTAGCCATGTGTCTCCTCCTTATCTTTATTTGTTCCTTAAGGTTTAATTTAGTCCTTAAAATACTCCTATGCCCACCATACTCGTGACGAACGACGATGGCTACTTCTCCGAGGGGATAAAGGCACTCAGGGAAGCCCTGAAACCTCTGGGAAGGGTGGTTGTCGTGGCACCGGACAGGAACCTCAGCGGGGTTGGGCATTCCCTCACCTTCACCATGCCCCTGAGGATGAGAAAGGTGGACGAGGACTTCTACACCGTTATCGGTGGCACACCGGCGGACTGCATACACCTTGGATACCACGTCATACTTGAGGGTGAGAAGCCAGACCTCGTCTGTGCGGGCATAAACGAGGGACCCAACCTGGGAGAGGACATAACCTACTCCGGGACTGTGTCGGGTGCCATGGAGGGTAGGATCCTGGGGATACCCTCGGTAGCCTTCTCGGCTTTCGGGAGGGAGGAGATAACGTTCTCCGAGGTAGCCAAGTCCTGCAGGAGGGTAGTTGAGAAAGTCCTTGAGGTGGGCATGCCGGAGGACACCTACCTGAACGTTAACGTTCCGAACCTCAGCAGCGAGGAGGTCAAGGGTATAAGGCTCACTAGACAGGGAAAGAGAGATTACCGGGAGAAGGTCTTTAGGTACATAACACCCTACGGTGAACCCCTCTACTGGATAGCGGCGGAAGAGTTTGGCTGGAGTCCCGAGGAGGGAACGGACTACTGGGCTGTTATCAACGGCTATGTATCCGTTACACCCCTCCAGCTTGACCTGACCAACTACGGAGCCTTCAAAGATATTAAATTCATAGAGGAATGATAGCGGGAGAGCTTGCTAAGGTCTTGAGAGGAGAGCTCAGGGGAGACCCCCAGGCAAGGGTGGAGGGCTTCTCCATAGACAGCAGACAGGTGGGAGAGGGAGACGTCTTCTTCGCCCTGAAGGGAGAGCGCCACGATGGGCACGACTTCGTAACGGACGCGGTGGATAGAGGAGCTGTGGGCTGCGTTGTGGAGAGAGACGTTGAGCACGCAGGAAAGTTCTCCATAAAGGTATCCTCTACCCAGGAAGCCCTCAGGGAACTCGCCCTGTACAGGAGGGGTATCTTCAGAGGAGAGGTGGTTGGAGTAGCTGGCTCTGTGGGAAAGACCACCACCAAGGAGCTCATACACCACCTCCTATCCAACGCAGCCGCCTCTTTTCGGAGTGAGGGAAACCTGAACTCCCAGATAGGTCTCCCCCTTGTGGTTTGCAACATGCCCCTTGAAGTTGATTACGCAGTCCTTGAGCTCGGAGCGAGCGCGGTAGGGGATGTGGAAAGACTCGTGGAGGTTGCTCAACCTAAGGTCAGGGTTATAACAGCCCTTGGGGAGGAGCACCTTGAGAGCTTTGGAACGCTGGAGGACGTTGTAAAGGGTAACGGTGAGATATTCAGGGGTTTTACAGAGGACAGCCGTGCGGTCATACCCCACTATGCTCTGGAATATTACGACCTGCCCCGGGAGAGGGTTACCACCTTCGGTGAGGGGGGAGACCTGAATGCCGGGAAGGTCAGGCTGAGCCTGAAGGGAACGGAGTTTGAGTTCTGGGGGGAAGGGTTCAGCGTCCCGCTCCTTAGCAGAGGGGTTGTTCAGAACGTTCTCGCGGCTTTCGGCGTCCTCACGTCCCTTGGCTACGATCCGAGAGACTTCAGGGAGGCTCTCAAGAGCTTCACACCGCCACAGGGCAGGATGAACCTGCTGAACTTTGGGAACTTCTTCGTCGTGGACGACACCTACAACGCCAACCCGCCGTCGGTAAGGAACGCCCTGACCACCTTAGCCTCCCTTCAGACGACTTCAAAGAAGGTAGCGGTGCTCGGAGACATGCTTGAACTCGGTGTTGAAAGTGGGAGGTACCACGCAGAGGTGGGAAAACTTGGGGCTGAACTTGGCATAGATGTCATAATCTTTCATGGAGAAGAGTCTAAGAGATCCTATGAAGAGTGTATAAAACACGGAGGAAATGCACTCTTTTGCGATAAAAAAGAGGACATAGTTGACGAATTATTGAAATACATGAGGGATAAAAATATAATTCTCGTTAAAGGTTCTCGTGGTATGAGAATGGAATGGATCGTAGAAAAGATGGGGGAGCTGGTTGGATATGGAGCCTGAAAAAACTGCAGAGATATTCATCTTTGAAGACTCCTTCTTTTTCAACACAAAGGTAGCAATAAAGAGGGTTGAGAAAGACAGGGTTGTACTAACGGCGACGAAGCTTCTCAAAAAGTTTGCCGTTCTCGGCAAGAAGGCGCACCTGAAGTACGCCACCTTTGCCCTTCCGGTGAAGATAGTGGGTAAGAGCGAGGAGGAGGTCATAGTTACCGTTCCGGCTCTGAACCCTGAGAGACCGGTTGGGGACAGGAGGAGCGCCCGTGTCCCTCCCTCACACGTTCATCCCGTTAAACTCTACCTTGCCCTTGACGAGGAGGAAAAGGAGTACGAGGTTGAAGACATATCGGAGGGGGGCTTCTCTGTGGTGGTTAGTGAGCCCGAAGAGGTGGACACCTATCTGAACAGGGAGGTGAAGGTTCACATAGACTTCCCCGTTGAGGCGGAGGAGGTCAGAGGAACCGCTAAGCTGGTAAACGTCCAGGAACTTGAAGACGGAAGGATAAAGCTCGGCTTTGAGCTCCTCATAGAGGATGCGGACATGGTGAAAGTAAGGTTCTATGTTTACTCAAGGATCAAAGAGATACTCAGGCAGAGGTGAGCTCTCCCTTGAGGTCAGGAGACAGCTGTTTCACCTCTTCCTAATACTGCTCTGGTGTGTACCCATAGCTTACTTTCCTGAGCCACTCACCATAGGTCTCTTTGTCCTCGTTGTAGTCCTTAACGTATCCGTTGTCTTGAGATACGAGCCTCTGGCTCGTCTTTTCAGACCTCTGATAGAGAGCCTTGAGAGGAGCAAGAACCTTGAAAAACCTGGCATACAGGCTCTATACGCCAATCTGGGGATATTCCTGTCCTACCTGCTCTTTGGGGAGCTTTCACTCGTAGGTGTTGTGGTTCTCGCCGTGGGGGACAGCTTTTCTACTCTCGTCGGGAAGCTCATCGGTGAGCGGAGGTTGTTCTTCAACGCTTCAAAGACGTGGGAGGGAAGTCTTGCCTTCTTCCTATCCGTTTACGTCGTCCTCGTTTTCTACCTTGACTATAACCTTGCCCTCTTGCTCTCGGTATTTTCTTCCCTACTTGAGGCTGCGAAGCTCCCCCTTGACGACAACTTTCTGCTGCCTGTGGCTGTGAGTTCCCTGTACTACTTGGTGTGGTAGTCTATGAACATGTCCAGCAGTTTCTCCATCTCTCTCAGGAGATTATCCTCCACCTTTATCCTGTCAGCCCTCTTCGCCCTGTGGATCCTCCTGACCAGCTTCAGTACGTCCCCCAAAACCTCCACGTCGCCCCTATCGGAGGTGGAACCGTCCGAAAGCCTGAGCATCCCTTTAAACTCTTTCTCCTCAAGGAACTTGGGCTTAAGTCCCGACAGCTCAAGGTAGTCAAGCCTAAGCTTGACCCTCATGGTGCCGCCTGTTCCCCTGCCGAGCATGTAACCGAGGAAGAGGTTGAAGAGCCTCTCGTCGTAATACCTGACCGAACGTAGTATGAACCCGGCTATCCAAGAGAACCACATGAACCTTTTAAAATCCCTGCAGAGGTAAGAGATATATCTCACATTCCCCACGTCGTTGGGAACTGCAACCCCTCCCTTCTGGGAGAGGTCTACCTCAAGGACGTTGAAGGGCTCAAAGAGGGAGAAGAACCTGTGGGTGTTCAGAAAGCCGTCCCTGACGAGGAGGTCAATAACTCCGCCGTGCCCGTATACCTTGGCGAGAAGATCCTGGTCTCCCGCTCTTATCCTCTTGAGCACGAGCACCTTCGTTTTCAGCCCCATCAATCCTTTATAATACTTTCCTCTGATCTCTCATTTCTCAGGAGGTGTTTGCGTGCCGCTTCTCTTTAGAAAGGTTAAGGAGTTGAGAAACCATCTGCATACATTAAGGTGTGAGAGAAACGCGAGTCTGGGCTTCGTCCCCACGATGGGTTATCTCCACGAAGGACACAGAGCCCTCATGGAGAGGGCAAGGCTTCAGAACGATATAACGGTCGTCAGCATATACGTAAACCCCACCCAGTTCGGTGAGGGAGAGGATTACGAGAGGTATCCCAGAGACCTTGAGAGGGACATGGCTGTGTGTGAGGAGGCGGGGATTGACGTTGTCTTCGCCCCAACGGACAAGGAGGTCTACCCGCCCGGCTCAAGGACAGAGGTTTACGTGAGGGAGTTGAGCGAAGTCCTTGAGGGTAAGTTCAGACCCGGGCACTTCAAAGGGGTTGCCACGGTGGTCACGAAGCTGTTGAACGCCGTTCAGCCAGACAGGGCTTACTTCGGAGAAAAGGACTACCAGCAGCTCAAGCTTATCCAGAGGCTCGTTAAAGACCTCCTCATACCTGTGGAGATCGTGCCCGTTGAAACGGTCAGAGAACCCGACGGGCTCGCCTACAGCTCAAGAAACGTTTACCTCTCTCCGGAGGAGAGGGAATCAGCTTTATCCATATACAGAGCGTTCCTGCTCGCCCAGGAGATGATAAATCAGGGTGAGAGGAGTAGCGATACCATAAAGGGAGAGATGGAAAGGTTCATACTATCCCATCCCCACGTCAAAAAGATAGACTACATAGAGATAACAGACCCCGATCTGAACCCGAAGGGGCTGGTTGATAGAGGAGACAGGATACTTGTGGCTCTGTGGGTCGGCAGCTCGAGGCTCATAGACAACTGGAAGGTGCTCTGATGCGCATCCTGTTTATGGGGACACCCCGGTTCGCCGTTCCCAGCCTTGAGCTTTTGCTGAGGGAGTTCAACGTCGTCGGTGTGGTGACGCAACCCGATAGACCCGCAGGCAGGGGCAAGAGACTCACACCTCCGCCTGTAAAGGAGCTCGCCCTTAAGCAGGGTATTGAGGTCTACCAGCCGGAGAGTATAAAGGGGTTCATCGGCACTATCAGAGAGCTGAAGCCGGACTGCATTGTCGTCGTGGCTTACGGGAAGATACTACCGAAGGATATACTCAGCGTACCACCCTACGGGGTGGTCAACCTCCACGCTTCGCTGCTGCCCAAGTACAGGGGGGCTGCACCCATACAGAGAGCCATAATGGCCGGAGAGGAAAGGACGGGCAATACGGTAATGCTCGTGAACGAGAGGATGGACGCGGGTGATATCCTCTCTCAGGAGGAGGAGACGATCGGTGATGAGGACAACCTCCAAAGCCTCTCGGAGAGGCTTTCTGTGAAGGGAGCGGAGCTCCTCGTCCGGACTCTAAAGCTGTGGTTCGGAAGTAAGATTGAGCCTGAGCCTCAGAGGGAGGAGGAGGCAACCTACGCACCTCCCGTCCAGAGGGAAGAGTACAGGCTGTGCTGGAAGGCGGAGGCAGACAGCGTCAGGGACAGGATCAGGGGACTCTACCCCAGCGTGCACACCTCCTTCAGGGGGGAGAGGATAAAGCTCCTCAAGGTTGAGGTTGTTGAAGGTTACGGTGAACCCGGGGAGATCGTAGACCCTGATAGGTTCGTCGTCTCATGCGGAAGTGGGGCTGTGAGGGTATTGGAGCTCATATCTCCCAAAGGTAAGAGGATGAAGGGGGAGGACTTCGTGAGAGGCTACTCTCCTGAAAAAGGCGAGCTGTTAAAATAGAGCCATGGAAGACAGGCTGGAGCGTATAGCCCTTCTTATAGAGAGGTATCTCGGACAGGTGTTCGGAACTATAAGGGTTTACCGTGAGGATGGAGAGTTCCTAATTCCTTGGGGTTCAACCGTTATAAACGTGGAGGTGGTTCAGGAGGGAGATGACGTGCTGATACACGTTTACTCCCCCGTTGCTCTGAGGGTAAAACCCGACAAAGACCTGATGCGCTTCCTCCTCATGGAGAACGGCTCTCTGAGCATGTGCTCCTTCTCCGTTGAGCTTGAAAGGGGCTTCATGGACATAATCCTCGGAACCAAGGTTAAATTTGACTTCGTAAATAAAGACCTGCTGAGCTACATAGCCATAAACGTGGGTAACCTTGCAAACGAGTACTGCAAAGAGATAATAGCGGTCTTCGGGGGCATATCCTTCAAAGAGTACGTGGAGAGGGAGAAGCTGGAGAAGAAGCCTTACGGAGACGAGAAGGTTCTCCACGACATATTTGAGGTTGAGGGTATCAAGATGAGCCTTGAGCTCTTCAGGAGTCAGGAGCAGGACTCTTACATAGTTGTGGGAAAGATACTAGACACCGGGCAGGTTTTCCTGAGGGCGGAGAGGAAAAGGGATATACAGGAGGTCTTTGACCTCCTTGAGAGGCTGAAGAAGTTTCTCCTTGAGAAGGACATAGCTTCCCTGAAGAAGAGCCTCCGTCACTACGAGGTGGAGGAGTACTTTCTCTACAACGTCCTCGCCGGCAAGGAGAAGGACAAGGTCAAGAAGCTTAAAGAGATGGAGAGGGAGATACAGTTCCTGACGGACATGCTCATGAAGGGGGAGATATCCCACGAGGAGTACAGAAAACGCATTTCTGATATAGAGCGCATGATGGGTTTATAACAGGTAGTCCAGCAACACTGTCAGGAAAAAAACTATGCTCACGTAACCGTTCACCGTAAAGAAGGCTTTGTCTATCTTTGAGAGGTCTTCCGGTTTTATAAGCCTGTGCTCGTAGAGAAGAAATCCTGCAAGCAACAGTAGTCCAAGGGTGTATACGACACCCATTTTATCGTCTACAAAACCGAGCGTGAGGAGAGAGAGGAAGGTTATCATGTGGAGTACCCTTGCGAACTTTAAGGAGTTCTCTATGCCGAACCTGACGGGCACAGACTTGAGCCCGTGCTCTCTGTCAAACTCGTAGTCCTGAAGGGCGTAGAGTATATCAAAACCGGACACCCAGGAAGCCATGGCGAGACCGAGCAGGATCGCTTCCCCGGACACTTCCGCGTTCAGGGCTATATCAACGGCAACCGGTATGAGGAAGTAGACGAGACCGAGAACGAAGTGGGGGAAGTAGGTGAATCGCTTTGAGTAGGGGTAGAGCCAGAGCAGAAGTATTACCACGGGTGAGAGGAGGAAAGCTAAGAAGTTTATCAGGAGCGTGCTAAGTACGAACACACCTGAGGACAGGATTATGAGTCTCTTCACATCCTCCCTTGAGAGTGCTCCGGAGACGAGGGGCCAGTTCTTTGATCGGGGGTTCATTCTGTCGTAGGGTTCGTCTATCAACCTGTTGAAAGCCATACCGAGGGTTCTCGCGCTGACGAGGGCGACCACTATCCACAGGAGCTTCCAGAGGGAGGGAAAGTCCTCAACAAGTATGAGCACGCTGGCGAGGGCGAAAGGGAGAGCGAATATAGTGTGCTCAAACTTGACGAGCTCCGCGTAGTCTCTGAGCTTTCCCATAGGAGAGATATTCTATCAGCGGAGCTCCTGTTATACTAATTGGCATGGAGAAGAGGATAACCACACCGCTCACGGACGAGGTCATAGAAGACCTGAGGGCTGGAGACAAGGTTCTCATAACCGGATACATATACACGGCCAGGGACGCGGCTCACAAGAGGATGGTGGAGAGCCTGAACAGGGGGGAGCCCCTGCCCGTTGACCTCAAGGGGCAGATCATATACTACGTGGGACCGACTCCACCCAAGGAAGGACAGGTTATAGGTTCCGCTGGACCGACCACAGCCATAAGGATGGACAGGTACGTTGAGCCTCTCCTCAAGTTGGGGCTGAAGGGTATGATAGGCAAAGGCTATCGCTCTCCTCAGGTCAAGGAACTGCTGAAGAAGTACAAGGCAGTTTACTTCGCTGCGGTCGGAGGTGTTGCAACACTCCTCCAGAGGCACATAAAATCTTCAGAGCTCATAGCCTATGAAGACCTCGGCACGGAGGCTATAAGAAGGCTCTACGTTGAGGACTTCCCCGTTATAGTGGCGAACGACATATACGGCGGAGACCTCTTTGAGGAGGGCAGAAAGAGGTACGCAAGGATAGATATTTAGCCATTCACTCCATACGTTCGGCAAGGTAGTCGGCCAAGTGGATCGCCTCTTGGGGGTTCCCGAACTTCCTTACGCCGTCCCTGAGCTGGAGCACACAACCCGGGCACGTGGTCAGGATGAAGTCAGCCTTAGTTTCCTTAAAGTCCTCCATCTTTTCCCTCTGTACCTTCTCAGAGAGCTTGGGATTCTTTATGCTCCAGAGCCCTGCAAACCCGCAGCAGGACTGGGCTTTCTCAGCCTTAGCCACCTCCGCACCCTCAACCCTCTCCATGACGCCGTAGAATACGGAGGGGTTTACCTTCATGGCGGTGTAGGAATGGCACGGGACGTGAAAGGTAAGCCTTTCGTTCGCACCCTTGAACCTTGAGTTCTCTCCCTCCTCAAACACTATCTGAGCAAAGTCGTAAACCTTCCAGTCCCTACCGTAGTCCTCTATGAGGGCTCCACCGCAGGTCGGACAGGCAACCACTATGGCATCAAACTCGTGTCTGTCAATCTCCTTTAAGTTGTGCTCCTTTAACCTCTCAAAGGCTTCCACGTTTCCGTGGTAGAGGTGAGGGGCGCCGCAGCACTTTATATCCTCCGGCACGACCACGGTGTACCCGAGTTTGTTCATCAGCTTTATGACGCTCTCTCCCGTGTTCCCGTAAAAGACGTCTATCATGCACCCCGTAAAGAAAAGCAACCTGCCCTTCTCCTCTTCAGCCTTAAAGACCTTTCCCCTTATGCCGAAGGGCTTTCCGTGAGGTTTTGGCATGAACTTGACCGCTCCCGTAGGGAGCGGTGTTTTGACCTCGGAGGGTAAAAGCGCGCTCAGTTTACCCGCAGCCTTCAACACCTTTCTGCCCAGGTCAGACTGCATGAACTCAAGGCTTTTGAGCCCAGCCCTTGAGATAAAGTCCCTTCCAAGCTTCTTCTCCTGGAGCTCTCTCGCCTCAACCAGTACGTCTTTGTAGTGAACGTCGTTGGGGCATACCCACTCGCAGCGTCTGCACATGGCGCATTCGTTCCACTGGGCTGCAACCTCTTCGTTCAGGGGGAGCTCTCCCTTAACCACCATCTCTGCGAGGGCGAGCCTTCCTCTCGCGTAACTTCCCTCTTCGCCGTGGTAGGAGGGACACACAGACTTACACAACCCGCACTTTACGCACTTCTGGGCGAGGTCTAAAGGTATCTCTATCTTAAATCTGCCTTTTTCTTCCATGCCTTCCTCTTCGGAGAGATCAATAATCTAACCCCAGGGTGGGCTTCATTGATGATTGAACTCACTTTAGGCTGAGAGCATCTCCTCTACGGTCACACCCACGCTCTCTCCGAGGGCTTTCAGGTTGTACCCCCCTTCAAGGGCAAAGAGGGAGGGGACTCCCAGCTTTCTGCAGGTTTTCAATATGCTCTTAACTATCATCCTTACCCCTTCCGTTGAGACGTCAAGGTAGGTAAGGGGATCGTCCGAGTGGAGGTCGTACCCCGCCGATACGAGCACGAAGTCCGGAGAGAAGTCCTCCATCACCTTCGGAAGCAGTTTTTCGTATACCGGTCGGTAGTCCTCGTCTCCGGCGCCTGCCTGCATGGGTACGTTGAGGGTGTAGCCTTCCCCTTTGCCGGCTCCTTTCTCCTGGGCACTTCCCGTCCCGGGGTAGAAGGGATACTCGTGGGTTGAGAAGTAAAAGACGCTGTCGTCCTGGTAGAAGCTCCTCTGGGTGCCGTTTCCGTGGTGGGCGTCAAAGTCTATTATGAAGACCTTATCCACACCCTTCTTCCTCAGGTATCGGGCACCCACCGCCACGTTGTTGAAGAGGCAGAAGCCCATCGCCTTGGCGTACTCCGCATGGTGCCCGGGGGGTCTGACCGCACAGAAGGCGGTCTCTATGGAACCTTTAAGGATCAGGTCTATCCCTTCCAGAACACCGCCTACGGCGGTGAGGGCAACATCGTAGCTGTGCTCGTTGGCGTAGGTGTCGGGGTCAAGGAATCCACCCCCCGCCTTGCAGAAGTCGTGCACTTCCTGGACGTAGTTCGGGTCGTGGTTGAGGGCAACCTCCTCCGCCTTTGCCCTCCTCGGAGCCACAGGAAGAATCTCTTTCATCAGCCCTGAGCTTTCCAGGTGGTTCACTATGGATATGAGGCGTTCCTTTCTCTCGGGGTGATCCGGGTAGTCATGCTTGAGATATATATCGTCATAAACAAAGCCCGTCTTCATGGATTATATTTTAGTCCATGGTGGTTCTCAGGTTGGCTCTTCTCCTGTTGTTTCTCGGTACGGTGTGGTCTTCCCAGTGGTATCCGGACTTCAGGGTCGGCGTGGAGACCGCTAAGAGGGAAGGGAAGCTCGTTCTCCTTTACTTCTACGAGGAGGGATGTAGCTACTGCAAGTACATGGAGGACGCTGTCTTCATAGACCCAAGGGTGAGCACGATAATGGACAACGTCTTCGTGGTTGTCCCCGTTGATGTGGACAACACTCCCCCTGAGCTTGACAGACGATTTAGGGCTGTGGGTACACCCACCTTCTTTGTATACGACCCGAAGAGAGACAGGATAATCATGCAGATATTCGGTCTACAGGAGTCCGACGAGTTCTTTGAACTTCTCAGGAGCGCCTGCAAGAAGTCCGGTGTTCAGAGGTGCTGATTTGAGTCTGAGGTCAAGGGTTAAGAGATTAAAACTCCTCCTACTGGACGTGGACGGCGTATTCACGGACGGCAGGCTCTTCTACACGGAAGAAGGGGAAAGGGTTAAGGTCTTCAACGTCCACGATGGTCTCGGCATAAAGCTCCTTCAGAGGGCTGGTATCATGACGGGCGTTATATCAGGCAGGGAGTCGGAGGCTCTCAGAAACAGGCTTTCGGAGCTCGGCATAGATGAAGTCTTCATGGGTAGAACCCAGAAGGAGGACATCCTCAAAGACATAGCCGGAAGACACGGACTTTCCCTTGAAGAGGTGGGTTTTGTGGGCGATGACCTCGTGGACATACCTGTTCTGAAGAGGGTTGGCTTCCCCGTTGCGGTGAGGAATGCCCCCGATGTAGTTAAGGAACACGCCGTTTACGTAACCCTCAGAGAGGGTGGTAATGGAGCTGTGAGGGAGGTTTGCGACCTCATACTTAGCCTAACGGGAAGGGACGGGCTTGTGAAAAAATATACCCGATGAAGTTTCTCCTCCTGCACCTGGCGTTTATCCTGCTGTCCATAGCCTCCTTAGCCTACATATCCCATCTTGAATCCAGGTCGCGTGTGTTCGTTCAAGAGAAGAGCATAGCGAGGGACATAAGTATAAAGGTCTTCGGAGAGGGTGGCGAAGAGTGGAGTATTCAGGGAAGGGAGCTCGTATCCTTCGGAAGGGAGCTAACCCTTATAGATGTTCTCCTTGAGTCGGCGAGCGGTTACAGGGTCAGGGCGGACTCCATAACCGTGGAGAGGGATAAGAACAGAGGGTTTCTGAAGGGAGACGTTGAGATAAGGGGAGAAGCCTTCTTCGTCAAGACTGAGAGGGCTGTTATAGACTTCAACAGGAACCTCCTGTACGGAGAGGACAAGGTTATGGTGTGGAAGGACAGGAACTACATAGAGGGTAAAGGGTTTAAGGCTTACCTGCGCCCTCTGAGGGTTATAATAGGCGGAGTGAGGACGAAACATGAGATTTAGGCTCTTCCTTTCCCTCGCAGCTCTTTTCACCTCGCTTCTCTGGGCGCAGCCAATAACGGGTGAAGCCAAGAGCCTTGAGTTTAAGAAGGACAGGATCATTTACACGGGCAACGTGAAGCTTACGAGGGGCGAATCCGTACTGAAGGCTGATAAGGTGGTAATACTCCTTGACGAGAAGGGCAAGCCAACCAAGATGATAGCCACCGGTAACGTGAGGTACTACGAACCCAAGAGGAAGTCCTTCTCCGAAT
Organism: Hydrogenivirga sp. 128-5-R1-1; assembly: GCF_000171895.1. NCBI lineage: Bacteria > Pseudomonadati > Aquificota > Aquificia > Aquificales > Aquificaceae > Hydrogenivirga > Hydrogenivirga sp. 128-5-R1-1. The sequence continues at coordinate 17,026 of NZ_ABHJ01000014.1, forward strand.
ATGCGGAGTACGACCTCAGAAATGAGATTATAGTTCTCAAGGGAAACGCCCGTGTGGAGGAGGATAAAAACCTCCTTGAGGCTGAGGAGATAGTGTATGATAGAAAAAACGGAACCCTTCAAGCAAAGGGTGATAAGAGTAAGGTCAGAACCATATACATTGAGGAGGAAAAAGAATGAAAAAATCCGACATAACCAAGGAGATAGCCAAGAGAAGGGGGATATCCCAGAGAAAAGCCCGCATAATCGTTGACCAGATATTTCAGGCGATGGCCGAAGCTCTCACCCGCGGCGAGAAGGTGGAGATAAGGGGGCTTGGAACCTTTAAGATCAAGAAGAAGCCCTCAAGGTTCGTGAAAGACCCGAGGACGGGTGTTGAGATATTCGTGAAGGAGAGGTACGTCCCCACCTTTAAGATGGGAAAGCTCATCAAAAACCACCTAAATTCTAAAGGTAGATGAAGTATGACGTTCTCATAGTGGGTTCAGGTCCGGCTGGAGCCACTGCCGCCTATATCCTTTCCAGGAACGATGTCAGGGTTCTGTTGGTTGATATAAAGAGGGCGCCTGGAGTTCCCGTCCAGTGTGCCGAGTTCGTACCCATTCAGCTGAAACACAAGTTCCCTGAGTTTTTTCCAAAGGATGTCGTAGCCCAGGAGGTCAGGGACATGGTTCACTTCACCCCTTGGGGTGAGGTGGTGAGTATGCAGTCTGAGGGATACGTCCTCCACAGGGACAGGTTTGATAGGGGTATAGTTGAGCGTGCACTCAAAGGGGGAACGGAACTCAGGCTCAGGACTGTATTCCTTGGCTTTGAGGATGGCAAGGTATGGCTGGAACACATAGACACCCGCAAACGCTACGCCGTTGAGGCGGAGCTCGTTATAGGTGCGGACGGTCCCCGCTCAAGGGTTGCACGGCTTACGGGAGAGCACACGGGCAGCTTTCTTGCTACCGCCCAGTTCACGTTTCCGTTGAGGGAAAGGGTGTCAGACCTGCTAATATACTTCAGGGATTACATACCGGGCGGATACGGCTGGGTCTTTCCGAAAGGTGAGCTGGCGAACGTTGGAGTTGGTATAGACCCTCACTATCCCGTAAATGTGATGGAGAGCCTGAGGAGGCTCGTGGCTGAGCTGACCTCCGAGGGTGTTGTTGGTAAAGAAGTGCTCGGGAGAACCGGAGGCTGGATACCTGCAGAGGGTGTGAAGAGACCGCTCCGCGGTAATGTTGTGCTTGTGGGAGATGCAGGAGGATTCTGCCATCCCATAACGGGCGGTGGTATAGCCAACGCAGTATATACAGGTGCTATGGCGGGCGAGGCTATACTGGAAGGTGACCTTGAGGATTACAGTGAAGAGAGCATGGAACTCTTCGGAAGCTCCCTCAATAGGGCGGCGGAGAAACGTATAAAATATATGAAGACTTGGGACGACCTCAGGTTCATAATCCCCAGAACCTGGATAGCCTTTGAGGAATACTGGAAGGAGGAATGAGATGATAGACATAGCCTTTGCGCAGGGACAGGGACACCAGAGCCCTACGGGAGCGATACTGTTTCAGGTTTTGTTTCTCGTAGGTATATTCGCCATATTTTACTTCCTCATAATAAGACCTCAGAAGAAGGAGAGGGAGAGGCACAGAAAGCTCATAGAGAGTCTCAAGAAGGGGGACAAGGTCATAACCTCTGCGGGTATATGGGGCACGGTGGTTGAGGTTGGGGACAGGACTGTATCTCTCAAGGTGGACGCGAACACGAGGATAACTTTCTCCAAAGAGGCGATAATAGGATTCCAGCCTGAGCAAGAAAAGAAGAAGGAAGAGAAGGGTTCATGAGTTTAGGCGCCGGTTTAATCTGAGCGCCTCCCTGTCTATATCCTTATACTCCCCTGCCATGGAAAAGTCCTCTATGTAGAACTTGCCTCCCCTGTAAGCTACAAAGCCTTTCCTTTCGCCGGAGAGCAGGGACTCAACCGCAACCTCCCCGAACTTCATACCCATTATCCTGTCGGTGTGGGTGGGTACTCCTCCCCTCTGGAGGTGACCTAAAACGGTAGCCCTTATCTCCCCGAACCGCTCGCCTATGTTCTGGAGGAGGAACTCTCTCAGCTCTTCAGCTTTCCCGTATCCCTCTGCCATCACTATTATGAAGTGGAGCTTGCCCAGTTCCTTCACCCTGACTATCTCCTCAGGTATCTTTTCTTTTGGAAACTCCTCCTCCGGCACGAGGATGAGCTCCGCTCCTGTGGCGAGACCGGCCTCAACGGCTATGAAGCCCCTCTTCCTTCCCATAACCTCAACGACGAATATCCTCTCGTGGGAGCTCGCTGTATCCCTGATCTTGTCTATCGCATCAACCGCGTTCCTGAGAGCTGTGTCATACCCTATGCAGTACTCCGTACCGCCCACATCGTTGTCTATGGTGCAGGGCACGCCTATGACTGGTATGCCCATCTCTTCAGCCACGAGCTCTGCGCCTTTAAAAGTACCTTCTCCTCCAAGAACCACGAGGGCATCTACATTCTCCCTTTGCAGGTTTCTGTAGGCTTTCTCCCTGTAATCAAGCTTCCTGAACTTCTCTTCCCTGCTGCTGAGTAGCACCGTCCCGCCCCTGTCCAATATGCCCCCAACATCCCGCGCACCCAGACTGACGAACTCCCCTTCTATGAGACCTCTGAATCCCCTCCTTACGCCTACGGTCTCGTGACCCAAGGACTCGGCGCTCCTGACCACAGCCCTTATGACGGGGTTCATGCCCGGGGCGTCCCCCCCAGAGCAGAGTATAGCTATCCTCATTAACTTAGAATTTTAAACCATGAACAACTACATGCTCAGGCTCGCCTTTGTGGGTACTAACTACTCGGGGTGGCAGATCCAGCCCGGTGTCCCAACGGTTCAGGGAACCCTCAAGGAAGCGCTGGAGACCGTGTTCGGGGAGGAGATCAGGGTTATCGGTTGCTGCAGGACGGACGCAGGTGTTCACGCAGAGGACTACGTAGCCAACTTCAGGAGCATTAAAGAACTGGAGTGTGAAAAGCTCCTGAGGGCTCTTAATTCCCTACTTCCAAAAGATATAGGTGTTTACGAGGTAAAGCTGGTGGACGAGAATTTCAACTCTCGTTACTCCGTCAAAGGCAAGACCTACCTTTACAGGCTATGGAATTCCTTCGTAAGAAACCCTTTTCTATATCCCTTCTCGTGGAGCGTAACCCGAAGGGTTGATTTAAACCTCCTTTCTGAGGCTCTTGAGATCGTTTCCGGCAGGCACGACTTCAGAGGTTTTGCGAAGCTGGAAGAGGATAAAACCACCGTGATTGAGCTTGAAACGAAACTCGCGGTGAGCGGCGACCTCATAGAGCTCAGGTTTACCGCCTCCCACTTCCTGCGTTACATGGTCAGGAGGCTTGTGGGCGCGATAGTAAAAAGGGCGGAGGGGAAGGTCAGCACGGGGGAGCTATACGAATACCTCAAGGGCAAGCACTGCCCTCACACAGCACCTGCGAAGGGGCTCACCCTTGAGAGGGTTCACCTTTAGCCTTTTTCAGCTTTGACTACCTCCTTCTCCTCCTCCTTCTCTTTCTTCTCAAAGTCGGAGGGCTTCAGGTTCTTGACCTGTTCCTTTATCTTCTTACGCTCTTCAACGAGAGCCTTGAGCCTTTCGTACTCCTCCATGGAGAAACACATGCCTATCACCTCCTTGCTATTAAGTTCTGCCACCTGCGAGGATTTCAAGGGCATCAACCTTATGGAATTTTTCTCGGAAGGTGACTAAATTTATAGCTTAAGCACCTTATCCCGTATAATACTCTTCCATGCAAAGGTTCAAGATAGCCGTCCTAAAAGGCGACGGAATAGGTCCTGAGATCGTTGAAGCGACCCTTCGGGTGTTAAAGAAGGTGGAAGAACTTTACGGGGTCAGCTTTGAGTACGAAGAAGGTCTGATAGGTGGTAGGGCGATTGATGAGACCGGAACGCCCCTACCAGATGAAACCCTTGAGCTGTGTAAGAACTCGGACGCCGTCCTCTTAGGCGCTGTCGGGGGACCCAAGTGGGACGACCTGCCCACCGACAAGAGACCCGAGAAGGGGCTTCTGAAGATAAGGAAGGAGCTTGACCTTTACGCCAACCTAAGACCCGCCAAGGTGTGGGAGCCTCTTATAGACGCTTCACCCCTGAAGCCGGAGGTTGTGAGCGGGACGGATATGCTCGTGGTCAGGGAGCTCACCGGAGACGTCTATTACGGAGAGCCCAGGGGTATCTTTGAGGAGAACGGCAAGAGGGTCGGCGTAAACACCATGAGGTACACCGAGGACGAGATAAGGAGGGTCGTGGTCAAGTCCTTTGAGATAGCGAGAAAGAGACGCAGGAGACTCACCAGCGTGGATAAGTCCAACGTTCTTGAGGTGAGCGGTCTATGGAAGGAGGTGGTTGAGGAGGTAAGCAAAAGCTACCCCGACGTGGAGCTTGAACACCTCTACGTTGATAACTGCGCCATGCAACTGGTGAGAAGACCTAACTCCTTTGATGTGATAGTCACGGGCAACATATTCGGAGACATACTCTCGGATGAGGCTGGCGTGGTGGTGGGAAGTCTGGGTATGCTGCCCTCCGCCAGCGTGGGAGACAGGTACGCCCTCTACGAACCCGTTCACGGATCAGCACCGGACATAGCGGGTCAGGGTATAGCCAACCCCATAGCCACCGTACTCTCCGCAGCCATGATGCTCAGGTACTCCTTCGGTATGGACTCCGCCAGCGATCTTGTAGAAAAGGCTGTTGAAGAGACCTTAAATCAGGGCTACAGGACGCCAGACATATACTCCGAAGGTTGCAAGAAGGTGGGAACGGAGGAGATGACCGACAGGATAATTGAGAATATGGAGAGATTGAAGGCATGAAGAGACTCTTAGCCCTCACCCTTCTGATACTCGTATTTTCCTGGGCAGACAGCCTTGAGGCACTGAAGGACTTTTTCAGCAGGAAAGGGTATGTGGTTGAGAAGCTTGAAGACAGGGTGATAATTGACCTGGGGAAAGAGAAGGTCAGAGAGGGAGAGGTTTTCAAGGTTATAAAGGAAGGGAAAGAGATAGTTCACCCCGTCACCAAGGAAGTTCTCGGAAGGGTAGACGAGGAAGTAGGTAGGGTAGAGGTCAGCGAGGTGAAGGACAGGTTCTCCTTCGCCAGCATACTTGAGGACAGGGGAATTGAGAGGGGAAATAGGGTTGAGCTCTTCTACGGGAGTGTCTGCTTCGTCGGTAGCGACGAGGGCTTCTTTAAGGTGAGCTCCCTCGTGGGTTCTCTCAAGAGGGGTGAGGACTGCGACTACGTTGTAAGGGAGTTTGACGAGGGCTACGGGGTTGAGTACAGGGGTGTAGCTGTAGCCTTCTTTGAGAAACCCAGACCTAAGGTTGTAGTGCAACCGACAGAGGTTGAGAAGGCTCCAGAGGAGTTTAAGCTCCACGCTAAGTTTGTAATGACATTCCCGGAACTCCCGCTGTCTGCTGACACCTGCAAATTTTTCAACAGGGAGTACCTTACCGTCCTCTTTGAGAACAGGCTCGTCATATACGAGCTCCTTGAGAGGGAGGTGGTTGAGTACGCTGGACTAAGGCTTCCTTCGGGCTATCCCGTGTCCCTTCTGTGCATTCCCTCCGGAGGTGAAAACGACCTCATAGCTGTGAACATAGTAACAGGCTCAAGTATGAATTCCGTTCTCGTCAAGATGGTGGGCGGTAGCCCGGTGGTTGTCAAGAAGGGTATACCCTACTTTGTAGCATTGCTTGACAGGAGTAGACCCGGCGAGACTCTCATAGGGCAGAGCTTTGATGGAAGGGACTTCTGGGGAGATGTGGTGAGGCTGGAGCTCTCTGGAGATGAACTCGTTGAGAGGGGTGAGTTCAAGGTTCCTTCGGGTTTCAGGGCTGATTCGGCGGTTATGAATGGAGACCTCCTCGTTTTTACCGACAGAGACGGCTACCTGAGGGTGTACAGGGGTGAGGAGCTCTTACTCTCCGAGGAGGGCTTTGGGGGTTCTTATACGACCGCGGAGCTCCCTGGAACCTATGAAGACGAGGAGAAGTACACCTTCAACGTGAGGCACTTTGTAGTAACCGTGAACGGCAGGAATTACGTTGGAGTCGTCAGGAACGTGAGGAGCCCCGTTTACAGGTTCCTTGACGTGACCAAGTTTCACGAAGGAGAGCTCTCCCTCGTTGTGATTGACGACAGGGGGATAGCCAAGCTTAAGAAACTCAGGGGTAAGAAGTTTGAGGAGGCTGTTCAATCCGTCTCCCCCACGCAAGAGGGAAGGCTGTTCGTTATAACAGGCAGGACGGGAACCCTTCCAGTCCAAAACAGAGGAGACCTCTTTGAGGTTGATATAGAGCCTATCCGCTAAGATCCGGAGAACTCACCCTTCGTTAAAGCGAGGCTGAACACCTCATCCAGATGTCTTACGAAGTGGAGTTTCATCTGTTCTCTCACGTATTCGGGCAGATCTTCAAGGACTTCGTCCCTGTTCTTCTCGGGAAGTATAACTTCGTATATGCCAGCCCTCTTAGCTGCAAGGATCTTCTCCTTGAGCCCTCCTACGGGCAGAACCCTTCCTCTCAGGGTTATCTCTCCCGTCATCGCTATGTCTGACCTCACGGGTATGTCAGTTAGCAGGGATATGAGGGCGGTGGCGAGCGCAACGCCGGCCGAAGGTCCATCTTTGGGAACGGCGCCCTCAGGGACGTGTATGTGAATATCTATGTTGGGAAACACGTCGGGGTCTATCCCGTAATTCTCAGCGTTTGATCTTATGTATGAGAGGGCTGCCTGAGCGGACTCCTTCATTATGTCACCGAGGGAGCCTGTGAGCAGAAGACCCCCCTTACCTTTCATCTTTGTAGCCTCAATGAACATTATCTCTCCACCAACCTCCGTCCAGGCGAGTCCGGTTGCTATGCCCACGAGGGGCTCGCGTTCTCTCTCCGGTTTGTACCTCGGCACTCCCAGTAACTTCCTGATGTCCTCCTTGGTTATCCTGAAGGGACCCTCTTCGCCCTTCAGCTTTTTCACCGCTATCTTTCTGAGAACGGAGGATATCTGCCTTTGGAGGTTTCTCACACCCGCTTCGCGGGTGTATCCACGGATTATTTCAAGGATCGCCTCGTCCTCAAATTGAATTTCCTCCTCCTTGAGTCCGTGTAGGGGTATGAGCTTGGGGAGTAGGTGCTTCTGAGCTATGAAGAGCTTTTCTTCCTCTGAATATCCTGAAAGCTGTATGAGTTCCATCCTGTCCAGCAGGGGTGTGGGTATGGTATCCATCCTGTTGCCCGTGCAGATGAATATCACCTCGGAGAGGTCAAAGGGGAGACCTATGTAGAGGTCTGTGAAGTTCTTGTTCTGCTCAGGGTCTAAGACTTCCAAGAGTGCGGAAGCCGGATCTCCCTGAAAGGACATGGCGAGCTTGTCTATCTCGTCAAGCATTATGAGGGGGTTCTTGGTGCCAGCCTGCTTTATAGCCTGTATGATCCTGCCGGGCATGGCGCCCACGTAAGTTCTCCTGTGACCCCTTATCTCTGCCTCGTCCCTTATACCGCCGAGAGCTATCCTCACGAACTTCCTGCCGAGTGCCTCTGCTATTGACTTGCCCAGAGAGGTCTTTCCTACGCCGGGAGGTCCCACGAAGGCGAGTATCTGGGCTGTGGACTCCCCACCTTCCGTCAGCTTTCTCACCGCAAGGTACTCTATTATCCTGTCCTTGACCTTTTCAAGGTCGTAGTGGTCCCTGTCAAGGATCTCCTTAGCCCTGTCAAGGTCATAGTTATCTTCAGTCCTCTTGTTCCAGGGTAGCTCAAGGACCCAGTCAAGCCAAGTTCTAAGGACGCCGGCCTCCGCAGAGTCCGGGTGCAGTCTCTCAAGCCTCTTTATCTGCTTTTCTATCTCCTTGCGCGTTGATCCCTCTAACTTCAGCTCCTCAAGCTTTTTCCTGTACTCTTCTATCTCTGCCCTTCTCTCGTCCGTTTCCCCGAGCTCTTCCTGTATAGCCCTTAATTGCTGTCTTAGGAAGTACTCCCTCTGCTCCTTCTCTATCTGTTCCCTCGCCTGTGTGCTTATCTGCTGTTTTACCTCTAAGAGCCCTACCTCGTTTAGAAGGAACTGGTGAACCTTTCTGAGTCTTTCCCTCGGGTCTATGGTTTCAAGTATCTCCTGAGCCTCTTTAGACTTCATCTCAAGGATTGAGGCTATGAGGTCTGCCAGCTTACCGGGATCCTCAATCTCCCTTATTATCATCACCACGTCAGGGATCACCTGCTTTCCGAGGGATATAGCCTTGTCAAGGAGCTCCTTGACGGACTTCATAAGTGCCTTGTCCTCTACGGTGAGATCCTTCTCCTCTATCTCCTTTTCCTCAATTGGTTCTACGAGAGCTACGTAATGGTCGTCTTTCAGTTCAAGCTTCTTTAAAACACCTCTCTTTATCCCCTGAACGAGAACCTTTATCCTGCTCTCCTCTATGGGAACCACCCTGAGTATGTGGGCGATTACCCCTACATGGTAAAGCTCTTCCTCTTTAGGCTCCTCTATGTCCTTTTCCTTCTGAAGGGTAAGGAATATAAGGCTGTCCTTCTTGGAGGCTTCCTCCACCGCCTTTATGGAGAAATTCCTGCCCACGAATAGGGGTAAAACCATGGTGGGGAATATGACTATATCCCTGAGAGGCATCATCGGGTATTCCTGCGGAGTATCCGGTACGTTGGGGACCTGTGCAATATCTGGCGTCACCTCTCTCCTCCTATGGGGTTAAGTATATTATATTTTTCTTATGCCCAGAATAACCGTTAACGGTAAGGATAGAGAGGTTAGTGACGAGCTCACCATAATGGAACTCCTTGAACTGATGGACGTTAAGTTCAGGGAGGTGGGTTTAGCGGTCGCTGTGAACGATGAGGTGGTGCCCAAGTCCGAATACAAGACCCGCAGGGTCAAAGAAGGCGACAAGGTTGAGATAGTCCAGCTGGTAGGTGGCGGTTGATGAGAGTGAAACTCCTTCCCCACTACACCATTGAGGACTGGGAAAACTGGGAGGGAAGATGGGAGCTTATAGATGGCATACCCTACGCCATGTCTCCTATGCCCACGCCAAGGCATCAGTTAGTATCAACCAACATAGCCCGCCTATTAGCTCAGGAATTGGAAGAGTGTGAGAAATGCGTATCTCTTATCTCAATAGACTGGGTTGTGTCCGAGGACACCATCTTAGAACCCGACAACCTGATAGTGTGCTCGGAAGACCTTGAGAGAGATCTATTCTCCAAAAAGAGGCTTGAGTTCCCACCCGTGGCTGTCTTTGAGGTTCTCTCACCTTCCACCCGGGAGAAGGACAGGATAACCAAGTTCCAGATATACGAAGAGCAAGGTGTCAAGTATTACATCATGGTTGACCCCGATACGGAGGAGGTGGAGGCTTACGAGCTGAAGGACGGGAAATACGAACTTGTAGGCAAGTACCAGAGAGAAGGAGAGTTCCTCTTTGATCTGGACGGTTGCAGAACTAAATTAAACTTCTCAAATATCTGGAGGTGAAGTAATGACCGACTACGAGAAACTCCTTGAGAACGACCCCTTTGAGATAGCGGGTAGGCGCTTCAAGTCAAGGCTCATAATAGGCTCTGGCAAGTTCAAGAGCTTTCAGGAGAATAAGGAAGTCCTTGAGGCTTCCGGCGCTGAGATAATAACGGTTGCTGTCAGGCGTGTGAACATAACCGACCCAACCAAGGAAAACCTCCTTGACTACATAGACCCCAACAAGTACCTCATACTCCCCAACACCGCAGGTTGCTACACCGCCGAAGAAGCCATAAAGACCGCAATGCTCGCAAGGGAGGCAACGGGAATAAACTGGATAAAGTTAGAGGTCATAGGAGACCAGAAGACCCTCCTCCCCGACATGGAACAGACATACGAGGCGGCAAAGATCCTTGTTAAGGAGGGCTTTATCGTCCTTCCCTACATATTTGACGATCCCATATATGCCAAGAAGTTTGAGGAGGTTGGCTGTGCGGCGGTTATGCCCCTTGCTGCACCCATAGGGTCGGGCTTAGGACTCCAGAACCCTTACAACATCATGTTCATAAAGGAGGCGGTCTCCGTTCCGGTCATAGTGGATGCGGGTATCGGTAGCGCCGCGGACATTCCCCCCGTGATGGAGCTGGGAGTTGACGGGATACTTACCAACACCGCCCTTGCGGAGGCGAAAGATCCCATAAGGATGGCTGTCGCCATGAAGTATGCGACCGTTGCAGGAAGGCTCTCATACCTCGCAGGAAGGATGCCCAAGAGAACCTATGCGGTTCCCTCCTCTCCCACAAAGGGAGTGCCCTTCAAAGGGTAGATGAGTTATGAGCTTGACGCTGAAATATCTTCCCAATTACACGATCAAGGACTACGAGAGCTGGCAGGGTGACTGGGAACTGATAGAGGGCGTCCCCTACGCCCTCGCCTCCCCAACCTTTGAACATCAGAGGGTAGTCCTTCGCATAGCCCGCTTCCTTGACGAGGAACTTGAGAAGAGCTGCCCGGAATGTAAGGTGGGAATAGATACGGATTACGTGATAGACGAACATACCGTTGTTAGACCGAACGTCTTTGTGGTCTGCGGTGAGGTCAAGGATAAACTCTTAAAGACGCCCGCGGTGATATTTGAGGTGATCTCAGAGTCCACCGCCGAGAGGGATGAGAGGTTAAAGTTTGAGCTATACGAAAGGGAGGGAGTTGAGTTTTACGTTATGGTATTTCCCTCTCTCAAAAAAGCTAAAGCCTACAGACTCACGAATGACAGATACGTAAAGCTGAAGGACGTGACCACAGACACCCTTGAGATCCCCTTAAAGGGCTGCAAAATCGCTTTAGACTTCAGCAAGGTCTGGGAGTAAAAACATACCGATCTCATATTTTCCCGAATTCGCATAGGTTAGAATACCCCCATGCGTGATGTGGTAGTCATAGGTTCCGGAATATCGGGTTTGTCAACCGCCTTCAGATTAAAGAAGCTCGACTACGACGTGGTTGTTTACGAGAAGGACGACGAGATAGGAGGCAATATAAAGACCCTCTCCGAGGGTGGTTACACCTTTGAGCTGGGACCCCAGACGGTTCTTGCGGACGAGGAGGTCATGGAGTTCTTCAAAGAGGTAGGTGCAGAGCCCATCGTGGCGAACCACTCCTCTAAGAACAGATACATCTACAAGAGAGGGAGACTCATACCCCTGCCCCTCAGTCCAATTTCCTTTCTGTTTTCTCCGCTTCTATCAATACCTGCAAAGCTGAAGGTTCTAAGAGAGCCATGGGCACCGCCTCCCATAAAGAACGAGGAGAGCGTGGCGGACTTCGTCAGAAGGAGGCTCGGGCAGGAGTTCCTTGACTACGTGGTTGCCCCCTTTATCTCGGGAGTTTACGCAGGCGATCCGGAGACCCTCTCGGTCAGATACGCCACAAAAAAGGTTTACGCCCTTGAACAGGAGTTCGGATCCCTAATAAAGGGAGCTCTAAAGAAGAAGTCTCTGGGACCCAAGGGTAGGCTCATATCCTTTGAGGGAGGGCTGTTCACGCTTATAAAGAAGCTTGCCGAAGGACTTGAGGTTAAGAAGGAGAACGTAGTCCTGAGGATAAGACGAAAGGAAGACAGGTTCGTCTTGGACACGAGGGAAGGCAAGGTGGAAACCCGTGCCTTGGTGGTTTCATCGCCAGCCTACACCGCCTCTTACCTTCTCAAAGACCTCTCATGGAGCGCCTCTCTGGAATTTGACAAGATAGACTACGTCCCCGTGGTGGTGGTCAACGTGGGCGTGAAGAAGGGTAGTATTCCCGAGGGTTTCGGAGTCCTCATTCCCAGAAAGGAAGGTAAGAGGATCTTGGGTGTCATATTCTCCTCCAAGCTATTCCCCGGCAAGGCTCCGGAAGGGAAAGAGCTTCTCACCATATACTTGGGGGGTGCCACGGACAGGGAGATCATAGAGATGTCCGAAGACGCTATTCTTGAACTGGTGGAAAAAGAACTCAAAGAGGTTCTCGGTGTAGAAGGGATTGAGTTCTCGCACGTTAAGAAGTGGAAGAGGGCTATACCCCAATACACCCTCGGTTACGGCAAGTATCTTGACCTTGCCAAGGAGATGGAGGAAGTCCACAAGGGATTATTCCTGACAGGCAACTACCTGAGCGGTATATCGGTCGCTGACTGCATAAGGTTCTCCAAGGAGACCGCCCAAAGGGTGGGTGAGTTCCTCTCATGAAGGATATAACGGCGCTTGCCAAGGAGTTCTATCAGAACGAGATAAAAGACCACAAGCTATACTCAGCGCTCGCCAAAAGGGTGAAGGACGAAGACCTCAGAGAAGACCTGATGCGCATAGCCAACATGGAGAAGGGACACGCACGCTTCTGGAGGGAGTTCCTGCACAGGAGAGGAGAGAAAACGGAGGATCTTGAAGACGTTTCCCCCTCTCGCCTGATCCTTTTGGTGGGTAGGCTAATAAACCCGCTGGTTCTCATATCCCTCTTGGAGATGGGAGAGGCATCAGCCTACACCCAGTATTACAGGTTCTTGAAAGAAAAGGGTGCGGATCTGTCAGAGGAAGAGGTAGAACGCCTGAAGTCCATAATCCTTGACGAGCTGTCCCATGAGAGCACTTTCCGGGAGAAGGTTGAAGACCTTGGACTCTCAAACGTCCGTGACATGGTCTTGGGAATGAACGACGGGCTCGTGGAACTTCTGGGAGTGGTCGCAGGGCTCTCTGCGGTTTACAGACACGACCCCCACATCGTCGGATCGAGCGCTGTGGTCGTCGGCATGGCTGGCGCCATATCCATGGGAGTGGGAGCCTTCATATCTGTTCGCTCCCAGAGACAGGTGAACGAGGCTTTGAGGGAAAGACAGAGTATAGTTGCGGAGGTTTCGGGCAAGTCAGAGAACGTGAACCTTCCCGAGGACTCGGAGAACGAGTTCAGGTCGGCTCTGTTTACCGGTCTCTCCTACCTCCTCGGTGTGGTTTTCCCTGTGAGCCCCTACTTCTTCATGGGCGATTCACTTAAAGCTCTCTCTGTTTCTCTGGTGCTCGCCTTTCTTGTTCTGTCGTTCGTCGCGTCCTTCGTGGCTCTTGTATCCGGTATATCTCTGAGAAAGAAGATACTTGAGATGGTTATGTCTGCCGGTATGGCTGCGGGTGCAAGCTTCCTTATAGGTAAGGCTGTGAAGCTTATCTTTGGTTTGGAAGTTAGTTAAAAGGGAGAGGAGGAACGGCAGACCTCCCCTCAATTAGGCTATACCCTCCGTGTTCTAACGCAGGTGAATTAAAGTCCTCTATAATTATTGACCTCCGTGGAAATTGCGTCCATAAAGGATTCTTAAACCTCTTTAAAATGTAAGAATTTTCTTATATTCTTATACCCGTATAATGCCTGTGTTTCTGTAATCACCGCCTTCGGCGGTCTTTTCAAAGGGGAACTACCCAGAACCTTTACACGGTGGGTGGATGGAACATACCGGGAAGGGCTCTCGGAAAGCTCGTAGGGAAAACTTACAGGACGGGAAATGCCAAGGTGAACAGGCAGTTTACCAAGCCTACGAACGATAGCTATCAGTGTGAACCTTTCTCCATAGTGTCAACCGCTTACAGATACTTCGGTATTCAGAACCCTGAGGTGATAACGGGCGAGCCTCCAATAGACGAGAGTACCTCCGTCCCTAATGAGTTCCAGCCCTGAGGGCTGGCTTTTTTAGTCTTTCTTCAATGGTAGGCGCGAGGGGACTCGAACCCCTGACCTCTGGCGTGTCGGGCCAGCGCTCTCCCAACTGAGCTACGCGCCTTGACTTAGAAATTATCTTCCAATTCAGCCCCTTAGTCAAGATATACTAAAACCATGCTAAACGTTACCCTTGCGCAGGTAAACCCTGTTGTGGGCGATATAGAGGGGAACGTTGAGAAGATAAGGGAGTCGGTCGCAAGGTGTGAGGATACGAGCCATCTCATAGTGTTCCCCGAACTGGTTGTGAGTGGGTACTTTCCCGAGGATCTGCTGTTGCGGATTGACTTCGTCAGGAAGTGCATGGAAGCCGTTGAAGAGCTCGCTAAAAGCTTAAAAGATGCCAAGTCCCTCGTCGTGGTGGGGGCGCCCTTTTACGGGGGAGACCTCTACAACAGTCTTTACCTTCTGTACGGCGGTGAGGTGGTCGGGGTTTACCACAAGGGGAGGCTTCCGAACTACAGCGTATTTGACGAGAAGAGGTACTTCAGGGAGGGAGAGGATCCCCTCCTGGTTGAGCTAAACGGCATTAAACTGGGCTTTTCCATATGCGAGGACATATGGTATCCCGACCACCTGGAGAGACTCTCGGTTCTCTCAGGGGCGGAGGTGATAGTCAATATAAACGCATCTCCATACCACATAGGGAAGCATGAGTTCAGGGAGGGTTTCGTCAGGGCGCGGGCGGAGGACAACATATGCTTCGTCCTTTATGCGAACCTTGTGGGGGGACACGATGAACTCGTCTTTGACGGCAGGAGTATGGTCGTAGACCCCCTCGGCAGGGTTGTAGGAAGGGCTAAATCCTTTGAAGAAGACCTGCTCACCCTCTCTATAGACGTTGACAAAGTCAGGAGGAGGAGGCTCCTTGACCTGAGGTGGAGGAACGCCAGCAGAGAGATAGACCCCTTTCCCGTGGAAGCCTCTATAGAGCTCCCCGACAAGCCCTACGTTGAGCCGAGGCTGGAGGAGAGCCCCTCGGAGGAAGAGGAGGTATACAGGGCTGTCGTGCTCGGAACCCACGACTACGTCGTTAAAAACGGATTTTCAAAGGTCGTGATAGGACTTTCGGGAGGCATGGATTCCTCCCTGACCGCATGCATAGCCACCGACGCTCTCGGAGCGGATAAGGTTCTCGGGGTCTTCATGCCTTCACGCTTCTCTTCCAAGGAGAGCTTTGAGGACGCGAAGACCCTTGCGGACAACCTCGGGATAGAGTTCCACACTGTACCAATAGACGAGGTCTACGTTGCTTACCACGATGAGCTCCTGCCAGTCCTGGGAGAGATAGAGTTTGATACCGCGGACGAGAACATACAGGCGAGGATAAGGGCAAACATTCTCTTTTACATATCCAACAAGCTGGGACACCTTGTTCTTTCTACCTCCAACAAGAGTGAGTCCGCTACAGGCTACACTACCATATACGGGGACATGTCGGGCGGTTTCGCACCCCTCAAAGACTTGTACAAGACAACTATATACAAACTCGCCAGATACAGGAACTCCCTATCTCCCGTTATACCCGAAAGGGTCTTTCAGAAACCCCCTTCCGCAGAACTCAGACCAAACCAGACCGACCAGGACACCCTGCCACCTTACGAAGTCCTTGACGAGATACTCAAGATGTACCTTGAGGATAACGTGTCCCCCGAGGATATAGTGAAGAAGGGCTACGACAGGGGGACAGTCTTCAAGGTCGTTAAGATGGTCAGGAGGGCGGAGTACAAGAGGAAACAGGCACCAGTGGGAGTGAAGGTGACGTCAAGAGCCTTCGGAAAGGACTGGAGGATGCCCATCACGAACAGATATGAGAGATGAGGAGGTGTGTCATGTGTGCCAGCTTTGGAGAGCTTGATATACAGGAGATAAAGGAGGATGTGCTCTCCCTCTGCAGGGATATGAACCTGCCCGTGAGGGAGGTTTACGTCAGCGCGGACTTCAAGGAGGAGGTTTACCAGGTGGAGGTTGAGCTCTTTAAAGAGTATTCAAGCATAGAGGAGCTCCTGAAAGAGGAGCTTGAGATAGAGAGCAGGCTATCCGAAAGATACGGTGAAACCTTGGAGATAAACATAGTGAGCCTTGACGAAGAAGAGTAGTATGCTGAATCCCCAGCAGGAAAGGGTAGTTCGCCACCACGGGAAACCCCTGCTCGTTGTGGCCGGAGCTGGCTCTGGAAAAACTAAGACTTTAGCCCACAAGGTTGAGTTTATACTTAGCGAGCTCGGGGCACCCAGGGAGAGCGTCCTGTGTATAACCTTCACCAACAAGGCGGCTAAGGAAATAGGGGAGAGGGTTTACAGCGTTACAGGGACAGAGCTTCCCTGGGTGGGAACCTTTCACTCAATAGCCTACAGGCTTCTCAGGGCTGACGCGGGTATTAACTTCAGCGTTGCCGACGAATCGGATACGAAGAGCATACTCAGGGAACTTCTCAAAAGCTTTGACATAAGGCAGGAGGACTACGATAAGGTGAGGAGGGCTATATCCCGTGTTAAGGAAGACCTCGGTGAGATAAAGTCTGAGGAGCTCAAAGAGCTGTTTGCCCTTTACCAGGAGGAGCTGAGGAGGAACGGACTCTTTGACTTTGGGGACTTGATG
>NZ_ABHJ01000013.1:0-35269 GCF_000171895.1 Hydrogenivirga sp. 128-5-R1-1
CCGTTGTTATAGGTATGCCTTGAACAGGTGCCTGTTTCTTCTTTGCCCTTCCACGCCTTCCCCTTCCCCTTCTTCCTTTCTGTTGTTGTTGAACTGCAGGCTTGACAAACTTCTTGCCTCCTTTTTCCACCAGTTGAAGGTTCTGAGTTCTGGGAGAGGAGAGGGATATACGTGTTATCACCAAGTTCTTTGAAACGGCGATCCTGTTTATCTCACCGAACACCTTCTCTATTTCCTTGCGGGTAGGTATATCACCCACAACCTCTGCAAGCTCTTTCTTCTTTGCCTCCTCCTCTTTTTTGAGATTCTCCAGCTGCTCCTCAAGTTTCTTCAAAGCTCCGGGTCTTATAATCCTTTTATACTTAGCTATCTCCTGGTTCAATCGCTGCTTTTCTTTAGTAAGCCTGTCTTTAGTTTCCATGTCCGGTTTTATCACATACATCCACACCGCACCGATGGCAACGAGTGGTAGGGCGACGGCTACCACCATCCGCTGCCACGCAGGTGTAGCTTCCCACTGTTCCTTCAGGCTAGGCATTACTCTCCCCCACTTACAAAATCTCTTCTAAACTTTATTGACGAAACGTAATAAATTATTCCGCTCTTGTTCTCCTGTTTCTTTATCTCGCTCGGTGTTAATTGGGGAAACTCCCTCTTCACTATGGTGAAGAAGTTCTTTATTGAGTTTATATCGTAAGAGCCAAAGGAGAGCTCAACGTTAACCCTCTGGAAGTCCATATCCTGGGAGAGGCTGTTAAACCATACGGTTGACGGGGCATAGCTGTTCAGGTAGCTGAGGGAGCTGTTGAAAGGCTCGTAGTAGTCCTTAAGAACTACGATCAGATCCTTGCTTATCTCAAGCTGTCTTATCCTCCTCTTGACAGCGTTTATCTCGTTACTAAGAGCTCTCATTCTTGACTGAACTATGTCCGCTTTCTTCTTAAGCTTGTTCCTCTGAGAGATTAAATTGCTTACCTCTCTCTGGAGGGAAGATATCTCCTGTTTGAGCTTGAAGGCGTAAAAGACCTCCCCTGCCAGGATCACAACCCCCACGGCAGGTATCGCGAGTATAGCCTTGTCCTTTGCGAGCTCCTTTATATCATACTGTTTAAGCTGTGCCAAGGATACACTCGGCAGGGCGAACTTTTTTTTCTCCTTCTTTATGAGGTTTATCCTTATCATCCCTACTCCTCCAGTCCCCTTATGGACATAACGTAAGGAACGAAAAATGCCGGAGGCACGCTCTCAAGGTCAAGTATCCCCAGGACGGGAAGGTTCATCATCACGTTTTCAAGGGTGCCCTCGTCAGCTATTATAGGTCCGGCGAGGTATATGTTGGATATCTCGTTTATAACGAGCAGGTTCCTGACCTCTATGAGGAACGTGTCAAGTATAGTCGGATCCTGGGTCTCCTGATAACGACGGTAGTTGAAGTCTATCTTGTTGTAGGATATGGCTCCCTTGGAGTAGTAAGTGAGAACGCCCTCGTAGTAATCTATGTACAGTATGGCGAAGGGCGGTGGAAGGTTGTTTATGATCCCGTAGTTGATTATGTCAACTATCTCGTAGTCAATTATCTTTGGGGTGAGACCGAACTTCTTCAGGTTTTCCTTTAGCTTTTCAACGGAGCTCTTTCGCGCTATGGTTATCACGACCCTTATGTACTTATCGTCAGGCTCTTTCTCCAAAAAGTAGTAGTCGTGTATGGTCTCCTCCTTTATCTGCTGCGTCTCGGATTTTATGTACCAATCTATAGCTTCCATGAGGTCCTTCTTGGACATGGCTATGGGGAACTTCTGGAACTTGAGTATGCCCTCGTCGGCGGGAAGACAGGTGACGACCTCCTTACCCTTGAGCTTGTGCTTGCTCACCACGTTGGATATAGCCTTGCTCTTCTCATCTTCGGTCTCGTGCTCAAAGACGAGCTCCACAGGTTCAAAGGTCGGCTTCCTGTTGGCGTCGAGCTCCAGTACACGGAAAACCTTGTCCGTCATGTAAACGGATACGCCCGTCTTGGTCTTCTTGAAAACCCTCCCCAGGTCTGGCATTTTCAATGCCAATTTCATTTAGCCACCCCCATCTTTTTTTCCATTTCGGACACTGCGAGCAATGTTTTAAGCACGGAGTCGGGGTTCAGAGAGATGCTGTCTATCCCCTGCTCCACAAGGAACTGGGCGAAGTCGGGGAAGTCGGAGGGAGCCTGTCCGCATATACCCACCTTCCTGTCCTTCTTCTTAGCCGCAGATATAAGCTGGGATATAAGCCTCTTCACGGCTTCATTCCTCTCATCGTAAAGGTGGGCGACGAGCTCAGAATCCCTGTCTATACCCAGCGTCAGCTGGGTGAGGTCGTTTGAGCCTATGGAGAAGCCGTCAAATATGTCGGCGTATATGTCTGCGAGCACCACGTTGCTGGGAAGCTCGGCCATAACGTAAACTTCAAGCCCGTTGTCTCCCTTCCTGAGGCCGAACTCTTCCATAACGGAGAGAACCTTCTCTCCCTCGCTCGGCGTCCTGCAGAAGGGCACCATCACCTTGGTGTTTGTAAGCCCCATCTTGTTCCGGACTCTGAGTATAGCCTGACACTCCATCCCAAAGGCTTCCTTGAATATGGGGGAGTAATAGCGTGAGGCTCCCCGCCAGCCTATCATGGGGTTCTCCTCTTCCGGCTCAAAGAGCTGCCCGCCTATGAGGTTGGCGTACTCGTTGGACTTAAAGTCAGAGAAGCGAACTATGACAGGGTTTGGATAGAAGGCTGCCGATATCTTAGCTATGCCGTAGGAAAGCTTCTTTATGTAGTATGTCTTCTTGTCATCGTAACCAAAGGTGTATCTATCTATATCATTCAGAAGTCTCTTCAGGTTGACGTTCCTCTTCTCCTTTCCCTTAGCGAGCTTCTCCTTCAGTGGTCCGTTGGCGTTGGCGTATATAGCCCTGAAGGTGACGAAGCCCCTGTCGTCAACCAGCCCCTGCTCTTTGAGCCTTTCGTAGAGCTCCTTTATGTCGTCGTAGTGTATGAGGGCGAGGGGGTGCACCTTTATGTAGTTGGCTATGATGAACTCCTCCCGGGCGAGACCCACGCCGTCATTGGGAATTGAGGCGTGCCTGAACGCGGACTCGGGGTTGCCCACGTTCATCATTATCCTGGTCTTCGGTCTGGGGAGCTCCTCTATGTTTATCTCCTCAACCTCAAACTTGAGTACTCCTTCGTACACGTAGCCGGTCTCTCCCTCTGCACAGGAAACGGTAACGTCCATACCGGCTTCAAGAACCTCTGTAGCATTTCCCGTTCCAACTACCGCGGGGATTCCGAGCTCCCTTGCCACTATGGCAGCGTGGGCGGTTCTTCCACCCCTGTTGGTGACTATGGCGGCCGCCTTCTTCATTATGGGCTCCCAGTCTGGGTCTGTTATGTCGGTTACTAGAACCTCCCCTTCCTGAAAGTTTTCGGCGTCCTTCAGGTCAAAAAGAACCCTGACCTTGCCCGCCGCTATCTTATCCCCGACGGCTATGCCCTGAACGAGCCTCTTCTTGGCTCGTTCGTGCTCTGGCTCCACTATCTTATAAACCTTTATAACGTTCTTCTCCTTCCTTGAGTGGACGGTTTCCGGTCTTGCCTGAACCACGAACAGCTCATTCAGCATCCCGTCCTTAGCCCATTCAACGTCCATGGGTGTCCACTTTCCCTTCTTTTCGGAGTAATGCTTCTCTATGAGGGTCCCCCACTCCGCAAGCTTGAGGATCTCATCGTCCTCAAGGGCAAACCTCTTCTGGTCGGCTATCGGGACGTTCACTATCTTTACCCTCTCCTCACCGCTCCCGTAAACCATCCTCCTGTCCTTCCTGCCGAGCTTCTTTTCTATGATCGCCGAGTATCCCTTCTGGAAGGTTGGCTTGAATACCATGTACTCGTCGGGCGTGACCATCCCTTGGACTATCAACTCTCCAAGACCGTATATGGCGTTTATGACGACCACGTCCTTAAAACCGGTCTCCGTGTCCAGGGTAAACATGACGCCTGAGGCACCCACATCGGAACGAACCATCTTTTGAACGCCGACCGCAATTCCAACGTTGAAGTGGTCAAAGCCGAAGGACTCCCTGTAGGATATGGCTCTGTCGGTAAAGAGTGAGGCAAAGCAGTTCTTTATAGCTGTAAGAACGTTCTCGGCACCGACCACGTTAAGGTAGGTCTCCTGCTGCCCTGCGAAGGAGGCGTCCGGGAGGTCTTCTGCTGTCGCCGAGGAGCGAACCGCCACGTCCACAGCGTGGGTGTTGTACCTTTCCGAGAGCTTGTTGTAATACTCCTTTATCAGCTCCTCAAGCTCCGGAGGAAACTCTCCACCCTTTATCAACTCCCTTACCGCGTAACCCCTTTTGGCGAGGTCAGCTACATCGTTTACGTTCAACCCTTCCAGAGCTTCCCTTATCTTCTCCTTGAGCTTATTGAACTCTATGAACTTGTAGTAGGCTATTGAGGTCACAACGAAACCGTAGGGTATGTTTATGCCCAGGGGGCTTAGGTTCTTTATCATCTCCCCGAGGGATGCGTTCTTTCCACCCGCCACAGGTATGTCCTCAATGGAGAGTTCGTCCAGCCACAGAACCAGAGCTTCCTTGTCCATTCCTAAACCTCCTGCAAAACTACCTCGCTGAAGTCTGCGTACCTATTGAAAAGTTTTTTTACCCTGTTTAAGAGGGAAAGCCTGTTCCTTTTAACCTCTTCGTCCTTGTCCATTATGAGAACGTTGTCAAAGAGGTCGTCTATAGCTTTCCTGAGTTTTGCAAGCTCACTTAGGGGAAACTCTCTGCTCTCCAACTCCCTCACCTCTCTCCAGAGATTTATCTCCTGGGGTTCTCTGAGGAGTTCCTCCTTCACCTCCGAATTCTCCCACTCCTTTGGTAATATTTTAACAACCCTCCTGTATCCCTCGTATATATCCGTAAAAGCCTTATCGTTTCTGACGGCGCTCAGTTCTTTGACCTTCTTAATTACTCTGTAGGGTCTGAAAGGACTCTCAACCTTAAGGACAGCCCTGACGAGGTCGTATCCGTATCTCTCCAGGTAGCTCTCAAGTCGCTGGGCAAGGAACTTCTCAAGCTCCTCCACGTTGTCAACCCTATCGTACAGCTCAAATAGCCTGGATATGTCTATGTCCCAGTTCCTCTCCTCAAGTATCCTGAACACTCCAAAGGAAGCTCTCCTAAGCCCGAAGGGGTCGGAACTTCCCTTGGGTATCTCACCGGCGGAGAAGAAGCTTACGAGGTCATCTATCTTGTCGGACAAGGAGAGCACAGCTCCTACGAGGGTTTCGGGAGTGTCATCTTCAAGCCCCTTGGGTTTGTACTGCTCGTATATAGCCTTGGCAACATCTTCCTCCTCACCCTGTTTTAGGGCGTATATGTAACCCATGTACCCCTGAAGCTCATCAAGCTCCTTAACCATCTCCGTCAGAAGGTCTGCCTTGGATAGATAGACAGCCCTCTCAACCTTCCTTCTAGTTTCCTCATCGCAGCTCAGCTCGTCGCAGAGCCTCTGGCTTATACTCTTGAGTCTCTCCACCTTGTCCAGAACCGTTCCTATCTTGGGGTGTATGAGAACGCCCGACAGCTTAGGGACAAGCTCTTCCAGCCTCCTCTTCAAGTCTTCCCTGTAAAAGAAGAGGGCATCCTCAAGCCTCGCTCTCAAAACCTTCTCGTAGCCTCTCCTGATGAGGTCTGTCTTCGGGAGGTTGTTGCTCACACCTATGAACTTGTTTATGAGCTTTCCATCTCTGGAGAGGCAGAAGAACCTTTGGTGGTGAGCGGATACAGTTATTATGACGAGCTCGGGGAGCTCAAGGAACTTCTCTTCAAAACTCCCAACGACCACGAAGGGGTACTCCACGAGGTTAGTAACCTCGTCAACGAGACCCTCCGGGTACCGGGGAACCGCAGACAGCTTTCGGGCTTCCTCTTCCACAGCATCAACGACGAGCCCCCTCCTCTCCTCTATAGAGGGTATCACCGAAGCCTTCTCCATAACGCTCAGGTAATCCTCAGCCTTAGAAAGCTCTATCCAGTCGCCCGAAAGGAATCTGTGACCCTTCGTCCTCCTATCAGACTGAAGCTCACCGAACCTAAGGTCAACGACCCTGTCTCCGTGCAGGGCGAGTATCCACCTGACAGGTCTTGAGAAGGTTATCCTCTTTGAGGAAGTCCAGCGCATCCTTTTAGGGAGGGGAACTGAAAGGAGCATATCCTCAAAACTCTCCTTCAGAGCCTCCAGCCTGCTCTTCTCCTCGTGAACTACCTTCAGGGCTACGTACTCGCCCTTGCCCTTACTACCCTTAAAGACGTCCCCCGGACGTGCTCCGTACCTCTTCAGGAAGCCTTCAAGAGAACGGGTTGGTTTGCCTTCCTCATCAAAAGCCACGTGCCAAGGTGGTCCGAATACGGTCTCCTCCCTCTTTACCCTCTCATCAACGAACTCTTTTACATAGAAGGCAAGCCTCCTCGGGGTTCCGTAGGTCTCTATGTCCTCCCTTCCCAGAACCTCCGACAACCTCCCCTTCAGAAAGGCAAGGGTGGGTTCAATCACGGAGGAGGGGAGTTCCTCTGTACCTATCTCAATGAGGAGGTCACTCATCGCTATCAATATATTACTGCATAAGCTCAAGGTAGAGCTGGGCTATCGCCCGAGCCATACCGCTCATCCTTCTTATGTACCTCGCCCTCTCCTGCACGGAGATAGCCCCCCTCGCATCAAGCAGGTTGAAGGTGTGAGAACACTTGAGCAGGTAATCGTAAGCTGGAAGAACGAGCCTCTCCTCTATAAGCCTCTTTGCCTCTTCCTCGTAAAGCTCAAACAGCTTGAAGAGCATATCAGTGTCGGCCTTCTCAAAGTTGTAGGTGCTCCACTCCCACTCAGCCCGCTTGAATATGTCCCCGTAGGTATACTTCTCGTTCCACCTTATATCGTAAACGCTGTCAACCTCCTGTATGTACATGGCTATCCTCTCAAGCCCGTAGGTTATCTCAACGGATATCTCGTCAAGGTCAAGTCCCCCGGACTGCTGGAAGTAGGTGAACTGGGTTATCTCCATACCGTCAAGCCAGACCTCCCACCCGAGACCCCACGCCCCCAGTGTGGGCGACTCCCAGTCGTCTTCCACGAACCTTATGTCGTGGTCTGACACGTTTATCCCAAGCTCTTCAAGGCTCTGGAGATATACACCCTGCGGGTCTTCAGGGGCAGGCTTGAGTATGACCTGGAACTGGTAGTAGTGCTGCAGCCTGTTGGGGTTCTCGCCGTATCTCCCGTCCTGTGGTCTGCGTGAGGGCTCAACGTAGGCGACGTTCCAGGGCTTCCTTCCAAGAACTTTAAGGAAGGTAGCCGGGTTCATCGTCCCTGCACCGACCTCAACATCGTAGGGCTGCCAGATAAGGCAGCCTTTATCAGCCCAGAAGCGGTGGAGGTTCATTATGAGCTCCTGAAAGTACATGGGGAGTATTTTACATCAACGGGCTAACCAAGCTGAGTTCTCCCGATACCCATAGAATTTATAGGGCTGGACTAATATTTTATTAGCAGTAAATTAATAACTATGAAGACCTTGGCGAAGTTCTGGAGACCGATAAACGGCAAGGTTGAGTGCTACCTGTGTCCTGTCGGGTGCGAGCTCAAGGACGGTCAGGTGGGCTCCTGCGGCGTAAGGGTAAACCACGAGGGAAAGCTCTACACCTACACCTACGGCTCACTCATATCTGCAGCCATAGACCCCGTTGAAAAGAAGCCCCTGTTTCACTTCTATCCGGGGCACAAGACCCTTACGATAGCCACCCCGGGGTGTAACCTGCACTGCAAGGGCTGCCAGAACTGGGAGATCTCTCAGGTTCCAAAGGGAGAGGTTACAGAAAACAGCTTCTACCAGGAAACGAATGCGCCACCAGAGGTTATAGTTGAGAAAGCCCTTGAGGAAGGGTGCGAGAGCATCTCCTACTCCTACTCAGATCCCACCATATTCGCAGAGTACATGATAGACGTGGCTAAGCTGGCAAAGGAGAAGGGTCTAAAGAACATAATGGTAACCGCAGGTTACATAAACCCTGAACCCCTTGAAGAGATAGACAGGTACATGGACGCTTACAGCATAGACCTGAAGTTCTTCTCAGACGAGTCCTACAGGAAGTACTCTAAAGGGAGGCTCCAGCCCGTCCTTGACACCATCAGGTACGTCTTTGAGAGGGGTAAGTGGCTTGAGCTCACAACCCTTTTAGTCCCCAAATACCTTGACGAGGAGCAGCTTAGGGGCATAGCGAACTGGATATCGGAGGAGTTGGCTCCCTGGGTACCCTGGCACATATCAAGGTTCTTCCCCTACTACAAGGCTAAAGACCTGCCACACACACCCGTGGAGGAGCTTGAGAAGGCTTACAGGATAGGCAAGGAGGCTGGGCTGGAGTACGTGTTCGTCGGAAACCTGTTTGGAAACGACCACGAGAGTACTTTCTGTCCGAAGTGCGGGAACAGGGTTATAGGCAGAAAGGGCTACATAATAACCGGTATTGACATGAAGGACGGAAAGTGCGGCAGGTGTGGGTACGAGATAAAGGGCAGGTTTTAAACTACTCTATCTCTATCTTCTTAGCCTTCCTCTTGGTTCCCTTGCCCTCCACCTTCTTCTCAAGGCTCTCTACCTTGTAGTCCAAAAGCGTCTTGAAGATCTTCAGAAAGGACAGCTCAATGGTGTAAAGGTTCTTGAGCACCTCGTCCCTGACCTCCTTGGGAGGAACGAAGGCTTCAAAGATGTTGAGGATACTTCTCTTGAGCTCCTGGACTTCCTCCTCAAGGCTCTCCACTTTCAGCTCTTCCTTCTTCTTAGCCATACTAATAAATATAAATGCACCGTAAGGCGTGTGAACAGGCTGGGGCGTCATCAAGGGCGAGACGGAAGCGCAGCGGGATCTCCGGAGCAGGTTAATTTAAAATAGTTCAGCTATGCGTAAGGATGGAAGAAGAGAAGATGAGCTAAGACCGGTAAAGATAGTCAGGGACTTCCTCAGCCACCCGGAGGGTTCGTGCCTGATAGAGTTCGGAGACACCAAGGTAATATGCACAGCCTCAGTGACGGAGAGCGTCCCTCCCTTTCTCAAGGGTAAGGGGCAGGGCTGGATAACCGCCGAGTACTCAATGCTGCCAAGGGCGACTCACACGAGAAACATAAGGGAGTCAGTCCAGGGCAAGATCAGCGGCAGAACCCACGAGATACAGAGGATGATAGGTCGTGCCATGAGAACCGCCGTTGACCTAACCAAGCTCGGTGAAAGAACCCTCTGGGTTGACTGCGACGTCATACAGGCCGACGGAGGTACGAGAACAGCCTCCATAACCGGGGCTTTTGTGGCTGTTGCAGACGCGCTGATAAAGCTCTACGAAGATGGGATCATACAGAGCGTTCCCATAAAGGACTTCGTTGCCGCCGTAAGCGTGGGTATAGTGAACGGTAAGCCACTCCTTGACCTCAACTTTGAAGAGGACTCCATGGCTCAGGTTGACATGAACGTCGTGGGTACCGGAGAGGGGAGGTTCTCGGAGGTTCAATCCATGGGTGAGGAGTACACCTTTTCAAGGGACGAGCTTGATAACCTCCTGGACTTGGCGCTGAAGGGCATATCGGAGCTCGTTGAACTCCAGAGGGCGTTATACGAAGCCAACAGGTCTATAGGATACTGGAAGAGAAAAGAGGTTAAGGAGGCGAGGTTTTGATGAGACTCGCCACAGCCCTTACCCTACTCTTGGCGCTCCTGGCGGTATCCTGTCAAGAGCTACCCAAGGATTACAGAGGTGAAGAGGGACGCAAGAAGCTTGAAAGGTACAGAAATCAGTTTGTAAAGGGTGTGGTCGTGGTTGACGAAAAGCTGAAGGATAAGATACCCGAGAAGCCCTACTTTTTGATAATATCCGTTAAAAACCTGAAAGAGCCCCAGCCGATAGCCGTCCTCAGGGTTAGGAACCCCGAATTCCCCTTCACCTTCAAGATCACTGGAAAGAACAAGATAAGAACCGACAGGTTTATTGAGGGGGAGCTGCTCGTGAGCGCCAGGGTGAGCAGAACACCCATGGCCGAGGCTCAGAAGGGCGATCTCGTGGGGAGCGCAAGTGCAAAGGCCGGCGACAGGAACGTAAAAGTGGTCATAGATACGGAGGTTCCTTGATGAGGTGTGAAGAAAAGATAGAGAAGATGCTGGAAATAATTGAGAGGGTAGCCAACAGGGAGTACGAGAAGGACAACTGGAAGGGCATACTGGACATGGTTGCGGAGCTCTTTGAGGCAGACGGAGCCGCCATAGGAGAGGTAAGGGGAGACTACCTCTACTACACGAAAGCCTCAAGCACCATAGCCGACTCAGGTATCTTCAACCCGGAGGAGTTCAGGGTTCCCGTATGGTGGAGCGCCTTTGAAGAAGCCAGCGACAGGGGTTACATCCTTATAGAGGACTACCAGAGGTACGAGAGGGCTGTTGAGTCCTGGAAAAAGATTGGCTTGCGTTCAAAACTCGTCGCCATACTGGGCGACAAGGAGCCTTTCGGTAGCCTTTCCGTAGGTAGGGTTATGAGCTCAAAGCCGTTTACAGAGGAGGACGGTAAGATACTGAGAAGCCTCGCCTTCATATTCTCCTTCATAGTCAAGGAGGAGCTTGAGAAGAAGAGGCTGCTGGAGAAGGCTATAATAGATCACCTGACCGGTCTGTACAACAGGTTCTACCTTGAGGAGGCAGGAGCCCGTGAGATCGCAAGAGCTAAACGCTACGGGTTCCCCATATCCTTGATAATGTTTGACCTTGACAACTTCAAGCAGGTAAACGACACCTACGGGCATCAGGTAGGGGACAGAGTACTCGTAAAGTTTGCCAGCATAGTCAGCTCAAACGTGAGAAGCACGGACATGCCCGTCAGATACGGAGGAGAAGAGTTCGTTGTACTCCTACCTCACACCTACCCGGAGGAGGCCGTCAAGGTGGCAGAGCGCATAAGGGAAGAGTTTGAGAAGTTTCTCTTCAGATTTGAGGGTGAGGTCATGAGGCTGACTGTCAGCGCCGGCATATCCTTCTGTAACTCGGGGGAGTGCAGTCTCGGTGAGCTCATACAGATGGCTGACAAAGCCATGTACGAGGCAAAGGAGAAGGGTAAGAACAGGATAGAAGTATTCTCCTATCAGACATAAATTTAAAAGATTATGGACAGGATAGTAATCAAGGGGGCGCGCCAGCACAACCTCAAGAACATAGACCTTGAGATTCCAAAGAATAAGTTCGTCGTTATTACGGGACCCTCGGGCTCTGGAAAGTCCTCCTTAGCCTTTGACACGATATACGCCGAGGGGCAGAGGAGGTACGTGGAGTCCCTATCGTCTTACGCACGGCAGTTCCTCGGCGTCATGGAGAAACCGGAGGTTGATCTGATAGAGGGTCTCTCACCCGCCATAGCCATAGACCAGAAGACGACCTCAAAGAACCCACGCTCCACGGTCGGCACCGTCACGGAGATATACGACTACATGAGAGTCCTGTGGGCTAACATAGGCAAGCCCCACTGCCCGGTCTGCAACCGTCTCCTTGAAGGTCTCTCAGCCCACGAGATATTAGACAAGATATTTGAAAAGTACAAAGGGAAGAGGGTAATGGTCTTAGCCCCCGTCGTCAGGGGCAGAAAGGGCGAGTTCAGGGAGCTTTTAAGGGACATAGACAGGATGGGCTTCTCCCGTATAAAGGTTGACGGTGAGCTCAGGAGGGTTATAGAGGTTCCCCCGCTGGAGAAAAACAGGAAGCACAGCATAGACATAGTTATAGACAGGCTCACCCTTGAAGAGGAAGAGCGTTCAAGACTGCTCACAGACCTTGAGAGAGCCCTTGAGCTCGCCACAGGACTTGTGAAGATAGAAGAGGTAGAAACGGGGAGAGAGGAGCTCTTCAGCGAGAAGCTCGTATGCCCAGACCACGGCTTTACGATACCGGAGCTCTCCCCCAGACTCTTCTCCTTTAACTCACCCTACGGTGCCTGCCCAAGCTGTAAGGGGCTAGGCGTAAAGTGGGAGATAGACACGGGGCTACTCATAGACGAAGACGAGCCGGCGGTGAACGCCTTCAGGATAGCTGACTCAGCTCTCTTTAACTACCTGAAGTTTCCCATAACCAACGTCCTGAGGAAGCTGGGTTTGAACCCGAGGGTCACCTTCAGGAACCTACCCGACAGGGCTAAGAGGATACTCCTATACGGCTCAACCCAGGAGTTTGAGTTTGAGGGGATAATAAGACACCTTGAGAGGAGGTTTTTAGAAGAGGACTCTGAGAGGATAAGGGAGGAGATTGAAGACTACATAGTGGAAAGACCATGTCCCTCCTGCGGGGGCTCAAGGCTAAGGGAGGAGGCTCTCGCCGTCCTCATAAAGGGCAAGAGCATCTGGGACATAACAGATATGCCCGTCGGCAGGGCGAGGGTGTGGATGGAGGAGCTCGTCTCAAAATTGAAGGACAGAGACCTCCTCGTAGGTGAAAGGCTCATAAAGGAGATAGCGGAGAGGCTCGGTTTCCTCGTAGATGTGGGGCTTGACTACCTGTCCCTGTCAAGGAGTGCTAACACCCTCTCCGGTGGTGAGATGCAGAGGATAAGGCTCGCAACCCAGGTGGGCTCCAAGCTGACGGGCGTGCTATACGTCCTTGACGAGCCCTCCATAGGTCTTCACCCAAGGGACACCAACAGACTCATAAACACTCTCAAGGAGCTCAGGGATATAGGCAACACCGTCATAGTGGTGGAGCACGATCCCGAAACTATAGAGGCTGCGGACTACATAGTGGAGCTGGGACCGGGAGCGGGCAAGTCCGGTGGGGAGGTGGTTGCCACGGGAAGCCTTGAGGAGGTGATGGTAAATCCCAACTCCCTGACGGGAGCTTACCTGTCGGGAAGGCTTGAGATAGAGGTTCCCGAGAGGAGGAGGAAACCAGAGGGGAGGTTCGTGAGGATAGTTGGAGCCAAGGAGCACAACCTTAAGAACCTGACCGTTGAGATCCCAGTGGGTCTCTTCGTGTGCGTTACCGGAGTATCCGGCAGCGGGAAGTCCACCCTCATTTACGACGTCCTCTACAGGTACGCCAAGGGTGAGTTTTACGGCTCAAGGGAGCAGGTCGGCAGCGTGGAAAGGATAGAAGGTCTTGAGAACTTTGACAGGGTCATAAACGTTGACCAGTCCCCCATAGGACGGACTCCAAGGAGCAACCCTGCAACCTACACCAAGGTCTTTGACCAGATAAGAGACCTCTTTGCCAACACCCCCGAGGCTAAGGCACGAGGGTACAAACCCGGGAGGTTCTCCTTCAATGTCAAGGGCGGAAGGTGCGAAGCCTGTCAGGGTGAGGGCGTCATAAAGGTTGAGATGCACTTTCTCCCTCCAGTTTACGTCACCTGTGACGTCTGTAAGGGTAAGAGATACAACAGGGAGACCTTAGACGTGCTCTACAAGGGTAAGAACATATCGGAAGTCTTAGACATGACCATAGACGAAGCCTACGAGTTCTTTGAAAACATCCCCTCCCTCAGAAGGAAGCTTCAGCTTCTCAGAGATGTTGGTCTGGGCTACCTCAGGCTCGGACAGCCCGCTCCAACCTTGTCGGGAGGCGAGGCTCAGAGGATAAAGCTCGCAAGGGAGCTCGCCAAGCGGGAGAAGGGCAGAACCCTCTACCTCCTTGACGAACCCACCACAGGTCTCCATATGGACGATATAAAGAAGCTCATAGGCGTTCTCCAGAGGCTTGTGGACAGGGGTAACACCGTTGTGGTGATAGAGCACAACCTTGACGTGATAAAGTGCGCCGACTGGGTCATAGACCTCGGTCCCGAGGGAGGAGAAAGGGGCGGTCAGGTGGTTGCTGTAGGGACTCCAGAGGACATAGCCGCCAACAGAAACTCTTACACGGGCATATACCTCAAGAGATACCTAAGCGGGGAGAAGGAGGTCGCTTAGCCAACGACCGTGTTCTTGCCTCTCCTCTTAGCCTTGTAGAGGTTTTCGTCCGCAAGTCTGAGCAGGTCTTCCGGTGTCTCCACCTGCTCGTTCACCTCGGCGACCCCAAAGCTCGCCGTTGGGTTTATCTTCTTGTCCTCGTGCTCAACGGTGTAGTTGGCTATAACCTTCCTGAGCCTCTCCGCCACCATGAGGGCTTCCTCACGGGTTATGCCGGGAAGTATTATGGTGAACTCCTCTCCACCGGTTCTTGCGGGAACGTCCTTAGCCCTCAGATAGTTCCTCAGTATGTTTCCAATCTCCTTCAGAACCTTGTCTCCTGCCAGGTGTCCGTAGGTATCGTTTATCTGTTTGAAGTTATCAAGGTCTATCATTATCACCGAGAAGGGATAGCCGAACTTCTTGAAGTCCCTAAAGAATTCGGAGAGAGCCCTCTCAAAGGAGCGTCTGTTCCTGAGTCCCGTGAGCGGGTCTATGTTCGCCTCCTCCTTCACCCTCCTGAGCTCCTCTCTGAGCCTCTCTATCTCTCCCCTCTGCTCCTCCAACCTCTGGATGAACTTCCTGTTCACGCTCTTCAGTCCCCTTACCTCGTGCATTATCCTGTTAAGAACCTTCTGGACGTCCTCCGCTGGAACTGAGCTTGCCATCTTCTCAAGTCTTTCCCCGCCCTCGGATATGCCCCTGTCGTGCTCGGAGACGCTCTTAAGAACCTTCTGTATCTCCTCAAAGAGCTCCTCCGCTATCCTCTCCACTATGCCCGCAGACTCTATATCCTGTTTGTCCAGTTTCACCTGGTAGAGGTCAAAGTAGATGTCTATGAGCTCGCTCTTGGACAGGTTCAGGTTGTTTTCCTTGGCATAGCAGAATATCCTGAACCACCTCTCGTAGTTCTGGGGTGAAGGTATTATCTTCTCCTTAGCCATGAAGGTGAGGACGTCCTTGACTATGTCGCTGAGGGCTTTGTAGTCCTCCTCGCTCAAACTCTCCCCGCTTGTTATCTTTTTGTGGAGTTCGCACTCTATCTTATTGCGCATAATGATATTCATAATAAATAAAAATTGTAAGGCATGGCGCTCGTTGATGCCCACACACATTTAGAGCTCTTGGCTCTTAAGAGTATCCCCTTTGAAAAACTCAGCTCGGTTGAGGAGCTGGTCAGTTTACTGAAGGGTATCGGGGACGAATACATACTCGCATGGGGGTGGGAGGAGAAAAGGCTCGGCAGGGCTCCCACGAGGGAAGACCTTGATACCATAGACAGACCTGTTTTACTGCTCAGGATGGACGCCCATACGGGCGTGGCGAACAGAAGGTTGATAGAGGAGTTCGGACTGGATGGGAACGAACTACTGGACTCAGAGAAAGGCTTCCTTTACGAAGGGTTCCTCTGGAGCGTCGTTGACAGGATGAAGCCCAAGGGAGAATCCATGAGGGAAGCTCTCAGGAGGGCTGTGTTCACCGCCCGTGGGTTCGGGATAGAGGAGGTTCACGACTACGTTGATGAGGAACTCGCCGAGCTCTACCTCAGCCTTGAAGAGGAGCTCCCCCTGAGGGTAGTCCTTATGCCCTACCACGAGCATTACAGAGGTGTAGTTGATCTCCTGAAGGAGAGGCTGTCTTTAGGCTGGGTAAAGGTGTTCGTTGACGGCTCTGTGAGCGCCAGAACCGCCTACCTGAAAGAGCCCTACGAAGACAGAAAGGACAGTAGAGGTCTGCTACTCAGGAGTGCGGAAGAGCTCACCTCTATGTTAAAGTAGCTTGAAAGCGAAGGTCTGAGGGCTTCCTTTCACGCCATAGGAGACGGGGCGGTTGAGGAGTGCCTCGTAGCCCTTGAGATGGCAAAACCCGAACTGAAGTTCCACAGGATTGAGCACGCCCTCCTCCTGGACAGGGAGCAGGCTCTCAGGGCTAAGGAGCTAAACGTCCTCTTCTGCATACAGCCCAACTTCAAGCCCTTTTTCAGGGAAACCTACCTCAAGGCTCTCGGGAAGGAGAGGTTTATAGACGCAGTCCCCCTTAAGCTCTTAGACTCTCTGGGCGTGGACATGGTCTTCGGCTCGGACATGATGCCCTTTGACCCGTCGTACGGACTCAACTACGCAAGGGAAGTCCTCGGGAGAGAGAAGGCGGAATACTACTACGGCGGCTGGAGAGAGGTAAAGGACTACCTGTAGCTTTCCTGCTATAATTTATGACCCCCGTAATGGAGCTCTTCTCCCGCGTTAACAGGTTTATAGAGGACAGGCTCAAGGTACATACCTATCCCCTCAAGGTAGTCTTGCTCTTCGCATTCCTGATATTCATGTCCATGTTCCTCGCCCTCGTGGTGGACATAGCCCACTCCGTTCAGGAAGTCCGCAACGAGATAAGACTCGCAGCGGAGAGGGCTGCCAAGTTCAGAACCACCGCTATAAGGGACGTAATACTGGGCATATTCCAGGCGGATACTGCGCTCGCAGAGCTCGTTGAGAAGGAAGGCACTCACACGCTGGAGCCCTTTATGGGGACGTTCATAATCTGTGCGAAGGGTGAGAACTTCCAGGTAGGCAGGCTGGAAGAGGGCATGCTCAGGGAAGCCCTGCAGAACTCCCAGGGCAAGAAGTTTTACTTCCATCTCTTCCCTGAAAGCTGGCTCGGCATAGCGGTCTTAGACCTGAAGGGTAGAACCTACCTCTTCTGTCACAGAGTCCCCTACATAGAAGACATACTTTCAAAAAAGCTTGGAGCCATAGCCAAGTACGGGGCTGAGTTCCACTTCGGCGAGCGACCGAAGTTTTCCGAAGGGGACATCCTCGTGGTTCACGAAAACAGCTACTCCAACGCGAGCATGTTCGTGGTAGTTCCCCTCAAAAGCATACTGGGGACTCTCATAGCGGAGAGGGTCGTTCTCTATATGAGGCTCTACTTCGTTTTCATACTCTTCCTCTCAGTGTCTTACCTGTTCTGGGCGAGGTTGATGAGTTACCCCATAGAGAGACTCAGGAAGATAGTGGAGGAGCTTGATGCGGGCAACTACTCTGTTGATTTCTCTGGTGTGGCGGAGGCAAAGGACGAGTTCGGGGGGATAGCGAGGCTCCTTCAGAGGTTCGCCAGAGATACGCAGAGAAGGTTTGAGAAGCTTGAGCTCATCCTTGACACAGCCCTACACGGCGTAAGCTCCCCGGAGGACGTTCCCTCCTTCGTGAGGGAAACCCTAAACAGGGTGAACGAGATATTTGGAGCCCGCAGCTCAATGTTCGTCGTGGAGGACAGGGAAACGGGTAAGCTCCTTTATGTCGTGGGCTCTGAGAGTCTTGAAGAGGATGGACTTAAAGAACTCCTCCAGTTTTACAGGGAGAGGAGCAGGGAGGTAAGCTCCGTGATCAGGGAGCCAGCCTGTATAAGGGAAAAGGGCTCCGGAGGGTGCGTGAACCTGTCAGTTTTCCGCATAGAGGGTTCCGTTTACGGGGGCGTTCTGCTTCAGATGGACTGCAACCTGGACTCGGTGGACGAAGGATACCTAAAGGTCGTGTGCCAGCACCTTATAAACACCATAAGGCTCACCCACATGGCAACAACAGACCCCCTCACAGGGGTGTCCAACAGGAGAGTCCTTGAGCACGACATAGCCAAGTTTGGCAGGCTCGTGAAGAGATACAACAAGTCTATGAGCCTGATAATGGTGGACATAGACAACTTCAAGGGTATAAACGACACCTACGGGCACCAGGTAGGGGACGTGGTCTTGAAGAAGGTCGCGAAGCTCATAGAGGAGAGCGTGCGGGAGACGGACACCGTTTACAGGTACGGTGGAGAGGAGTTCGCCGTCCTCTGTCCCGAAACCGACAAGCTCGGAGCTTACGAGCTCGCCGAGAGGATAAGGGAGAAGATAAGGGAGACGAAGTTCTGGATAGACACCAGCAGGGTAATATACATAACAGTCAGCCTCGGCGTTGCCAGCGTACCGGAAGACACCGATAACCCCGACGAGATACTCGCCATAGCGGACATAAGCCTCTACAGGGCAAAGAGCGAAGGTAAGGACAGAACCGCCATACTCACCGACAGCTCCGACAAGAGGCTCTTTGTGGAGAGGTTCAAGCGTGAGAAGGAGCTCAGGACTTACATAAGGAGCGGGAAGACACTACACCACCTACAGCCCATATACGACCTCCGCAGGGGACAGGTCTTCGGCTACGAGCTTCTCTTCCGTGTGGTTGACGGAGATAGGCTCTACACCATGGGTGATTTCATAACCCACGTGGAAGACCTCGGTATCATAGAGGATATAGACAGACTTACCGTAAGCAGGCTCTTAAAGCTACTCAGCTACGAAGAGCTGAGTAATTACTGCTTCTTTATAAACGTGTCCCCACGTTCTCTGGACAGGGGCAGGATACTCTCGGAGCTAAACCTCATACCGAGGCACCAGAGACCGAGGGTTTACGTGGAGATAACGGAGAGGGAGACATTCATGGACACGGAAGAAGCCCTCAGGCACATTGAGGAGCTGAAGAACATGAACTTCAGGATAGTTCTGGACGACTTCGGAAGCGGTTTCTCCTCCATATCCCAGCTCAGATACTTCGTCAAGTACCTTGACCTTATAAAGATAGACGGCTCATTCGTAAAGCGTATTCACAGAGACCCCTACAACAGGGCTATAGTTGAGAGCGTTAAGATAATGGCGGATCGTTTCTCCATAGACCTTGTGGCTGAGTTCATAGAGAGGGAGGAGGAGCTTAACGTGGTCAAAGTCATAGGCATAAGGTTCGGGCAGGGCTTCTTCTTCGGTAAGGAGGAGATAAGGTCTATAGCCTGAACTCCTCTCCAAGGTAAGTCTTTCTGACCTCCTCAAGCTCAACCACTTCCGAGGGGCTGCCCTTGGCTATTACCCTGCCCTCGGAGATTATGTAAACCCTGTCAACTATGCTTATCGTCTCCCTTACGTTGTGGTCGGTTATAAGTATTCCCATGTCCTGGTGCTTGAGACCCCGAACCATACTCCTTATATCGCTGACTATTATGGGGTCAAGCCCTGCAAAGGGCTCGTCAAGGAACAGGTACTTGGGTTTCGTTATGAGGCTCCTCGCTATCTCAAGCCTCCTCTTCTGTCCCCCTGACAGGGTATAGGCTTTCTGGTTCCTCAGGGACAGAAGTCCGAAGTCCTCAAGGAGGGTCTCCGCTCCGGTTACGGCAGCCTCCCTGCTGTCCGTGAAGAACTCAAGGAATATAAGGAGGTTCTCTATAACCGTGAGGTCTTCAAAGAGGGTGTGCTCCTGGGGGAGGAAGGCTATACCTTTCTTAGCCCTCTCGTGGGGCGGCAGGCTGGTTATCTCTTCACCGTCAAGCTCTATCAAGCCCTCGTCCACTTTCACGAAACCAACGAGGGAGTTAAAAAGCGTGGTCTTCCCAGCCCCGTTGGGTCCCAAGAGCCCAACCACCTCACCCCTCTCTATACTCAGGCTCACACCCTTCAGGACTTCTCTGCCCTTGAAGCTCTTCTTTACGTTCTCTGCCCTAAGCATCAGTCCTCTATCTCTTCCCTAACGTCCTCGTAATTCTTGAACTCCTCGCTCTGAAGTATGTCCGTTATGAACAGGTCTATCTCCTCCTTATCAAGGATAGCGCCGGCTATAAGTTTACCCGTGTACCTGCCCTTCTTTATCTCCCAGAACATATAAAACTCCGGATACTTCTCCTTTATCCTCCTGTAAGCTACCCCGTACTTGCTCTCCTTAAGGGGGTTTTGCTCAAGGAAGAAGTGGTCTTCACTAAGGGTAATCCTGTGGAGCAGAACTCCCTTCCTGGTTTTCACGACCTCAAGTTTCATGTCCCAGTCCTTTATCGTTTCCATATCTTCCTCCCTTAGCGTACTTGAAGCTCTTATTATATTTTCTCCCATGGAACTTCTAAGTCCCGTCTTTATCCACGGCTGGGCTTTCTCCTCAAGGGTGTTCAATCGGTGCAGGGGTATAAAGGTTGAGCTCCCCGGACATGGAAGGAACACAGAGCCCTACAAGAACCTTGAATCGGTCGTGGAATCCTTAGCCCTATCGCTACCGGGAAGACACGACATAGTGGGGTGGTCGCTCGGTGGAACCTTAGCCCTGATGCTCGCGATGAAGTACCCTGCAAAGGTGAACAGGCTCTTTCTCATAGGAACCTCCCCCTACTTCGGCGGTGCCTGGTCTGAAAGAAACCTGAGAGCTTTCAAACTCAGGATAAAAAGGGAGGGTGTGGGTGCCTTCAGAAAGATGGCTTATCCCAAGAGCTTTGAGGATAGGCTTTCAGAAGAGACAGCCCTTCGCATGCTGGAGGACTTCATAAAAACAGACCTTAGGTGCAGGCTCCCTCTCTTAAGGAAGAAGACCCTCATAGTCCACGGCGAGAGGGACGTCATAACGCCCGTGAAGGAAGCCCTTAAGCTTTACAACTTGGTAAAAGGTAGTAAACTTATAATTCTTCCCGGAGGTCACTTCCCTGCTGAGGATGAAACAGGCTTACTCTCTACGCTTCTCAAGGTCGGTAGAGACCTATGAGAGGTGGGCTGTTCCCCAGAGACAAACGGCTAACAGGCTCGTTGAGCTCTTAAACCCCTCCGGTCTCGTCCTTGACCTCGGCTGTGGGACGGGCTTCGTCTCCCAGAGACTACCAGAGGGGTGCACCCCAGTGGGGCTTGACCTCTCTCCCAGGATGGTTGAGGCTTACATGAAAAATTTCCCCAAGGGAGTGGTAGGAGATGCCGAGAGCCTGCCCTTCAAAGAGGATAGCTTTGACTACACCCTGAGCAACTTCTCCCTACACTGGACAGACCTGTCCAAGAGCGTTCCCGAAGCCCTCAGGGTAACCAGAAAAGCCTTCGGTCTGGCTCTACCCGTTGAGGGTAGCCTTGAGGGCACAGACTTTCCCTTCCCAACCGCGGAAGCGGTTCTCTCACTGCTGAGGGGGTACGAAAGAATTCACTTCGTAGAGGATGTTGAGATACCCTTTGAGGGCTGGAACCTTGTAAGGTTCTTTCACCACACGGGGAGTTCTCTCAACCCACTGAGGAAAAGGGTGCTGAGCCGGAGAGAGATTGAAAACCTGATAAACTCTATGGAAAGACCTGTTTTCCGTATGCTATTTTTGTATGTGAGGGTAGCATGAGGAGGTTAAGAATGAAGATATTTGCCCTTGTGTCAATCCTGACGCTCTCAATACTCTTGGGGTGTAGGGCTGAAACACCTGTGGCGAGCACACCTGTGCAGAAGCCAGCTATAAACGGCGGGGGCATACTGGAAGAGTTTCAGAACGAGCTTTCAAGGGTGATAGACAAGGTCTCTCCCTCCGTGGTCACCATATTTGCAAGACAGGAGGTAAAGTTCAACCCCTTTGAGCAGTTTGACCTCCCCTTCATGATACCCATGGAGCCCTTCAAGAGGGAAAAGCGTTCCCTCGGTTCCGGTGTTATAACCAAGTACAAAAAGGGAAAGCTTTACATACTTACGAACAACCACGTGGTTGAAAACGCCACCACCATAACGGTCAGGTTTGACAAGCACACCGAAAAACCCGCAAAGGTCGTCGGAACAGACCCCAAGACGGACTTAGCCGTTATAGAGGTTGACGCCAAGGGCATAGATGACGCCGAGAGCAGGGTAGCCAGACTGGGTGACTCGGACAGGGTGAGGGTAGGACAGCTCGCCATAGCCATAGGAAACCCCTACGGGCTTGAGAGAACCGTCACCGTTGGTGTTGTATCCGCCCTGAAGAGGAGCATAGGGATAACCCAGTACGAGAGCTACATACAGACCGACGCCGCAATAAACCCCGGAAACTCAGGGGGTCCTCTCATAAACATATACGGAGAGGTGATAGGCATAAACACAGCCATCGTTGCCTCAGGGCAGGGGCTCGGCTTTGCGATACCCATAAACCTCGCCAAGTGGGTCATGGAGCAGATACTTGAGCACGGGAGGGTCGTAAGGGGCTGGCTCGGCGTAGTCATACAGGAGATAACCCCAGACATAGCCGAAGCCATAGGGGTCAGAGAGGGCATACTTGTAGCCCAGGTGCTCAAAAACAGCCCAGCCGATAAGGCAGGGCTCAAGGTGGGAGACATAATAGTCGCCCTTAACGGCAAGAAGCTTGACAGCGTGAGAGACCTTCAGTTTACAGTTATGAAGACAAAGCCCGGAACGGTGGTAGAGCTCACCGTGATCAGGGATGGAAAGAAAAAGACCATAAAGGTGAAGATAGGAGAACTCCCAGAGAAGGGAAAGAAGCTCGGAGGAGACGTGGGTGAAGAGGATCTCGGTCTTAACCTGAGAGACCTTACACCTCAGGAGAAGGCTCGCCTTGGGATAGAAGGCGTCGTGGTGGTAGGTGTCGTGCCGGGCAGTCTCGCCAATAGAAGTGGATTAAAGCCGGGCGATATTATAATGAGGGTTAACTACAGAGAAGTTAAGAACGTGAGGGAGTTTTACAGCGTGATAGAGAACCTCAGGGAGGTGGGAAAGGCAAAGGCGCTGCTGCTGGTGCGCAGGAACGGGAGCAACGTTTACGTGGTTCTTAGGCTGAGGTGAAAAGGTTATGCCTGACACGGAGCAGGAACTTATAAATCAGTATCTTAAGAGGATATCCAAGATACCCCTTCTAAGCCCAGAAGAGGAGAAGGAGCTCGCCCGAAAGGCTAAGGAGGGAGACGAGGAGTCTCTAAAGAAGCTCGTTGAGTCTAACCTCAGGTTCGTGGTGAGCGTAGCCAAGCAGTACATAGGTTACGGACTCCCCTTCTCAGAGCTGATAGCCGCGGGAAATCTCGGTCTTCTAGAGGCGGCAAAGCGCTTTGACCCAGAAAGGGGAGTGAAGTTCATATCCTACGCCGTCTGGTGGATAAGGCAGGCTATCATGCAGGCACTCTCCCAGCAGACCGGTGCGGTGAGGATACCCCTTAAGCAGTCTCACCTGATAAGCAAGATAGGAACCATATACGCGGAGCTCGCCAAGGAGCTTGAGAGGGAACCCACCCCCGAGGAGGTCGCCGAGCAGCTTAGCAAGGAGATGATAGCCAAAGAGCTCACAAAGGAGCTCGGAAGGGAACCCACCGACGAAGAGGTTCAGAAGAAGTTCAAGAAGGAAGGCTATAAGATATCGCCCGAAGAGGTGGAGAAGTACCTTCAGGTGTGCAGGATACCCCTTTCCCTTGACGCTCCCGTGGGAGAGAACGAGGACACCTTCTTCGTTGACTTCCTGAGCAAGCACGGGACGGCTGAGGTTGAGGAGAGTGTTATCCAGGAAGTCCTTGAAAAGGAAATATACGACCTGCTGGACAAGCTCCCCGAGAAGGAGAGAAGGGTTGTAGAGCTACGCTTCGGCCTGAAGGGGAACGAGCCCAAAACCCTCAGGGAAATAGGGGATATCCTCGGGGTTTCAAGGGAGAGGGTCAGACAGCTTGAGACGAGGGCATTGAGAAAGCTCAGAAGCCTCGCGATGAAGAGACATCTCAAGGACTTCCTCAGCTGATGAGAGACGGAGTCCTCCTAATAGACAAACCCAAGGGCATAACCTCCACGAGAGTGGTTGAGAGGGTAAAGAGGAAGTTAAAGACCAAGGTTGGTCACACGGGAACCCTTGACCCCATAGCAACGGGAGTCCTCGTGCTGCTCGTCGGTAAGGCTACACGCTTCTCATGGCTCTTCCTCAACATGGATAAGACTTACCGCGTTACTGCTCTGTTCGGTTTAAGCACGGACACCTACGACATTGAGGGAGAGGTGGTTGCAAAGAGCGAAGCTACCTTCAGGTGCGAGGATGTAAAGAGACTCCTCAACCTGTTCAGGGGAAGCATAGATCAGTATCCCCCTCCCTTTTCCGCAAAGAAGGTAGAAGGTAAGAGGGCTTACAGGCTCGCACGAAAGGGCATTCAACCCAAGCTTAAACCCGTCAGGGTAACCGTTCACGAGCTTGAGATGGAAAGGTGTGAGCCGCCGGAGGTTGAGCTCCTCATGAGGGTGTCCTCGGGAACCTACGTCAGGAGCTTAGTCCACGAGCTCGGTAAGAAGGCGGGAACAGGGGCTGTTGTGAAGGAGCTCACGAGGCTCTCGGTAGGACCTTTCTCTCTGGGAGACGCCGTCAGTTTGGAGGAGTTCTTGAGCTCTGAAGAGCCGTGGGAGTATGTGCTCTCCCTTGAGGAAGCCTTCTCCTTCCTACCGAAGGTCAGCTTAGACTTCTTCAACGGGAAGAAGATCCTGAACGGGAACCCCGTCCTGTTGAAGGACAAGACTGAGGAGGGAAGTGTTACCATATACATAGACGATACCTTCGTGGGTGTTGGAAGGGTGGAGAGCGGTATATTAAAACCCGAAAGGCTCATAATCCCCGAGGGGACACAAACTTGACATAATATTACTCAACTTTTATCTTAATAACAAAGGAGAAAGGCTGATAGGAGGTTTATAAATGCCTTCCACAAAGAGGGATTACTACGAAGTGCTCGGCGTGCCAAGGAGCGCAAGTCAGGAGGAGATAAAGAAGGCTTTCAGGAGGCTCGCGAGGAAGTATCACCCTGACATAAACAAAGACCCGGACGCCCAGGAGAAGTTCAAGGAGATAAACGAAGCCTACCAGGTTCTTTCTGATCCGGAAAAGAGGAAGCTCTACGACACCTACGGACACGCAGCCTTTGAAGGTATGGGAGCTCAGGAACAGGCATACCAGCAGAACATACCGAGCCTTGAGGAGCTCCTTAACGAGGTGTTCGGTGGAAGAGGGGGATTCTTTGAGGACATATTTGGAAGCATCTTTGAGAGTGCCACCCGCGGCAGAAGGAGGACGAGACACAGACCAACCCGTGGTGAGGACATATACAGAACTGTGGAGGTATCCCTTGAGGACGCCTACAGGGGAACGACCATAAACGTGGATGTGGACAGGGAGGTTGAGTGTGAAGCCTGCAGGGGCATGGGTTACGACCAGAGCAAGGGTGTAAAGACCTGCCCTACCTGCGGTGGAAGCGGGCAGGTGGTTCAGAGACAGTTCTTCATGACCATAGCTCAGACCTGCCCTACCTGCCACGGTGAAGGGGTCGTTTACGAGCCGTGCAAAGCCTGCGGAGGGCGTGGGACTGTAAGGAAGAGAGAGTCCATAAAGGTCAGGATCCCTCCGGGAGTGGATACAGGCTCTAAACTCGTCGTTGAAGGAAAGGGTCATGCAGGCAGGTTTGGGGGACCCCCCGGCAACCTATACATACAGGTTAAGGTCAAGCCCCACAAGGTATTTCAGAGGAAGGGAGACGACCTTTACGTGGACGTCAACCTCACCTACCCTGAGGCTGTCTTAGGCACCGAGATAGAGGTTCCCACCATATCCGGTGAGAAGGTTAAGGTGAAGATACCGCCCGGAACCCAGCACGGAGAGCTCATAAAGGTGAGCGGGTACGGCATGCCCCGTCTCAAAGGCGGTGGAAAGGGCGATATGTACGTAAGGGCTAACATAGAGGTGCCCAAGATCGGTGTCCTTGAAAAGGTATTCAAGGACGGTAAGAAGGTAGAGAAACTTCTAAAGGAGCTGAAGGAGCTCCTCCCAGAACCTGAAAGAATCAGGGAGAGGTGATAGCCATGAGGAAGAAGGGACTATACACCATAGGGGTCGTTGCGAGGATGTACGACATACACCCTCAGACCCTCAGGCTTTACGAAAGGGAGGGTCTTCTCAAGCCCTCCAGAACCGAGGGGAACACCCGCCTTTACTCGGACGAAGACCTTCAGAGGCTTGAGTTCATACTCTTTCTGACGAGGGAGCTCGGAGTTAACCTTGCAGGCGTGGATATAATCCTGAACATGAAGGAACAGCTTGAGGAGCTTCAAAAGCAGATAGACCAGCTCTTTGAGTTCATACAGACGGAGCTATCAAAGGTTTACGAGGGCGACGACCTGCGCAAGGCTATAGTCAGCGTGCCTAAACGCAAGGTCATGAAGCTGGAGGATATCATACCAGCCAAGAAGCCAGAGCAGTAAACTTTCCCTATGAAGAAGCTCCTCGTCCATATATGCTGTGCGCCGGACGCCCTTTACTTCCTTGAGAGACTCAGAGAGGACAACCCTGACTCCGATCTCATAGGCTTCTTCTACGACCCGAACATACACCCTTACGAGGAGTACAAGCTCCGCTTTGTGGAGACCAAAAGAGCCTGCGATAAGCTGGGCATAAAGCTCATAGAAGGCGAGTACGACGTGGAGGACTGGCTCAAGAGTGTCAAGGGTTTGGAGAAAGAGCCAGAAAGAGGGAAAAGGTGTTCCGTGTGCTTTGACTTCAGATTGGAACGCTCAGCCAAGTTAGCCAAGGACTTGGGCTGCGATACGCTCACCACCACCCTCCTGATGAGTCCCAAAAAGAGGTTTGATCAGCTAAAAGAGAGCGGTCAGAAGACCGCAGAGCGCTATGGGATAAACTTCCTTGCGGTCAACTACCGAAAGGGTGGGGGAACTCAAGAGATGTTCAGGCTCACAAGGGAGAACGAGATATACCAGCAGGACTATTGCGGTTGCATATACGGACTCTTCCGGCAAAAGGGAGAAGACTCCGTCTGGGATCTCTTCTCATCAAAGGGCAGGAGACCGGGTTCAAAGGAAGAGCTCTGGTTCATAAAAGAGGTCAGAACCATCGCCCAAAGGCTGGGTCTTCCCGTAAAGGAGTACGAGTTTCCCTTCTTAGGGTGGCACCTGCTTGAGGGTGGCGTATGGATCAAAGGAAAGGCTATACCCTCCCTCGTAAAGCCCTACTCCCAGTCCATAAGGGGGAAGGTGAGAACTGACGTTGAGAGGGTGGTAGGCGATACCCTTTACCTTAACAAGCAGTTCGTCAGGATAGAACTGGTTGACAAGCTGGAAGACAAACCTCTTGAGGAGTTCAAGGGCTACACCCACCCTACCTTTGTGGTGGAGAGGAAATACGAGAAGGATCTCCTTGAGAACCGTATAGACGCTACACTGAAATCAGAGTTCAGGGAGGAGAAGTCCTCAGTTTTATTGGCCGGTGATATGAACGCAAAAGACCTGTTAGGAATTCCTGCAGACACCCTTCAGGATGGAACGGGGGTGTCCTTAGAACAGGTAACGGACATACTGAACAAAAATCTTCAAAACATAACCAATGGTGATTTGGCTATAGTCCTGCTGGGTGCCCACTCCTTGGGTCGCATAGGTCAGAGGTTCTTTGAGGATATAACCTCCAGAGAGATCAATTTGGTTTACAGCTATCGTGATCTTTCAACCGCCCTCTAACCTTCTCTTGCCCTCCTCCCAGAACTTGTCCATTTCCTCAAGACTCATGTCCTCAAGGTCTTTGCCCATCTCCTTTGCCCTCTTCTCTATGTAGCCGAACCTTCTCACGAAGCGGTCGTTAGCCTCCTGAAGGGCGGTCTCCGCATCAACTCCCACGAATCTTGCCAACTCTACCACAGCGGTGAGTATGTCTCCTATCTCGTGTCTTATGTTCTCTCTGTCGTTTTTTTCAAGGGACTCTTTTAGCTCCGCTATCTCCTCCTCTATCTTCTCAAAGACCTGAGATATGTCCGTGAAGTCAAAACCTACCTGACTCGCCCTGTCCTGCAATTTCTGAGACCGCATCAGTGCGGGTAGGTGCTTGGGTATGCCTTCAAAGACGCTTTCCCTCTTCTCTTTCTTCTTCTTGTCCCAGTTCTTGAGTACTTCCTCGGCGTCTGCATCTCCGAAGACGTGGGGGTGCCTCTCTATGAGCTTCTCTACGAGGGTGTCTATGACGTCGTTTATATCAAAACTCCCTCTTTCCTTGGCTATCTGGGCGTGAAACACGGGTTGGAGTAGCAGGTCTCCCAGCTCTTCCTTGAGCTTCTCGTAGTCTTTGGAGTCTATGGCATCCAAGACCTCGTAGGCTTCCTCTATGAGGTATTTTTTAAGGCTCTCGTGGGTCTGCTCTCTG
The DNA here is from genome assembly GCF_000171895.1 of Hydrogenivirga sp. 128-5-R1-1. Lineage (NCBI taxonomy): Bacteria > Pseudomonadati > Aquificota > Aquificia > Aquificales > Aquificaceae > Hydrogenivirga > Hydrogenivirga sp. 128-5-R1-1. The sequence continues at coordinate 27,920 of NZ_ABHJ01000013.1, forward strand.
TCCCAAGGACACTTTTCCCTCAGTTCCTCCATAACCTTGAGGAGGTCTTCAAAGGTGTGTTTGCTTTCCATGACCCAATATTTTAGAAGTTTTCACGAAACTTTCACACAAATTTCACGATGGAAAGTATAATGTAAACAAAACCTATAGGAGGTGTGCATCATGAGAGACCTTTACCAAGCCTTTGCAGAGGCAAGGAAGCTCAACCGGGAGAAGGGTTTCACCCTGATTGAACTCCTCGTCGTCGTAGCCATCATAGCCATACTGGCAGCGATAGCGATACCGCAGTTCAACAAGTATAGGAAGAATGCTGAAAGGGCAGCGGTTGAGAGTGCGGTCAGAAACTGTATTACAGAGATAGAGGCACAGTATGCTGAAAACGTGAGCTTTGATATAACATCGAGTAATGTCACTGATACCATATGTGACAAGTTTGAGGGTGGTCCCGTTTCAAGTATTACAGTTAATGCCTCTAATGCAACTTCTTACACTGTCTCTGCAACCGGGCGAACATTTAGTGTAACTTGCAATGCGACAGTTAGTGCTTCTGGTACGTCCGCAGCGGTTATAAACTGTAGTAATTAATTTTAAAGGAGCCGGGCCAGGCTCGGCTCCTTTAATTAGTCTGTATGAGAGCTATTCTTTTTCTTTCGTTTTTAATATTTTTAACAGCTTTATACAGGATATCAACATCCGATTTAAGCAGGATAGGAGAAAACTACTTAACGTGCTTTGACTGTTATTACTATGCTGAGCTGGCTATAGATAACTATGAAGGGAAGAATAAAGGTGTGTATATCAACTACAAGCGTAATGTGCCTGATTTTACTATAGAAAATAGTGAACAGTTAATAGTATTACTGCCAGGTTGGTTAAGTAGCATATCTGGTTTAAACATACATTTTTTTATAGCTTTGTTACCCCCTGTGCTGAGTTTACTATTTATAATTCCCTTGCATGCATGGATAAACAGCTTTATGGATAAAACCAGCGCCTTATATGTTTCCGTAGGAGCATATATGGTTGGCGTTTTTAACCTGATTTACTGGACAAGGACTAAATTTGGTAGGTATGATACAGATTTTCTAATATTGTTTTTCTTGTTTATGACATTGGGTTTAGTTTGGCTTAGCTTAAACTCAAAAGGTATTTATAGAACCATCGCATATACTGTATTGGCAGGGCTATTTTTTAAAGTTTTTATGTGGTGGTATCCTAAACCATTTTTTGTTTTCCTGTTTATATGGATGTATATCGTTTTTCTATTTTTTAAAGAGAATAAAAGGTTAATTGGTGTACAGTTGAGTATATTCAGTATTATTGCTGGCTTAGAAGCGTTTATACAAGGCTTTAAATCAGCTTATGGACTGATTATGTCTCGTGTCTTTGAAAAGACTGCTTCTTTTGTTCCCTTAAATATGGCTACTTATGTTTCTGAGCTTAACGATGTAGATATAACTAAGCTGTCTTATATGACAAATGAGTACGTTATTATGGCTGGCACAATTGGTTTAATACTTATGTTCAGAAAATATAGGTATGCAGTAATTGCAATTTTGCCCATTATAGCTATGGGTTTTTTAGTTTTCTTTGCGGGAAACAGGATGCTGATATATTTAGGACCTTTCTTAGGAATAGGGTTTGGTTATACTGTGTATAAGATACATGAATTTTTATCTGAAAGATTTTCGCTTTTGAATAAAACTATAATAAAATCATTGTTTATTTTGATCACTATATCTGCTGGTTTCTCACCAAGTATAGCTCTTGTATCCAACAAGCCTACTATATCAGGTGAGTTTTATAAAGCTGGGCTTTGGTTACAGGAGAATACAGAACAAGATGCGTATATATGGAGCTGGTGGGACTACGGTCATATCATTAGATACTTATCCGACAGAAGTGTTTATATTGATAATGCAAATTGGCATTACGTCAAAACATTTGCTGTAGCGAAATCTTTTGTGAGTTACGATGAGAATCTATCTCGCAAAATCGTTTCATACGTAACTAATCAGAGGGGTTTACACTTCAAATACAGAAATAAAACATACAAAGAATTTTTAGAGGATGTGATATCCTATCAAAATCTCAAGTTAAATAACCCGGTGTATGTAGTGCTTGTCAATAGAGACTTATCCTTACCTATTTTAATAGGTCTGGGCTCTTTCTACTTAGATTCTTTTTCAAAATTTAATCTGTCACCAATAAATGAATGCGTGTATAGTGCGAAAAACAACTCAGTTGGATGCATGAATGTTGTTTTTATTGATAGCGAAAATTACACACTCAGAAATGATAGCTGGTTCAAAGGTTTCTTGTTTGTGAATAGGGATAAAGGCATGATCAAACCAGTAAAAGAAATAGATACTACACATATAAAACCTGATGATCTAATACTTTTCTTGATTAAATACAAAGACAAATATTATGAGATAGTAGTGAGTTATAACATAATAAACACCTTTATGTTTCAGGCTTTTATTATAGGTCGTGATTTTAAATACTTTGACAGGGTGTATGATGCTTTTCCTTATATAGTAATTTATAAGGCTGTTAGCGGGTATGAATAAAAGCTATTTCTTAGCTAAAGCGGGCTTTTCTTTAATAGAAGTTTTGGTCGCTTTCAGCATAATAGGTTTACTGATAACTATATCTATATACTCATATAGTGCACACACTAAGAAAGCATTTAGAACTTCCGTAATTTACGATGTGCATAACGCTGTGGGATCTATTGAGTTATTTATTAATGAGTTCAAAACTCTTCCAAACTCAATGACCTGCCCCGCCTCAGGATACGGTCCAGCTGTTTGCGACCTCACCGACGGGACTAACACCCTCACCGGAGCGGTATCGGTCTCCAAGAACGTGTCCATAACTTACGAGAAGGTGCCAGCCTGCGATGGCGGAGAGAGCTACAGGATACACGGTGTCCACGCACTGCTAAACGGCTGGGGCTTCTGCTTTGACGCCTGCCTCGGGCGGTACGTAGAAACCGACGGGACTGGCTGTCCCTGACCTTATAATTACCCCTATATGAAACACTACCTCGTCCTTGAGAACTCAGAGTTCAGTATAGACCCTCCGGGTGGGAAGCTGGTATACAAGACACCCGCGGGAAGACCGAAAGAGGAAAGCCTTGCGGAAGGGAAGGAGCTGGGAGAGAGAGTCCCTTACGAACTACTCAACCCCATACAAACGTTGTTCTTTAAAAAGTACAGAAAAGGGAACGCTCTCGTGACCGCACCAACCTCTGCAGGAAAGAGCCTCATAGCCTTCATGTTCATGAAGGATAAAAAGGGAAGGAGAATATACACCGCACCCACCAAGTCCCTCGTCTACGAGAAGGCGGTTGAGCTGAGAAAACTCTTCGGTAAGAAGGTTGATATGAGGACCGGGGACATAATAGAGCTCTACAGGAGGGAACACTCCGACATCCTCGTCTCTACCTACGAGAACCTCGCCCTCGCCCTCAGGAACAAGCTCCCATGGGCTACCGAGGCTGAGAGCATAGTGATAGACGAGATTCACCACCTCATAGGTTCAAGGGGCTGGGTTCTGGAGGAAATAGTAACCCACCTCATTGAGAAGGGAGTGGAGATGCTCGGTCTTTCTGCGACCCTCCCCGGGAGCATAGAGCTGGCAAAGTGGATAAAGACGGAGCTCTTCATAGAGTCCCTCTGGAGACCCGTCCCCCTTGAGAGGAAGGTCATACCCCTTACGGAGTTCAGGGAGTTCGTCAAAGCTAAGGAGCAGGACGAGAGGCTCGCCAGCAAGCTCCTGACAGCCCTGTACGAGCTCAAGAGACCGGACGAGCAGGTGATACTCTTCGTCCACAAGAAGAATGTGGGCTGGAAGGTTCTTGAGATCGCCAACAGGGAGAAGATAGGAATAATGAACGAGACGGTGCCCTTTGACAAGGAGGAGAGGGAGGAGGTTGAGCTCGCCTTCCACAACGCGGACATACCGAGGGAGGAGAGGGAGGAGATAGAGAGGTCTTTCAGAAAGGGTGAGCTTCCTGTCCTCGTGGCGACCCACACTCTCGCCTACGGGGTGAACCTACCCGCCGATACGGTCATGATTGGGGTTAGAGCCTTCTACGACAGGAGGGAGGGCAGGTGGAAGGTCTTTCCCTCCCAGCTTGACATACTCCAGATGGAGGGAAGGGCTGGAAGGCTCGGGATAAAGGAGAGGGGCTACTCCTACATACTGCCCTACGGGGCAAAGCCCCACACCCTTGAAAGTGAGCTTGAAAGGAGTCTTGAGGAGGAATTCTCACCCTACCTTCAGAGGAAGGTCAGGGAGGGTGAGCTTAGCGAGGAGCTTGAGAAGATTCTGAGCCTCTTCGTTCTCATAGGCTTTCTTTACGAAGGGAGGAACTTCCGCAAATTCCTGAAGAGGACATTCTCTCTGAAGGAATACTCCAGAGACCCTCTCATTGACGACATATACGAGTGGCTTGAGGAAACGGGATACATAGAGAAGGGCAGGCTCTCCGACAAGGCTCTCTTCTGCATAAGGTCGGGAATGTCGCCCATAAACTACGAGGAGTTCCTGAGAAGGAAGGTCGTCGGTCTTGAGAAGCTCGTGGTTATCAGACCTCTCCTGTTCGTGAAGCGTTTTGAGGGACTCTACGAGTTCGTCAAGAGGGGTGAGACCTTCCCCGAGGACGAGTTCTACGTAAGGAGCAAGTTAGCACCTTGCGGTGGGGAGTGCTTTGCGGACAACACCCACCAGTTTCTCTTCTACATAGAGGGGCTAACCTTCAAGTACCGCAACGTCCAGCACCCACCGGGAGAGTTCTCCTACCTCGGGACGGATGCCCTCCATCTTCTCAGAATCCTCCTTGATATAAGGAGCTTCGGGGATATCTCCTGGAGCAACGAGGAGATACTCAGGGTAGCCCACTCGGTAAAGTACGGGCTGACGGAAGAGTTCTCTGCTCTCGGCGGTATAAAGGGTATAGGTCACATAAGGGCTAACCTCCTTAAGAGAGTCCTGCACGAAGAGGGTCTGAAGCCACCGCCTTTAGGCGGTAAAACCTCTGAGTTTATTGAGTATTTAAACACCGCCCTTGAGGGCGGTCTTGAGGATAAACTGAAAGAAGTCCTTGAAAGGGACAGGTACGGAGGGGACACCAAGCGCGTTGAGAGGGAGGCAAAGCAGGTGATAAAGAGGCTTGAGGGCAACAGGGGAGGGATCCTCGTTGACGACAGGATACTGAGAACCTTCGGAGTGTTCCTCTCCGGTCCAGAAGCCCTGCGTTTGAGGAAGGAAGAGCTGCTCAGGAGAGTTATTGAAGAGGATATAATCAGTTAGAGAAGCATGAACTCCGGGGTCAAGTTCTCTGTTTCTCTGATAGCCTTGCTATTCATATCAGCTCTCCTTGCGGACTTCATAGCCCCCTATCCCTACGACCTCCAGAACAGGAAGAAGCCCTATCACCCGCCCACCAGGGTGCACCTTCTCAAGGACGGCAGGCTCGTATTCCCATACGTGAACTTTTACGAGCTCAAAGACCCCCTCTTCAAGGTTTACGAGGAGAACAGTAAAGTTTCCTGTCGGCTAAGGTTCTTCACAAAGACGGAGTTCGGTTTCAAGCTCGTGGGCGTGGAAAAACCCTGCAGGCTCTACCTCCTGGGAGGTGACAAGCTGGGGAGGGACGTTTTCTCAAGGCTCCTCTACGGGGCGAGGTACTCCCTCGGAGTGGGGATAATAGGGACTCTCGTAACCTTCTTCATAGGCGCCGTAGTGGGGGGTATCTCAGGCTACTTTGGGGGAAAGGTGGACACGTTAACAATGAGACTCGTTGAGGTTCTAATGTCCATACCCACCTTCTACCTACTTCTCTCACTTAGGGCTGTCTTCCCTCTGGAGCTCTCAAGCGGTCAGATATTTCTGATGATAGTCTTCATACTCTCCCTCCTTGGGTGGGCTGGTCTCGCACGGGTGGTCAGGGGTATGGTTCTCTCCATAAGGGAGAAGGAGTTCGTCTTAGCTGCAAAGACCTACGGTGCAGGGACTTTCAGGATACTCAGGAAGCACATACTACCCAACACCTACTACTACCTTATAGTTTCTGCTACTCTCTCAATCCCTGCCTACATACTGGGCGAGGCTGCGCTGAGTCTTCTGGGTCTTGGCATTCAGGAGCCCGAGCCAAGCTGGGGGAACATGTTATCGGAGGTGAGGAACACGAACGTCCTCTCCTCATTCCCCTGGATGCTGTCTCCGGGCATGGCTATATTCCTTACAATACTCGCCTTCAACATACTGGGCGATAATCTGGTTAAGAAGAGATGAAGGTCAAGGTAAAGAGGTCGGGTGCCATATTCATAGGGGTAACGGTATTTCTCGGCGTAGCCGCCGCAAACACGGGGAACAACCTGCTTTACATAATAGTATCCTCCATGCTCTCCCTAATGCTCATATCGGGTGTCAGCTCCATCGTGAACCTCAAGGGTATAGAGCTGAGCCTGATACCTCCGCCGGAAGTTTTTGCCCAACGGGGGGCACCCTTCAGGGTCGTTGCCAGAAAAAGAGGAATAATGCCCTCCTTTCTCATAAGAGTGTCCTCGGGTTCAGGAGAGACCCTATTCCCCCTGATAGACTCGCAGGACAGGGAGTCCGTCCTGAACCTTTTCTTTGAAAGAAGGGGGCAGGTAGAAGAGGTCAGGCTTACCGTAAGCTCTGACTTTCCCCTCGGTATGTTTGTCAGGTCTATGTATGTGACCGCAAAGGTGAAGCTCACCGTTTTCCCGGCACCGATCCCGGCTAATCTCAAAGTGGCCGGCGGCGGAACCCACGAGGAAGGCAGCTCACCCTACCCCAGCTCCACTAAGGGCTATGAGGAGTTCAGGGGTGTTAAGGAGTACTCAGGGGAGCCTATGAAACTTATTCACTGGAAGCTTACCGCCAAAAGGGAAAAACTACTCGTCAGGGAGATGCTTGATGAGGAGAGAGAACCGGTGATCCTTACGCTGGAAATGGTTGATGGTGGTATTGAGGAAAGGTTATCTAAACTTACCTACCTTACGATAAAGCTGATGGATATGGGTCACCCCGTCGGGTTGAGTATTGGAGATAAAGAGATCCCCCCTGCGTGGGGGGAATCCCATAAGTTGCGTATTCTGAGGGAGCTTGCCCTTTACTGACCGTTGAGAATTACGACGTTCTTTGCCCTGGGACCTTTGGCATCTTCTTCAATCTCAAACTCTACCCTCTGTCCCTGTTCAAGGGTCTTGAAACCTTCTTTCTGTATAGCTGTGAAGTGGACGAATACGTCACCTTCGTTGTCGTCACGGGTAATAAACCCGTACCCTTTGTCCTTGCTGAACCATTTGACAG